>JAGPVT010000155.1 GCA_018066865.1 Marinobacter sp. | reverse complement strand
CAGAACAGGGTATACAGTCCCACGGCGGCATTGGCATGACATGGGAATACAACTTTGCCCATTACGCCAAGCGCCTGATCATGATCAACCACCAGCTGGGCGACGATGACTTCCACCTGGAGCGCTACGCATCCCTTTTGCGAGCAAGCTAAACTCCCTGATCAGTGAGCCTGAGACCTCCTTCTTATCAGTCAGAGGTCTTTTTCGGGGGTGGCTTGCCACCCCCTTTTTTATGCACAGCGAATAACAAGGTGAACAACGCATGACAACAAACACCTCAAGCACCGAAGCAAATGCCCTGAGAGAGGCGGAATGGCAGGTTCGTAGCCAGCTGGCTGCGGCCTATCGTCTTGTTGCCCTGTTCGGGTGGGATGACCTGGTTTTTACCCACCTATCTGCTCGGGTACCTGGCCCTGAACATCACTTCCTTATTAACCCTTATGGCCTGTTGTTCCACGAGATTACCGCTTCCTCTCTGGTGAAGGTGGACAGGGACGGGCAAGTGGTGGAATCCGGCGGTCTTGGCCGGGTGAATCCTGCCGGCTTCACTATCCACAGCGCCGTACACATGGGGCGTGACGATGCAGGTGCCGTTATGCATCTTCATGCACCAGATGGCGTGGCAGTTTCAGCCCACAGAGACGGCCTGCTACCCCTGAGCCAGACCGCCATGCTATGCCTGGCGCACCTGAGTTACCACGACTATGAAGGCGTGGCTCTCAACCTGGATGAGCGTGAGCGCCTGATACGGGATCTCGGCGACAAGTCCATGATGATGCTGCGCAATCATGGCGTTCTCACCGCAGGTAAAGACGTTCCGGAAACCTTTACGTACCTGTATTTCCTGATGAAGGCCTGTGAGATACAAGTTAAAGCACAGAGTTGTGGCCCGGTGTGGATGCCCTCAGAGCAGGCGGTCAAGACGACTGCGGATCAGTCACAAGCTCTGGGCAGCGCAGCAGCGCTCACCTGGCCGGCACTGATTCGACTTCTCGACAGCAAAAACCCTGGTTACGCAGTTTAAAAGGGGCACAACATGATGGAAATACAGCTCGACGAGCTCTCCAGCCACAAAGGAAGTCTGTGTTGCTACAGCCCCTGGCTCACGATCACTCAGGAGATGATCGGAGCCTTTGCCGATGCCACGGGTGACCACCAGTGGATTCACGTGGATGTGGAACGGGCAAAGCGGGAGTCGCCCTGGAAAAGCCCCGTAGCCCACGGATATCTGACGGTATCGCTGATGTCCCGGCTCAACCCTCAGGCTTTGCGGGTAACGGGCACGAAGGCCACGATTAATTACGGGCTGAATAAGCTGCGATTTCCAGCGGCAGTGCCAGTGGGTTCGGAGATCCGCACTAAAGTCGAGCTGGTAGACGTTGTACCGGTGGATAACAAAAGAACCTTGGCGACTTACAAAACCACCGTGGAAATAAACCACCAGGACAAGCCGGCCTGCGTAGCAGAAAACCTCGCTATGTATGTAGTCTGAGCGAGACTTCTGAACAAAACTACGTTATTCGGAGCCCGGCAAGCGGGCTCTGAGTACTGTCTGAATACTATTCCCGCCCCTCCAGCGCTGCACGCATCTTCAGAGTCACCAACACTGTATTCAGGTGAGGCACTGCAATGCCATGACACCCGGCCAAGGTCACCACATTACCCAGAACCGCCTCCCGTTCAATCGGGCGGCCGTTCAGGTAATCCAGTGCCATACTGTTCTTGTAGGCGGGCATTTTGCGGGTGCCCTCAATATTCTTATCGATCAGTGCCTCATCCATTGGATAGCCTTCAGCGGCAGCCACAACCATCACTTCACGCATCATCGCCCGGATCAGCTCTTCGCCGCCCTCGGTGTCCAGAATGGTTCGGGTATCTGCACCGTTAGCAACAACCGACAGGGGGTTAAACGGGGTATTCCAGAGGCACTTGCGCCAGCGCTCACCCACAACGCGTTCGGTCAGGTCGATATTAATCCCGCCCTCGGTAAATAGCTGAGACAAAACCCGGCAGTTCTCATCAACGCCTTCCGGGTAACGCCCCATCACTAGCTTGCCGTAGGATTTATGCTCCACGATGCCAGATTCTGTCCGGCTCACGGCAATGAAAGCCAAGCAACTTATAAGAGGGTTGTCGGGGTAAGCATCGGCCAGCTCTCTCTCGATATCAAGCCCGTTTTCGATCAGCACCAGACGGGTTTTCTCGCCCATCCAGGGCGCGACCAGTGCAACCCGGTCCACACCGGGCAAAACCTTCACGCACAGAATGAGAAAGTCAGGCGCTTCATCAGGCAAATCACCATCCCGGTATACATGATCAGGTTCGTAGGACAGATCTCCAAGCGTGCTCGTGATCCGAATACCCTGGGCCCTGACCGCTTCGTAGTCTGAACGCAAAACGGTGCTCACCGAGCAACCGGCCTTCTTCAGAATGGCGCCGTAGAAGCTGCCTATAGCGCCGGCGCCAACAATCAGAATACTGGGTTTATCGTTCATGATTTGTCCCTTCCCTTCCATTCTTCGTCCTGAAGCGCTCGCCACATCAACTTGCCTGTGGGGGACTTGGGCAGGGTACTCACAAATTCAACAATGGTAGGTACTTTATAGACTGCCATCTGTTCCTTGCACCAACCTGTAATGTCTTCAACGCTGGTGCTGCCTTCCGCCTCAGGTGTGAGCACGATACAGGCCTTCACCGTTTCACCCCGTTTGGGATCCGGCGCCGAGATAATGCACACCTCATGAACGGCAGGGTGTCGGTACATGAGGCCCTCCACTTCCGATGGCCACACTTTGAATCCGGATGCGTTGATCATTCGCTTAAGGCGATCGACCATGAAGAAGTAACCCTCTTCGTCGTAGTACGCGAGATCGCCGGTGCGGAAAAAGCGCTTGCCCTCAATTTCGATAAACGCCGCATCGGTTTCGGCCGGCCGATTCCAGTAGCCGATGGTTACCTGCGGGCCACAGGAAACAATCTCACCGGTTTCACCAGGGCCTTTCTCTTCCAGGGTATCCACATCGATAATCCGGCTGTCCACATCAAACACCGGGATACCCAGGCATTGAGCTTTGGGCTTTGCGTTGGGGTTGATGTGGGTTGCGGCCATGGTTTCCGACAGGCCATAGCCCTCGATGTAGTTCAGGCCCGTCAGCTTTTTCAGCTTCTCCGCAACGGCGACCGGCATGGCGGCGCCTCCGCCACCAATCATGTTGAGGCTGGACAGATCGTATTTACCAATATCCGGATTGGACAGAAAGTCCACGGCCATGGTGACGATGTTGGTCCAGCCGGTGACCTTGTAGCGCTCAATGAGCCTTGATGCTGTGGTGCGATCCCAGCGGGTCATGATCACCGAAGTGGATCCGGCGAAAATCGGCCCATTCATGGAACCGGTCATGCCGGTTACATGGAAAAAAGGCAAGGTGGCCAACTGCACGCTATCGGAGGTGCTAAGGTTCCAGAACACGCGGTGGACCGCCGTTGCCATCACCGAGCGATGCGTGTGCACACAGCCTTTTGGTGCACCGGTTGTACCCGAGCTATAGGGGATTACCGCCAGGTCTTCCGGGCCAGCCGTATGTTTTCGGGGGCTATGGCCCGCCGCCATGGCACTTTCCCAGCTCACCAGGCCTGGAACATCGCCCGACCAGACGGGGCTTGCCACTTCCGCAGGCAGGTCCAGGTCGGTGCCAGGCTTGATGTAGGTGTTATATGAAGCCACCACGACCTGCTCCAGGTCGGTTTTTTCCAACAGCGGCGCAATATATTTAGCCAGCTCCTGGCCCGCCAGACAGACGGCCGAACGAGTATCAGCAATGAAGTGTTCGAGTTCTGCGGCCCGGTTCATGGGGTTGACCGGAATCACCACAGCATCCGCTCGCAGAATCGCATAGTAAGAAATCACATACTGCGGAGAGTTCTGCATGTACAGCAGTACCCGATCACCCTTTTTTACACCCTGTGCCTGCAGATAACCTGCCATGGCCTCCACTTCCGCCAGCAACCGACGGTATGTGATGAACGCATCATAAAAAATAATGGCTGTGTGTTCGGGGTAACGCAGGGCCGAGATTTCCAGGTTGGTAAAAACACTGGTTTTCGGCAGCGTCATGGTCTTGGGCAACTCTTTAGGCCAGACCGCGTAGTGGCGTGTGAACATGATTGTTGTTCTCTTCAGGTTTAAATCAGTCTGCCAGCATTGCGGACAGATCAAATTCTTTGGTTTCCCCGGGCAGGGGGGCTTCGTGCCGTAACGGCGTAATAGCAATCGCCCTGTCTCTCAGCACAGCTACATCGGAATCCGGCGCTACGATATGCCGCGAACTGCGATCAAACCCAAGCCACCAGTATGGCAGGCTGCGAGAATCCTGGCCGGCTTGCAGGCGGGCTTTCTGAATGGAACCGCTTGACTGCTGGCACCAACGAGCGGAGACAATTTCTCCTGCCTCGCAGGCGGGAAAATTCACGTTCCATGCACGCGTTTCGCCCGGCTGCCATAGCTTACGGATGATCGTTTCACCAAAGCGCTCGACGGGTGCCCAGTCGATACCGTCTCGAGACAAAAAAGCCTGACTCAGAGCAATGGCGGGAATGCTCATATGGTGAGCGCTGAGCACAGCACCAACTGTTCCCGAATACTGTACTGAGTCACTGATGTTGGCACCGCAATTAACGCCAGACAACACCAGATCCGGAGGTGTTTCACTAAACCACTGGCCAAGCGAATAGTGAACACAATCCGCCGGAGTGCCGGAAATCGCGTAGCGCTTCTCTCCGGTTTCGTAAACCCGCAAAGGGTGATGTATCGAGATGCTCTGGCCTGCGCCGCTGCGATCGTGCTCTGGGGCAACGACCCAAACCTCTTCCGCCAGATTACGGGCAATTTTTTCCAGCCTCGCCAACCCTGGAGCGTTAATGCCGTCGTCGTTGGTGATAAGGATGCGCCGAACCATGGGGGCGGTCATATCCGCTCTCCTGCACTTGCAATTGCCCAGCCGGTTTCGGCCAGCATGCTGGCCCGCTTACCTACTTCCAGGGCATTGGCGTTGGCGGCGTTACCGTCGAGCGCCCGCTTGTAGACACCCTGAACGATAGAGGCTAGGCGGAACAGTGAAAACGCGAGATACACGTGCCAGTCTGCAATGCTCTCACGGCCGGTTTTAGCGCAATAGCGAGCGATGGTTGCCTGCTCATCCGGGATGCCTAGTGCTTCCAGATCTTCTCCCAGCAGTCCACGCATACCGGGCATATCCGAAGGTAGGTGATATGGCAGGCAGTAGTAGGCCAGGTCCGCCAGCGGGTGCCCCAGGGTAGAAAGTTCCCAATCCAGTACAGCGATTACCTCGGGTTTGTCCGCCGCCAACATAAGGTTGCCGAAGCGATAGTCGCCGTGGGCAATCGCGCACTCATCGGTCGAGGGCAGGTTTTCGGGCAGCCAGGCCATTAGTTTGTCCATGGCGGGCATGTCGTCGGTTTTGGCCGCCAGATACTGTTTGCTCCAGCGCGAAACCTGGCGTGCCACATAGCCTTCCGGGCGACCGTAATCGCCAAGGCCAACGGCATTCACATCAACGGAGTGCAGTTCTGCGAGTGTGTCGATGGCGGAGTGGTGGGCTGGCAGCCTTTCCTGACGATCCAGCTCTCGCAAGGCGGAATGGCTGACAATGCGGCCCTCCAGAAAGTCCATCACGTAGAAGGGCGTACCAATGATCTCGCTGTCTTCACACAGGACTCTGGCCTTGGGCACCGGAAAATTGGTGTTGTCTGAGAGTGCCTGGATTACCTTGTACTCTCGCTCGACCATGTGGGCAGAGGGCAGTGTTCTTCCGGGTGGTTTTTTGCGCAGGACATATCGGCCGCTGTCGGTGTCTAACAGATACGTGGGGTTGGACTGACCGCCCTGAAACTGTTTTATCTCGAGGCGGTTGCCAAAATTCGGCAGGGTTTTCTGAAGCCAGGACAGGAGCTTGGCTTCGTCAAATTTGTGTGCTGGCAGAACCTCCACCAATTCCGGCTTCATACTCATGATTCGTCTTAGCCTTCTTTAATCTTTAAGTGCCGCAGCCCGCAAAAGATCAGCGGACGGTGGGTGGTGTGCCTTTCTGTAGGGAACAAAGGTGTCTGAGCGCAGCGAGTTCTTTTTCCCGGAAGAAAGGTACCCCTCCCGCCGGCCTAACCACCAATCGCGAGGCCCTGTCTCAACAAATAGTTTCGCCGCCGTCGGCTACTATGGTTTGGCCGGTTATGTAGGCGCTGGCTTTGGTTGACAGGAATACGGCCAGGCCGGCGATGTCTACGGGGTCGCCGATTCTTCTTAGTGGGGTCTTATCTTCGGCACGTTTAACACGAACGGGGTCTTCCCAGAGTGCTTTGGCGAAGTCGGTTTTGATCAGGCCCGGGGCGATGCTGTTGATGCGGATGCCTTTCGGGCCCCATTCCACGGCCAGGTTTCTCGCCAGTGCGGCTTCTGCGGCCTTGGATACACCGTAGGTACCGATAGTGGTGTTACCACGAATTCCGGCGATGCTGGACAGCATCACAACGGCGCCCTCGCCTTTCTCTGCCATCTGCGGCAGCACCATGTTGGTGAGCCAGAAGGAACCTTTAACGTTGGTGTCCATGATCTTGTCCCAGGCCTCGTCGGTCATTTCGGAGGTTGGGCCATAAACGGGGTTGGTGGCGGCGTTGCATACGAGCACGTCGATAGTGCCCCAGGCTTCGTTTGTCTTGTTCACCAGGTTCTGCAGGTCGTCTTTTTTACCGACGTGACAGGGTATGGCCATGGCCTCGTAACCTTGCGATTTCAGCTCATTCGCAACCTGCTCACAAGCATCGGCTTTGCGGCTGGAGATAACAACTTTAGCGCCCAGCCGGGCCATTTCTTCGGCAATTGAACGGCCAATACCTTTGGTGGAACCCGTGATCAGGGCTACCTTGCCGGTCATGTCAAAAAGTGGATTGTTCATATCGTGATCCTCATACTCAAAGCTGCGGGAGCCGGCGGGAAGAGCGCTCAGGGGATGTCAAAAACACGGATGTTTTTGACAAGCCTACAGGGACGTATTCACAGCGTGCCCCTGAGCGCTCTTCCCGTCGGCTCTTCCCCAAAAGTGCGATTCGGTTAGCGGTACTGGCGCAGTTCAATTTTGGCAACAGAATCCAGATGCACTTCATCCGGGCCATCTGCCAACCGCAATGTCCGAACCTTGGCCCAGGCTGACGCAAGGAAGGTGTCCTGGCTCACGCCGGCACCACCGTGCACCTGAATGGCACGGTCGAGCACTTTCAAAGCCATGCTCGGAGCAATCACCTTGATCATGGCGATTTCCTGACGAGCTACCTTGTTACCCACGGTATCCATCATGTGCGCAGCCTTCAGAGTCAACAGCCGCGCCTGCTCGATCTCAATGCGGCTGCGGGCGATGTCCTTGCGGATAGAATCAAAGCTGGACAGCGGCTTGCCGAACGCCTCGCGCTCGTTGGCACGCTTGCACATCAACTCCAGCGCACGCTCAGCAACACCAATGGTACGCATGCAGTGGTGAATGCGGCCTGGCCCAAGGCGGCCTTGAGCGATTTCAAAACCACGCCCCTCACCCAGCAGCATGTTAGTGACAGGAACCCGCACATTTTCGTAATGGACCTCTGCATGACCGTGAGGTGCGTGATCGTAACCAAACACGGTCAGCGGGCGGACCAGCTTCACGCCGGGCGCATCCAATGGCACCAGAATCATGGACTGCTGCTGATGCTTGGGCGCTGTCGGGTCGGTCTTGCCCATTACGATGGCAATTTTTGCCGAGGTTGTCATGGCACCTGAAGACCACCATTTTTTTCCGTTGATCACATACTCATCGCCTTCGCGACGAATTTCACAGGCAATATTGGTGGCATCAGAGGAAGCCACATCCGGCTCGGTCATGGAGAAACAGGAACGGATTTCACCTGCGAGCAACGGCTTCAGCCACTGCTCCTGCTGTTCGTTATTGCCGTACCGGGCGATGGTTTCCATGTTGCCGGTATCCGGCGCGGAGCAGTTGAACACCTCCGGTGCCATTTCAGAACGGCCCATGATTTCGCACAGATGGGCGTATTCAAAGTTGGTGAGACCGGCTCCCAAATCACTCTCCGGTAGAAACAGATTCCAGAGGCCTTCGGCCTTCGCCTTCACTTTCAGCTCTTCGATAATCGGAACCGGCGCCCAGCGATTCTCTGCCGTTTCAATATGCTCGTGGTGCGTGTGCTCGTTGGGATAAATGTGTGCATCCATGAACTCGTTCAGCTGCGCCTGCAGCTTTTTTACTCTGTCAGATAACTCGAACATGTCGCTTCCTCTTTAATAATGATTCGTTGACCGGACTTCATCGCCGATCAGGCTTTTGTTTGATGTACTGACAATCAGATAGGAACGCCTTCCGGCTTGTCACTGCCAGACCGGATCCGGAACGTGCCCTCGGCGATGGCAAGCAGGTTGCCCTTGTCGTCATGGACCTCGCCGGTGCTGTTGAAAATCCGCGTACCACCAGCCCGCTTGCGCCCAGTCACACGAATGGTGCCGCTGGAGCATTGACCGGTAAACGTCGTGGTTAAAGACAGGGTGATGGCTTTGCGCATCCGCCCCGGGTAGGGGCAGTGTGTGCCGGCTTGCGCCATGGCAATATCAAGCAGTGAGGTAAGCACGCCGCCGTGGATAACCCCGCCCAGATTCAGATGCCTCGGTTGCAGTTCCAATGCAATAACCGCTTCATTTTCCTCCCAGGAGGCCTGGCGGTATCCGAGCAGGTTATGAAAGCCCGGCAACTCTGTGCCATCTACATAAGCACCATCAACAGAAGACAATTTTTGCTTGCTCATTACACTTTCATTCCTGGCAGATTCAGAGAGGCCGTATTGCCGCCATCTACCGGCAGCGCTTGCCCGGTGATATAGCTGGCATCGTCACTGGCAAAAAACAGAATGGCCGCCGCGATTTCTTCCGGGTTGCCATAACGGCGGAGTTCGCAGCGAGCGCCCAGCTTGTGGGCTTTTTCATGGGCGCGGGCGTAATCAAATATCGGTTTAGTCATGCCTGTCTCTATCAAGCCCGGGCACACGGCGTTCACACGAACATTGTCGGCGCCAAGATCACACGCAGCAGTCATGGTAAGGTTAATCACTCCAGCCTTGGAGGCGCTGTAAGCGTTGCCCCCTGCGCCAGACCGGATACCGGCAACCGAAGCTGTATTGATAATAGAACCGAGTTTGCGAGCCTGCATGTGGGGCGCAACGTGCTTGATGAGCAACATAGTGCCAACGAGGTTAACCGACAACACACTGTCCCACTCGTCCCGTTCGTTTTCAGTTACCGGCGGATGGCCTTTGCCTGTGCTCGCAATGCCCGCGATATTGCACAGGATGTCGATCTTCCCGAAAGCTTTGATAGCCTCGCTGACCAGATCTTTTACCTGAGCCTCATCGGCAACGTTGACGATGCGCCGGCGGTGTTCAGCGTCTGCGGGCATCAGGTTCCCGGTTTCAATCAGGCCCGACTCGGACGTGTCCGCCATGACCACTCGAGCACCCTCGCGGGCCAGCCGCAAAGCGGTTGCCCGGCCTATACCGCTGCCCGCCCCGGTAACAAGTGCCACCCGATTCTCAAAACGCCCCATACCGCTGCTCCTTGTATCTCTGGCTATATTATTGTGGGTCTTATTATTGCGCCGGCGGTTTTGCTTTCGCATTAATTTGTCATGCCTTCCGCTTTTGAGTCAATATAATCGGAAGTAAATTTCACTAGTCAAAACACAATAGCAGCATAAGGCACAAAAATGAAAAGTAACCTGAGTAAAATGCCGGTGTATGCACCCATAACCCAAAATGAACCCATGGAGGCCATCGGCCACCGGATACAGGCGTTTGCCGCTACCCGCGCAAACCATCCGGCATTGATCAGTGAACAAGGCACTTTGAGCTGGCGAGCCCTTCTGGATCGGACCAACCAGATCGCCAACCGCCTGAGAGACGAAGGCCTGCAGATCGGCGACTCAGTTGCTGCGTTGTCGGAGAACAGTGCCGATTATGTTGCGCTGTATCTTGGCGTACTGACTGCAGGCGGTTGCATGGTGCCGCTTTCAGGCATGGCCAGTGCCGAAGCCCTGAACCTGATGCTGTCCGATTGCAGCGCCCAATTTTTGTTTGTGTCGCAAAAAAACCGGGACCTCTTTCATAGCTTCCAACCCGGGCTGAAGGGATTGTCAGCCGACCGCATTATTGCCCTGGATGACGATGGTGAAGGGATTGGCGAAACACTGAGCGACTGGCTTGGCAATGCCTCTACAGAAGCCGCGCCCGCAGATGTAACAATGGATGATGCCTTCAACATCATCTATAGCTCCGGCACGACCGGCACCCCGAAAGGCATCCTTCATGATTACCGTTTCCGGCAGAGACAGATGGTGCGCATGAGCCGCTTCGGGTTGGATGGCGATGCCGTTAACCTGGTCTCAACACCGTTGTACTCCAACACCACACTGGTTTCAGTGTTACCCACGCTGTTCCATGGCGGCACCCTGGTGATCATGGCGAAGTTCGACGCCCGGCGGTTTCTGGAACTGGCCGAAGCACACCGTGTGACCCACGCCATGCTGGTGCCGGTGCAATACCAGAGGATCCTGGCCGACACGGAGTTTGAACGATTCGATCTCTCCAGCTTCAAGCTGAAACTCTGCACCAGTGCACCTCTGAGACCCGACGTAATAGCCGACGCCATGGCGCGTTGGCCCGGCAATATACGGGAACTTTACGGCCTCACAGAGGGCGGCATTTCAACCAGCCTCGATTGCGCCACGCACCCGGATAAGTGGAGTTCCGTGGGCGTTCCGACGGAAGGCGCGGAGGTGCGCGTAATCAACGAAGATGGCCACGAACTGCCGAAAGGCGAAATCGGCGAGCTTGTTGGCCGGGCTATTTCAATGATGCGTGGCTATGTGAATCGGCCAGAGCAGACCCGGGAAATAGTGTGGGAAAGCCCCGAAGGTGATGTATTTTATCGCAGCGGAGACATGGGGCGAATCGATGAGGAGGGCTTTATCCATATTCTCGATCGTCGCAAGGACATGATCATTTCCGGTGGATTCAACATATACGCAGTGGACCTTGAAAAGGCGCTGCTGGCGCATCCAGCGGTAGATGATGTAGCGGTTATCGGTGTTCCAAGCGAACAGTGGGGTGAAACACCGCTAGGCCTGATCGTTCTCAAGCCCGGACACAAAGAGTCCGGGCCGGCGATACTCGAATGGGCCAACGAAAAACTGGGCAAAAGCCAGCGCATCTCTGCCATCGAATTCCGGGATGAGCTGCCCCGCTCCACCATCGGCAAAATCCTCAAACGGGAGCTGCGCGAGCCCTACTGGCAAGCTACCCCACACTAGCCCACGCTAATTCCACTCAGCGCCGGGCCAGCTTATCCAGTGCGGCCCGGCAATCTTCGGAACGAAGCCGCTCAGTAAACACCTTCCTCTCCCGTTCCAGCGCTCGCTCTACCTGCTCCCGCCAAGGCGCCCGGATCAATCGCTTACTGGCCCGCAGTGCCTCTCGGGGCTTACTTGCCAGGTTTCCGGCAATTACCAACGCTTCAGACAAAGCCTGCCCATTACCCACAAGTCGGCTTGCCAGCCCGCAATCCCTGGCATCGCTGCCACTGATCACGTCACCCAGCAATAAGAGATCGGTGGCTTTACGGGCCCCCAGATGCAAAGGCATAGTGACTGTCGAGGCGGCCTCAGGCACCAGCCCAAGATCCACGAACGCTGTTTTGAATTTCGCACTTTCTGCCGCCACCACGACATCCACATGCAACAACAAAGTGGTGCCAATCCCGATTGCCAAGCCTTCAACGGCCGCTATAACCGGTGTATCGCAATCCATCAGAGCTTTAATAAAAGCCAGCCCGGCGGACGGCTTCGGGTGTTCATCCGTAGCGCGAGCCCGAAAATCATCCAGGTCGTTGCCGGCAGTGAACACACCGCCGGCGCCGGAGATAACAATGGCATTTACGGTCTCGTCTCCATTGGCACGGTTTAAAGCACGACTCAACTGCTGATACATATCCCGGGTCAGGGCATTTTTCTTCTCAGGACGATTGATAACAAGCTGAAGCACACCATAAGACTGCTGACTGTCGATCATTGAGCTATCCTTTTAGATATATTCTGTTGTCCAAGCCTAAAACATCCTATTGCAAAAGCCCGATCTTGTGATAGATTCACCAAACAATAGTTCACCCTGCAGTCGTCAGTTCTGCACAGTGAAACAACAAGAACCATCATTACAACAACGAACGAGGCACAGTCATGAATCTCTTCGCCAACGCACGCAAGACCCTGACCGTTTACGCGTCAGCCCTTACGCTTGGGGTTTCCGCTGCCCTGGCCGCTGCACCCGCAACAGCCCAGGAAACCTTCACCTGGAAAGTACAGTCCCACTGGCCGGGTGCCAGCAGCTCCTACACAGATAGCCTGGTAAGGCTGCAACGAGTTCTGGACGAGCGCACAGAAGGGCGCCTCAAGCTCAAGCTTTATGAAGCCGGCGCGCTTTTCAAGGCTCAGGAAACATTCAACGCCGTGAGCCGCGGTATTCTTGAAATGGGCACAATTTCACCCTCTTACGCTCAGGATAAGATTTCCCTTGCCGGCATTGCCTCTGGCCTGCCCTTTGCGTTCCGTAACGTCTGGGAGGCTGAGTACTTTCATCAGGGCATGGGCTTTGAGCAGATGCTCCGGGACGAAGCGGCTGAGCACAACGTTTACTGGGCGACCGACAAGGTGTACCCCACCGAGATGGTGATCAAAAAGCCTATCAATAACTGGGACGATTTCACCAGCCTGAAGATTCGCTCCTCGGGTGTTCTGCAAAAGTTCCTGACCGAAGCGGGTGCTGCAGCATCTTATATTCCTGGCAGCGAGCTATACTCGGCACTGGACTCGGGCATTGTTGACGGTGCCCATTGGGGCGCCGCTCAGGGCGCCGCCAGCATGGCTCTGTATGAAGTGGCCAAGTACCACGTTCAACCAGCCCTGAACATTGCGGGCACAGACGTCATCATTGTCAGCATGAAGGCGCTGAACAAGTTGCCGGAAGACATGCAGCAGATCGTCAAAGACGCACTTGATGAGCAATTCTGGATTCGTACCAACGAATACCTCTACAAGGAGCGCCTTACCCTGGCCAAGGTCATCGCCGAACAGGGCGTGCAGGTAAACGTTCTGCCGGATGACGTTCAGAACAAGCTGGTAAAGGCCGCACAGGCAATGTGGGACGAGGAAGGTGAGCGCAGCGAAAACGCCAAGAAGGCGCTGGACATGCTGAAAGGCTACCTGGCCGAGCTCGGCTACCTCTGAGCAAAGAAATCAGATAATTGATAAAGGCCGGCGTCTTTGACGTCCGGCCTTTTTATCCCTGAAGCAACCCAACATCCTCCTGGAGAGTGCCATGAGTGTGCTGACCGCATTCATTAGTGGGGTTACCCGCCTTAATGACTTTGTCGGGCGCTGGATAGCCTTGCTCATTTTCGCCATGTTCGCGTTCCTGCTGCTGGAGGTGGGCTTCCGCTATCTGCTGAACGCACCCACAGTCTGGACCAACGAGCTTACCCAGATGCTGTTCGGCGTTTATGCGGTCATGTCCGGAGGCTACATCATGGCTCACCGGGGCCATGTCAATGTCGACCTTCTGCACTCACAGCTGCCCCCACGCAAGCGGGCAGTAATGGACATTTTCACCTCTCTGATATTTTTCATTTTTACCCTTGCCCTGTTGTGGTTCGGCATTGATATGGCAAGCGAATCCATATCGAGCTGGGAAACCACCTACTCAGCCTGGAACCCGCCAATCTGGCCAGTCAAGTTGGCCATTCCCGTCGGCACCGGACTGCTGGTATTGCAGGGTCTGGCCAAGCTCCTTGAAGACATTGCCATTGCCTTCAATCTGGATTATTACCGCCCGGATCAGAGCATTTCCGAAGGAGAGCAGTCGTGAGTATTGAAATCCTGACCCTGCTGTTTTTCGGCTCGCTGCTGTTTTTCCTGCTACTGGGCTTGCCGCTGGCCTTTGTTCTCGGTGGCGTTTCGGTGATCTTTCTCTATTTCACCTGGGGATTTGATTCCTTCTATATGGTGGCCTCGCAGATCTGGGGCACCATGGGCAGCTTTACCCTGGTTGCCATACCCCTGTTTGTTTTCATGGCCATGGTGCTGGAACGAACCGGTGTCGCAAGGGACCTGTACCGGATGATGCACCTGTGGTTTGGCGGCCTTCGCGGCGGTCTGGCAATAGGAACCCTGGTTATCTGCGCGGTATTTGCGGCCATGGTTGGCATCAGCGGCGCAGCAGTGGTTGCCATGGGAACCATCGCACTCCCCTCCATGCTGGAGCGGGGCTATGATCGCAAGATGGCGTTGGGGGTAATCAATACAGGTGGCGGCTGGGGCATTCTGATACCACCCAGCATACTGATGATTCTCTACGCACTGATTACCGGTGTATCCGTAGGCCAGATGTTTGCTGCCGGCATCATGCCGGGTGTGCTGCTGATGGTTATGACTGTTCTTTACATCCTTGTACGCTCTACCCTGCAGCCGCACCTGGCACCCGCGCTGCCGCCAGAGGAACGTGGCACCTGGCCCGAAAAACTCCGCGCCCTGAGGGCTGTACTGCTGCCCATTGGCGTTGTTTTCATGGTGTTGGGCTCCATTATCGGCGGCATTACCACGCCAACAGAAGCCGCCGCCATGGGTGTTCTCGGCTCGCTGATTTCGGCAGCCGTTTATCGCCAACTCAAGTGGAGCATCCTGCAGGAAGCTGCTATTCGCACCTTCAAGCTCACCGGCATGATCATGTGGATTCTGTTTGCAGCTCACGCATTCAGCGCGGCATACCAAAGCATGGGTGCACAGGAGCTTATCGAAGGCATGATGCAGCACATCCCTGGTGGCCCCTGGGGCATCATCATTGCAATGATGGTGATCATCTTCTTCCTGGCCATGGTGCTCGACCCGGTTGGCATCATGCTGATCACTCTGCCGGTGTTTATGCCGATCGTAAAATCCCTTGGCTTCGATCCGATCTGGTTCGGCATCCTGTTCGTGATCAACATGGAGATCGGCTACAAGACGCCACCCTTCGGATTCAACCTGTTCTACCTGAAAGGTGTGGTACCGCCGGAAATCACCATGAAAGATATCTATACTTCCGTGATTCCGTTCGTGATCATCGAGATACTGGCTATTGGCATCATTATGGTCTTTCCGGAAATCGCCACCTGGCTGCCGGGAGTGTTCTTCTGACCGATCAGTGAGGTGCACCAAAATGGGTGTTGATAATCAACCCTCGCTAAACCAAGTTGACGCTAATGACCGGAAAAACCAGCCGCCAACAATCCCGCAACGCCATAATGATGTTCTTGGGCATGATGCTGGTCGCCCTCAACCTGCGCCCGGCACTGACCAGTGTCGGGCCGGTACTCAAAACCATCGGTGATAGCCTTTCGTTGTCATCCGTCGGCCAAGGCGTGCTTACAACACTGCCCGTGCTGCTTCTGGGCCTCGCAGCGCCGATTGCTCCACGTGCAGCACGTAAGCTCGGTATGGAGCGGGCGGTGCTGGCCGCCCTCATAATCCTCGGTGTAGCTCTGGCCGCACGTCCTTACCTCGGCGTCAGTGGTTTGTTCCTGGGCACAGCGGTCGCCGGCGGATGCATTGGCGTAATGAGCGTTCTGCTACCGGGAATCGTCAAACGCGACTTTCCTGAATCAGCAAGTCTGATGACCGGTATTTATACGGCTGCACTGTGCACCGGTGCGGCCGTCGCAGCCGGCGCGACTGAGCCGCTGCGTCTAGCTTTTGGCAATGCCTGGCACCCCGCTCTGGCATTCTGGGCAATACCCGTGGTAATTGCGGCGGTCGTCTGGTGGCTTCAGCTTGATGGCAAACAGGTTCCCAAGGCACCCCGCGCGCCAAAAAAATCCCTTTTCAAGGACACACTGGCCTGGCAGATCGCTTTTTATATGGGCCTGCAGTCATCCCTCGCGTATACGATTTTCGGCTGGTTACCGACGATCCTGCAGGACCGGGGCATTGACGCAGTTAACGCCGGGTTGGCCCTGTCGGTATCGATTCTTATGCAGGTGCCATCCGCTATCGCAGCACCCTGGATTGCCAGCCATATGCGCGATCAGCGAGCCATGGTCGTCCTGGTCATGCTGGCAATACTCATCGGAATTGGCGGCAGCATTTATGCGCCTATCGAAGGGGTGTGGTTGTGGGTGGTTTTGCTGGGGTTGGGCCAGGGTGGGGCATTCAGCATAGCGCTCACACTGCTTGCCATAAGAGCAAGGGATGCAGAGACCGCCGCGCGCTTATCGGGCATGGCGCAAAGCGTAGGCTACACCATGGCGGCCCTGGGCCCATTGTTTGTCGGCATTCTGCACGAAAAATTCGACAGCTGGAATGTCGCAGGCGGCTTCCTTGGCCTGATCGCGATTGGCGCCATAGTTGCCGGGCTAGGCGCCGGTCGCAGACGTTACGTGCTGGATCAGTAAGCCGAGCTGCAGGCGCCGCAGCTATTGCGTGCCATCACCCCGAACGCCGAGCCGGTCAAGATACACATGCAGCTCGGCCTCACTCATATCCACGTACTCCAGCACCCTCCCATAAAGCATAACAGTGGGGACATTACGCCCGCCCCGCTCCTTCTGGGTTTCATGTATCAGATACAGAATAAGCCTCTCTGTGCGAGTCAGGCCGTCACGCACATCCGGAATAACGTCCAGAACGCTTTGCCATTGTTCGGGATCCATAATCACCTTTTTATTCCACACCGCTGTATATGAAGCGCCATGATTGCACCTGGCCTGATCAACGTACTGGCTGAAAACGACCGCTCCACAAACCCTCTCAGTTCGCGGTCAGTTACTGTCGAGCTATAACTTTTGCGTAATCTCGGCTAGTGTGGCTTATCGTACATAAACCCATCACTCAGGCAAGACCAGTATATGGTAAAGCTCCGGGGCGCTGCCGCTCAAATAAAAAATCTGCACTGGGTAGTGGTCGGCCTTTCCTTGCTGCTGACCATCACAGCCTGGCAATTTTCTGCACAAATTGCCGATGCCAGGGCTGAAGACCAGTTTGACCAGAGGGTTCAGCAACTCAATGGGTTGTTGATGGACCGGATGCAAAAATACGAGCTTGCTCTGCTTTCCGGGGTCGGCACCATCCGTGCAAACGACGGCGACATTTCGCGCTCTCAATGGCAGCGCTTCGCAGAGTCACTTGCGGTACAAGACCGTTTACCAGGGGTGAGCGGGATCGGCGTTATTGAAAGGGTGCCGAAAAGCAATCTTGAATCCTATCTTGCGGAAGAGCGACAAGAACGCCCGGGTTTTCGCGTTCACCCGCCTCATCCAGGAACCGACTTTTGGCCCATCACCTATCTTGAGCCGTTAGCCGGAAACGAAGCTGCCATCGGCCTTGACATGGCCCATGAGTCAAACCGCTTCACGGCTGCCCTGAAAGCCATGCGCACAGGCGAGACCCAGATTACCGGCCCGATAGCGCTGGTGCAGGATGACGAAAAGAAGCCGGGCTTTTTGTTTTTTCGTCCTTTCTACCGCACTCCGGAAGCACGGCAACAAGAAAACAAAGAAGCGGATTTCCTGGGCCTTGTGTACGCACCGTTTATTGTCTCCCGGCTAATGGAAGGCACCCTGGCAAATACTAACCGACTACTGCATTTTCAAATCAGCGATGGCGAACACCAGCTATATAGCGAGTTCAGTGAAACAACAGAGAACAACTACGACACCTCCCCTATGTTCCAAGCTTCTTACCCTCTGGGTATATACGGCCGGGAATGGAAGTTTGACGTCCAGACAACGCAGCTTTTCGAAAAGTACAACGTAAGCAGGCTACCCACCGCTATTCTTTTAAGCGGCCTGACTATAAACGGGTTGATACTGGCCGCATTCATGTTGCTATCAAACGCAAAGCGGCGGGTAGAACAGGAAGTCATAGAGAAAACCGCTGAGCTCAACATGCAGAAGCTGGAGGCAGAGTCTGCCGTCAAGGTGAAAACGGCATTTCTCGCAAACATGAGCCACGAAATCCGTACGCCCATGAACGCCGTTATCGGCATGCTGGTGTTGTTAAAAGAAGCACCACTCAACGACTACTCACGGCGTTTGGTGAGCAAAGCGTTTTCAGCATCAGAGGTATTGCTGCAGCTTTTAAACGACATTCTGGACCTGTCGAGAATCGAGGCAGATCACATAGAGCTGGATTATAAGCCGTTTGAAATTGAGGCTCTTGTCCAACGCAGCGTTGAGCTATTTGCCATCGTTGCCGAAGAGAAAGGGCTGAAACTGCGCGTGAACATTGCGCCGTCCACACCCAGGCGTGTAACAGGCGACCTCATGCGAATCTCGCAGATATGCACCAACCTGGTCGGGAACGCCATCAAGTTTACCCACGAAGGCAGCGTGAGCGTGAGCATCGGGTTTAGCGGCAGTGACAACACTCATGGAACGCTCAAAATCACGGTGAAGGATACTGGTATCGGAATCAGGGAAGAGGACCAACAGCGGGTTTTCGAGAATTTTCGCCAGGCCGACGAATCCACCAGCCGCGTTTTCGGTGGGTCAGGCCTTGGCCTTGCAATCAGCAGCCATCTTGCCCAGCTGATGGGCGCGACGCTCACGCTGGAAAGTGCTGAAAACCGGGGATCCAAGTTTACACTCATGATTCCTGTTGATCTGGCCGAGAACGAACGAAGCATCGGTACTCGCCATGTTTCCAGCCCTATCCAGGTCTATCACTATGGTATGAAGCATAACCTTTGCCTCCTGGAAACCTACCGGGAACACTGGTCTCTGGAACTGATACCGGCTAAAACTCTACAGGAGATCAAGTCGGTATTGGCAAACGCAACCAGTAATATGGACACTAAACCTTCGATGGTTATTGTCGACATGGAAAGTATCGAAACAGACCTCATCAAAGCATTCGTGCAGGAACTATTGGGGGCTTCGGAGCAATATTTTTTGAAGGGACTTCTTCTGGTTGTCCCCGCTGGTTTCAAACGTGACTGGATGATCGAATTTCAGGACGCTGGCGGGCGGCTTGCATTCGAACCTTTGACACCCTCCAAGCTTTTTGAACAGCTGGCACCACAGCAGCTGGAGGAACACACGGTTATATCTGCCCCCCACCTTTTATACCAAAATCTGAAAGCGTTGATCGTCGATGACGTACAGTTGAATTGCGAAATCGTTGCAAGCTATCTAAGCTCTTTAGGGGTGGACTCGACGTCTGTCCATAACGGAGCTCAGGCCATGCACCAGCTTGAAACCCACTCGTTTGATCTTGTTCTTATGGATCTGCACCTGGATGGTGAAACCGGACAGGATATTGTCAGTCAGATTCGAAGCCATGAGAACATCAAGCAGCCGGTTATAGCAGCCCTCTCCGCATCGATCTCCGAGCATGATCGCAGCAGCTCTTACGCCGCTGGTATGGACGACTACCTCACCAAGCCCGTTCTTCCCGGAGATATTCAGAGGCTGCTGCAGGCTTTTTTCAAAGAACATGCTACTACCCGCCCAATACCAGCCTCTGCCAAGTCGACAAGCCAACCGGAACACACTGCCAAGACGGGATTGCCCGGGTTCATTTCCCAACCCCTTTACCAGACTATGTTCGGAGCCGACCCGGCCCTTTTCAACCGGTGCATGCGCAGTTTTTTGGCCAGTTCCACGGAAATGACCGCTGACATCGAACGCTGTTTACAGCTCAATGACCCGAGAGAAACCAAGGCCATTGCTCACAAAATAAAAGGGGCTGCGGCGAACATCGCCAATACGGAACTGGTGAGCGTAGCAGAGCGGGTTGAAAAAGCCGCTGAATCAGACCAATCAATACCTGGCCCGGAGACACTTCTGACAACGCTTCGGGAGCATGTTCAACTGCTATCTGAAATGGCCTGGACTACAGAAACCCCAGCGTTGGCCGATAATATTCGAAGAGAGCCGATCAACCACACCATTACGCGAATGGCGCAGCGGCTGGGTAACAACCGTATTGCGAGCGACAGTGATATTGATCGGGTGCTGGAGTTTCTGCGCGAGAACAACGAAACCATCCTTGCATCCCGGCTAAGCCGGGCACTTGAAACCTACAAATTTAAAGAAGCAACCGATCTGCTGTCAAAGATCGAACCTGAAAGCCAGGACAGCTAGCCCGATGGACATAAATAGCGCACCCACGGTGCTAATCGTAGAAGATGAACCCGTCGGCATTGCCAGCCTCGCTGGCATTCTGGGGGGCGCCTGCGAATTGATCATCAGCCAGAGCCTTGCTGAAGCAAGGCTGCTCCTGTCTGATGAAATAGATATCGTGCTTCTCGATCTGTACCTGCCGGATGGTTCCGGGCTTGATTTTCTGAACGAACTGAGAGCTTCGGAACTGTATGCATACGTGCCCGTAGTCTGCATTTCTGCTTCTGACCAAATACAGGATATTGAAGAGGCCTTCCGGCACGGCGCAACAGACTATGTACTGAAGCCGTTCAACAAAACCATACTAAGCGCCAAAGTATCTACGTTTATTGACCTGAAACGAAAAACAGACATGCTGGCAGAAGCAGCACTGACTGATCCGTTAACGGGTATTGGCAATCGGCGCATGTTCAATCAACAGCTTGACCTGGAGTGGCGACGAGCCTGGCGCCAGGACAGCTCCGTTGGGCTGATACTGGTTGATCTGGATCATTTCAAACAGATCAACGACCGGTATGGTCACGCCCAAGGCGACTTATGCCTGCAACAGCTCGCAACCGTCATGAACTCCAGCTTTGCGAGAGCCGGAGAAATCGTTGCACGCTTCGGTGGTGACGAGTTTGTCGCACTCATACCCGGGGCGAATTTGCACAGCACGATAACGGCAGCAAACAATTTTGCCAAGGCCGTGCACACAGAACTCCACAACTGCCTGCAGTTCGCGAAACCCTGTACACCCTTCACTTTGTCCATAGGTTGCACAGCGACTCACCCGTCGTCTTTATCAAGTACGGCCGAATTAATTGAAGCCGCAGACAAAAGCCTTTACGAAGCCAAGGAAGATGGAGGGCGCAATTGTGTCAGACCCCTACTTTGAGTTACCCAGGGAAAATGGGTCAGATAGTTTCAGACCGGGCGGCAGCCCGAGGATCCTGGTCGTTGACGATGAACCCACGAATGTTCGCGTCCTGACAGACGCACTCAGTCAGGACTACGACCTGATTGTTGCGTCCAGTGCCCCCGAGGCCATGAACATTCTTGAGCAAGGCGACAAGCCCCACCTCATCCTGCTGGATATAATGATGCCCGGAACGGACGGGCTTCAAATGTGCCGCAACCTGAAAGCCAGGCGCGACTTACAACATATACCGATCATTTTTATCACTGCCCTGAGCGACTCGGAATCAGAAGAGAAGGGATTTGAAGCCGGTGCCGTTGACTATATCCATAAGCCAATCCGTTTGCCTGCGGTCAGGGCCCGGGTGCGCACGCACATCTCCCTCAACGGAATGCTTGATCACATCACAGCACTCAATCAGGCGCTCAATGAACAGCTTGAACAGCTCAACAACTCCGATCAGTACAACAGAAATCTGTTCGAGAGAGTCTTCATGGCAACCTCGGAAGGCATCATCCTTCTGGATGCAAACAATACGATAATAGCGGTTAACGCAGCGTTTTCCCGCATTACGGGGTACTCCGAAAAAGATGTACTCAATGCCAGTTACGCACACCTGAGCAAAGACACTGATACTCCCTTGAGCCTGGATAGCATCCGCGCGTATTTGGCTGATCATGACCACTGGTCTGGAGAGCTCCATAGTCGCCGAAAATCCGGAGAACTCTATCCTGAGCTTCGGACAATCAGCACCATTCGCTCACATAATAATGAAATCACACACTACGTTATCGTTTTTAATGACATTTCCAGCGTAAAAGAAACAGAACAGCGGTTAGAAGAGCTGAAGTGGCGCGACCCGGTTACTGGCCTGTCGAACCGTGCTCTTTTTCTAAACCAGTTGGGTACCGTGCTGAAGTTCTGTAATCGTGGCAAAGTATCTACCGCAGTCCTCGTTATCGATATCAACAACTTTCGCTATATCAATGACACCTACGGTTTCAAATGCGGTGACCAAGTAATCAGGGAGTTCGCCAAGCGCCTGAGCAATGCTATTTTCGTAGACGACTCCATAGCCAGGCTCTCCGGTGACGATTTCAGCATAGTTCTGGCCCCTAAACGGTGGACTATAGATGACGCATATCGGGTTGTTCTAGCGCTCTACGGTCGTATCCAGAACAGCCTGGCTGAGCCCATCCAGAATGAGTACAGTCCTGACCTGCGTCTTGAGGTAACCGTTGGCGCGGCCTTATACCCCACTGAAAGCTCAAACTCGCCGTCTTCCGCACTCCAACACGCCGAAACGGCGCACCGCAGTGCCAAAACGGCTAACCGGCCGATCGCCATTTTTGAAGATTCAATGAGCGATCAAATACGTCACCAGCTGAAAATTGAATCGGAACTAAACCGGGCGCTTGAACAGGACCAACTGGTGCTGTTCGCACAGCCCCAATTTTCACCTGACCGGGTTCTCTGCGCGCTGGAAATCCTGATCCGCTGGGATCATCCCGAACGCGGCCTTCTGGGCCCGGGTGAGTTCATTCCACACGCGGAAAATTCCCGACAAATTGTAAAAATCGAACGCTGGGTTCTGCGCAAAACGCTGGAGAAAATGAGTGCGTTGCATTGCATCAACCCCACTATCCAGTGTGCCGTCAACATTTCCATAAAGCACTTCGCGGAAGATGATTTTGTGGAAGCGGTAGAGCGCGCATTAACCAACTCCGGGTTCCCCGCGGAGCTGCTTATATTAGAACTGACAGAAAGCGTATCGGCTGACAACCTGGACAAAGTTGTGCAAAAAATGAAGGACATCCGCAGCCTGGGCTGCTCCTTCTCGCTGGACGATTTTGGAACGGGCTACTCCTCACTGTCGCGGCTGCAGCGCCTGCCCATATCTGAGGTCAAGATCGACCGGAGCTTTGTGCTGTCAGCGCCAGATGAGCCTATGGCTGCCAACATTGTTGAGATGGTCGTACGGATCGGCGAAACCATGGGAGTTCGGGTTGTTGCGGAGGGCGTGGAAACCCATGTCCATGCAGACTTTCTGGCTTCCCGCCACCCTCATGTATACCTGCAAGGCTATTTTTTCGGAGTTCCACAGCCAATTGACGTTTTTCTGGAGGCCCCGGACGTAAACGTCTTTCCGGAATGAAGAAAGCCCGTCAGAGGGGCTTGCTGGCAACCCTGCTGCCGTTTTCGTTCGGCACAGGGTCCATGGGAGCGGGCGACTACCGGTCCTTCAGATCATGCCCATCAATCTGCAGCTTCGGCCGATCAGCATCCACCTCGGCCAGCGGCGCGCACTCCCGCATGTTTTCCAGGCACCGGCGCGTCAGTGTCTGATATTCCTGGGTGCCACGCTGCTTCCAACTAACTTCTTTGTCGCTCAGCTCGCGCAGCACTTTTGCTGGCGAACCGACAATCAGTGACGCCTGCTCGCAGCTGAAGCCGCTTTTTACGAAGGCCGCGGCACCCACGATAGAACGAGCAGCAATAACAGCCTCATCCATCACCACGGCATTCATTCCCACCATGGCGTCCTCCTCTATTACGCAACCGTGTAACACAGCGCCGTGCCCTATGTGGCCGTTGCGCCGGATAATCGCGTCCCGGCCAGGGAAGGCATGCACCACGCAGGTGTCCTGCAGGTTTGCACCCTGTTCCATCACAATACGGCCAAAATCACCGCGTAAAGACGCGCAAGGCCCGATATAACAATCCGGCCCAACATGCACATCGCCAATAAGCACGGCGGTGGGGTGCACGTAAGCCGATGGGTGTACAACTGGCGTTACACCATCAATCCGGTAACAGGGCATAAAGTGCTCCTCATAACATGTTTGTTTTTTTGTATTTTAGGCTACTTTTTCTGTATCAGAACAGATAGTACACGGCTTACAAAGTGACGGGGCCCGTTATAGCGTCTTTCACCTCCATCTAAGACTAAAGGCTAAGGAAAAAAATAACCATGAAAATCATAAGTCTACAGATGTACCAATTGCCCTCATCATAACGTGATACAAAAACCTGGCTTGAGATTCTTGACCGGTATCAATTCGAACCTATACTCTTTCCAGAAACCAATAAGGTGGAACACCACCCTGTGGAAGTCGCCTTGATAACCATCAGGCCTTACCGCCAAACCCTTAGAACAACGCAATGCCGGAACCGCCATGCCACAAATACTGCTCCCGGAAGGGTCGGATCAGGGCGGTTGTCTGTCTGATTAAAACACCCACCCGATGCGACCAGACCGGGTTTCACTGCGATAACAAGGATTTTTCCATGACCGAGCAGAGTGTGCTTCTCGATATCGACCAGGGAATTGCCAAAGTCACCCTGAACCGCCCCAAGAGCCTCAACAGCTTTAACGTTGAGATGCATGAGCAGATGCGCGCCGCACTGAAGACCATCCGCAACGATCACACCGTACGGGTCATGCTGCTTACCGGTAATGGCCGCGGTTTCTGTGCGGGCCAGGATCTCTCGGATCGCAACGTAAATCCGGGCGCCGAGGCTCCGGATCTTGGGTACTCTATTGAGACATACTACAACCCGATGCTGCAGGCGATTCGGGATCTTCCCATGCCGGTTATCTGCGCCGTTAATGGCGTTGCCGCCGGCGCCGGCGCGAACATTGCGCTCGCCTGCGACATCACGTTGGCAGCTCGCTCAGCAAACTTTGTACAGGCTTTTTGTAAAATCGGCCTTATCCCGGACTCGGGTGGCACCTGGACCCTGCCGCGCTCAGTCGGAATGGCCCGGGCCAAAGGCCTGGCTATGCTGGGTGACAAGCTCAGTGCTGAAAAAGCGGAACAGTGGGGCATGATCTGGCAGTGCGTAGAGGACGACGCACTGGAGGATGAAGCGATGAAACTGGCCCGCCATTTCGCTACCCAGCCCACCAAAGGCCTGGCGATGATCAAGCGGGCTCTGCACGCCAGCGCCGACAACAGTTTTGAAGAGCAGGTGTTGGTAGAGCGGGATCTTCAGCGGCAGGCTGGCCGCACTGACGACTACCGTGAAGGCGTTGCCGCTTTCATGGAGAAGCGCGCACCCGAATTCAAGGGGAACTGAGCATGCAAGCACTTGCCACCGATACACCCGTTGCCGTCATCGGTGCTGGCGCCATGGGTTCCGGCATTGCTCAGGTCGCGGCACAAGCAGGCCACCGGGTATTTCTGCACGACCAGCGCGAGGGTGCTGCCGAGGCAGGCCGCGAAGGTATCGCAAAACAGCTGCAACGCCGGGTTGATAAAGGAAAGATGGAGCAGTCTGCGCTGGACGCCCTTCTGGATCGCATCAAGCCGATCAAAGAGCTCAGTGAGCTTGCGGAAGCCGGCCTGGTGATCGAAGCCATCGTTGAAGACCTCGACATCAAGCGTAGCTTACTGACCAACCTTGAAGACATGTGTGGTGAAAAAGCCATTCTGGCCACAAACACTTCGTCCATATCCGTGACGGCATTGGGCGCAAACATGAAGCACCCGGCGCGCCTGGTCGGCATGCACTTCTTTAACCCGGCGCCACTGATGGCTCTGGTTGAGGTGATCAAGGGTTTAGCCACCAGCGATGAGGTTGCTCAATGCGTCTATGCCACTGCCGCGCAATGGGGCAAAAAACCCGTAACGGCAACCTCTACACCGGGGTTCATCGTTAACCGGGTAGCCCGACCTTTTTATGCCGAAAGCCTGCGCCTGCTACAGGAACAAGCAGCAGATAGCGCAACACTGGACGCCATCGTGCGCGAAGCCGGGGGCTTTCGTATGGGGCCTTTCGAACTGACGGACCTTATCGGCCACGACGTGAACTACGCGGTTACTTCCTCGGTTTTCAATTCCTACTATCAGGACACTCGTTTTCTGCCCTCCCTGGTGCAGAAAGAGCTGGTTGAAGCTGGCCGTTTGGGTCGCAAGAGCGGACAGGGCTTTTACAGCTACGCTGAAGGTGCGCAAAAACCGGAACCTGCAACAGCCGTATCGGCCAGCAGCGATGCAGACACTCTCATTGTCGAAGGTAACCCCGGCCCACTAGCCGCACTGGTCGCGCGCCTGAGCGAAAGCGGTCTCAAGATCATCGAGCGGGACGGCCCGGGCCGCCTGCAATTTGGTGAAGCTGCACTGGCGCTGACCGATGGCCGCATGGCGACTGAACGCGCCGCTGCAGAAGCCTGCAACAATCTGGTTCTGCTGGATCTGGCGTTCGATTATGCCAAAGCCAGCCGCCTCGCAATCGCCGCAGCCGATCAGGCGTCATCACAGGCTATTAATGACGCCTGCGCCCTGTTGCAGAAAGCCGGCATTGCTGTAAGTCAAGTCGCAGACCGCCCGGGGCTGGTGATCATGCGCACTGTGGCTACGCTTGTTAATGAGGCCGCAGACGCATTTTTGCACGGCGTAGCGTCTGTCAGCGATATCGAC
This sequence comes from Marinobacter sp., assembly GCA_018066865.1. GTDB lineage: Bacteria > Pseudomonadota > Gammaproteobacteria > Pseudomonadales > Oleiphilaceae > Marinobacter. Next base: position 34,813 of record JAGPVT010000155.1, on the reverse strand, counting down.
CTCGCCATGAAAGCCGGCCTCAATTATCCCGAAGGCCCGCTGCGCTGGAGCGATAACCTCGGTTGCAGCCTGGTGCACAGGGTACTGACACACATTCAGCAAAGTTACGGCGAAGACCGCTACCGGCCAGCCTTGCTGCTGCGAAAAAACCGATTCGCTGAAAAGGGATTCTACTCATGAGCAACGAACACCACGCACCCGATGCGCAAAAACTGGCACAGGACTGCGCCGAATCCATGTACGACCGGGACCTGGCCAGTCGCGACCTTGGCATGAAGATTACCCACGTAGCCCCGGGCAAAGCCACGGTTACAATGCCGGTCACCAGCACCATGATTCAGGGCCACGGCTCCTGCCATGGTGGCTATCTGTTTACCCTGGCTGATTCGGCCTTTGCCTTTGCCTGCAACAGTTACAATAAAGCGACGGTGGCATCCGGTTGCTCCATTGAGTACATGCTTGGAGCCCGTGAAGGCGATCTACTCACAGCCAACGCGGTTGAGCAGTCCCGTGGCAACCGCACCGGTGTATACGACATTACTGTCACCAACCAGAACGGCCATGTAATAGCCCTGTTTCGCGGCAAATCCTACCAGGTACGCGGCGAAGTCATCCAGTCGGAGAATGATCAATGAGTAACGAAAAACGCCTACAAGATGCCTACATAGTAGATGCTGTACGTACACCGGTTGGCCGTTACGGCGGCGCCCTTGCAACCGTGCGCGCTGACGACCTGGGTGCCATTCCCATGAAGGCACTGAAAGAACGCCACAGCGAACTGGACTGGTCTGCTATCGACGACGTGCTGTACGGCTGCGCCAACCAGGCCGGCGAAGACAACCGCGACGTAGCTCGTATGTCATTGCTGCTGGCAGGTTTGCCGATTGATGTACCGGGCGCCACCATCAACCGCCTGTGCGGTTCCGGTATGGACGCCATCGGCAGCGCTGCCCGCGCATTGCGTACGGGTGAAGCCGGACTGATGCTGGCGGGTGGAGTGGAATCCATGTCACGCGCACCTTTCGTGATGGGCAAGGCCGATTCCGCTTTCAGTCGTAAAGCCGAAATGTTCGACACCACCATCGGCTGGCGCTTCGTTAATCCGTTGCTGAAAAAGCAGTACGGCATTGATTCAATGCCCGAGACAGCCGAGAACGTCGCCGCTGACTTCGGTATTTCCCGTGAAGATCAGGATGCTTTCGCCTTGCGCAGCCAGCAGCGCACCGCTGCAGCCCAGAAAGCAGGCCGCTTTGATAATGAAATCGTGCCGGTAAGCGTGCCCCGCCGCAAGCAGGATCCGCTCGTTATTGATACCGATGAACACCCCCGGGAAACCAGCCTGGAAAAGCTTGCGAGCTTGGGAACACCCTTCCGTGAAAACGGCAGCGTGACCGCAGGCAACGCGTCCGGCGTAAACGACGGCGCCTGCGCTCTGTTGCTGGCCAGCGGCGATGCCCTGAAGCAACACAACCTCAAACCCCGCGCCCGGGTTGTCGCCATGGCCACAACCGGTGTTGAACCACGCATTATGGGCATGGGCCCCGCGCCAGCTACCCGCAAGGTACTCAAGACCGCGGGTCTTGAGCTGGCCGATATGGACGTGATCGAGCTTAACGAAGCCTTCGCCGCTCAGGCATTGGCCGTGCTGCGTGATCTGGGCCTGCCGGATGATGCCGAACACGTAAACCCTAACGGTGGCGCTATTGCTTTGGGCCACCCCTTGGGCATGAGCGGAGCACGCCTTGTGACCACGGCTTTGAATGAACTGGAGCGCCGTCATCAGCAGGGCCAAAGTGCCCGTTATGCCCTGTGCACCATGTGCATCGGCGTAGGCCAGGGCATTGCGCTGATTATCGAGCGCGTCGACAGCGCCGAGTGATTGGAGAGTGATTAGAGAGTGATTGAACCGGCCCGGGCAATCCCGGGCCGGTAACACGAACAAAAACTTGCCTGGCTGCAAACCGGAGCAACAAGAACAAGACAGGAAGCGATCATGAATCTACCCATGCATAAACTCGGAAAACTGGACCGGATGGAAACGGCCAGCGTGGACGAACTGCGCCATGAGCAGCTGCAACGCCTGCGCTGGAGCGTTTGGCATGCCTATACCAATGTGCCGCATTACCGCAAAGCGTTTGACGCCATTGGCCTGAAGCCGATGGACATCAACAGCCTGGAAGACATCGCCAGGATTCCGTTTACCGGAAAAGACGACCTGCGGGAAAACTACCCGTTTAACATGTTCGCAGTCCCCATGAAAAAAGTCGTCCGGGTACACGCCTCCAGCGGCACCACCGGCAAACCCACCGTCGTGGGCTACACCCAAAGTGACATTGAAACCTGGGCTGACATAGTCGCCCGCTCCATCCGTGCCGGCGGTGGTAGCGCCGGGGACAAGATTCATATTGCCTATGGTTATGGCCTGTTCACCGGCGGCCTTGGTGCCCACTACGGTGCCGAGCGCCTCGGCTGTACTGTTATTCCCATGTCGGGCGGCCAGACCGAGAAACAGGTTCAGCTGATCAAGGATTTTGAGCCCGACATCATCATGGTCACGCCCTCCTATATGCTGAACATTGCGGATGAAATAGACCGCCAGGGCATTGACCCCAAGAAGCTGCCGCTGCGTCTGGGCATTTTCGGAGCCGAGCCCTGGACCAACGAAATGCGCACAGAACTGGAAGATCGTCTCGACATCCAGGCGCTGGACATCTACGGCCTCTCCGAGGTGATGGGTCCGGGCGTTGGCATGGAGTGCCTGGAAACCAAAGATGGCCCGACCATCTGGGAAGACCACTTTTATCCGGAAATCATCAACCCGGAAACCGGTGAAGTGCTTCCCGACGGCGAATACGGCGAACTGGTGTTCACCTCACTCACAAAAGTCGCCATGCCGGTACTGCGTTACCGCACACGCGACCTTACCCGCCTGCTGCCAGGCACGGCCCGCCCGATGCGCCGTATCGATAAAATCACCGGTCGCAGCGACGACATGCTCATTATCCGTGGGGTAAACGTATTCCCTACACAGATTGAAGAACAGGTGCTCAAGTGTCGCGCCCTCGCACCTCACTACGAAATCGAGGTGTACAAGAAAGGCAACCTGGATTGCGTGGATGTCCGGGTTGAGCTGAAAGCGGACGCAAAAGGAGCGGACATCAAAGAAAACACTGCCAAAGAGCTGGCACACCACATCAAGTCCTACATCGGCATCAGCACCAAAATACAGGTGCAGGATGCGGGAACCATGAGCCGGTCTGAGGGCAAGGCCAAGCGGGTATTTGACCGTCGCAAGGATTGATTCCTGTAGCCCGGGCAAACAACCACAACGCCCGGTCATTTATTTTTTCTTCACGTTTATGAAAATCAAAAGCAATCATTAATAGAAAATTTTTAGTTGTTTATTTTCAATCAGTTAAAGATGATACAAAAGTCTTACAAGACAAACATGATACAGAATACTTCTCCTTGATATTTATTCAGTATCATATAGTATGAAGTCATAGCTCGTGATTCGTCACGGTGCACTGCCGTTCACGGAACGCAGACAACAACAAGTCAGATTCGGAGAGAGTTATGTACGCACAGATGGTTGATACCGGTACAAAGCGCCTCAAGACCCTGGAAGAGATGTCTCCCGAGGAAAGGGACTTCCAGGAAAAGGTAGACGCTGAAACCAAGATTGAAGCCAAGAACTGGATGCCCGACGGCTATCGTAAAACGTTGATCCGCCAGATCTCCCAGCACGCCCACTCGGAAATCGTCGGCATGCTGCCGGAAGGCAACTGGGTAACCCGCGCACCTACGCTCAAGCGCAAGCTGCAGCTGATGGCCAAGATTCAGGACGAAGCCGGCCACGGCCTGTACCTGTACAGCGCCATGGAAACTCTGGGCGCTGATCGCGATGAAGAAATCCAGAAGCTGCATGATGGCAAAGCCAAGTACTCAAGCATCTTTAACTACCCGACTTTGAACTGGTCCGACATGGGCGCAGTGGGCTGGCTGGTTGATGGCGCGGCCATCGTAAACCAGGTGGTGTTGCAGCGTACGTCTTATGGCCCCTATTCCCGTGCCATGGTGCGCATCTGTAAGGAAGAGAGCTTCCACCAACGTCAGGGTTACCAGATTCTGCTGGATATGATGCGTGAAGGCACGCAAGAGCAGAAGGACATGGTGCAGGACTCCATCAACCGTCTGTGGTGGCCGGCACTGATGATGTTTGGCCCGCACGACGACGAATCCCCCAACTCCCAGCAATCGATGGTCTGGAAGATCAAGCGCAAGAGTAACGACGAACTGCGCCAGATGTTTATTGACCAAACCATTCCACAGCTCGAATTCCTCGGCTGCACGGTGCCTGACCCGGATTTGAAATGGAACGAAGAGCGGGGTCACTACGATTTCGGCGACATCGACTGGAAAGAGTTCTACGACGTGCTCAAGGGCGATGGTCCCTGCAACCATGAACGGATTTCCACTCGCCGCAAAGCAATTGATGAGGGTGCTTGGGTACGGGAAGCCGCCGTTGCCTACGCCGCAAAACAAAAACAGCGCGCAGCCAAAGCCGCGTAAACAGGAGAAATGACAATGTCTGAATGGCGCCTTTACGAAGTTTTCGTACGCAGCAAGCACGGCCTTAACCACAAGCACGTGGGTAGCGTACACGCTGCCGACAATGAGATGGCCATGGAAAACGCCCGCGAGCTGTACACCCGTCGTAACGAAGGGGTAAGCATCTGGGTGGTTCCGTCTGAAACCATCACAGCTTCCGCATCGGACGAGAAAGAAATTTTGTTCGATCCATCTGAAGACAAGGTTTACCGGCACGCTTCCTTCTACAAGCTGCCTGACGAAGTCGGGCACATGTAAGGAGCGACCCATGACACAGCAACAAGTTTTACAGGAATACCTGCTCCGCCTGGCGGACTCCGACATGATTCTGGGCCAGCGTCTCAGCGAATTGACGGGCAAGGCCCCGGCGGTTGAAGAAGAACTGGCAGTGATGAATGTGGCGCTCGACCTGGTGGGCCAGGCCCGCAACTGGTACGAGTACGCCGCTGAACTGATCGACGACGGCCGCGACGCCGACAAACTGGTCTTTCTGCGGGATGCCCACGACTATCGCAACCTGCTGATGGTGGAGCAGCCGAATGACGACTACGCCGTCACCATAGCTCGCCAGTTTTTCTTCGATGTGTGGCATTACTTCACAATGAAAAGCCTGGTGAACGCCAGCGATGAGCGTGTTGCCAACATTGCAGCCAAGGCCGTCAAAGAAGCTACCTATCACCTGCGCCGCTCGTCTGAGTGGGTAAAGCGCATGGGCGACGGCACCGAAGAAAGCCACCGCCGCATTCAGGATGCCTTCAACCTGCTATGGCGCTTCACCGGTGAGCTGGTAACTCCGGATGAAATCGACCAGGCCATGTTCGAGGCGGGCATTGGCCCTGATCCTGAGCAACTGAAGCAGGACTGGTTCGGCATGGTGCGCGAAGTCGCAGCACAAGCCACCCTGACAACCGGCGAGGAAGACGCCTGGATGTACATGGGCGGCAAGCGCGGCGAGCACACCGAGCACCTGGGGCACATCCTGGCCGTGATGCAGTTCCTGCCTCGCGCCTACCCGGATGCGACGACCTGGTAAGCCGGTCTGATTGATAAAGGGAGTACTTCCGGTGAATGAACGCGAGCCATCGTCTGTAGACGTACTGATTGCCAGCGACAGAGTGCCGGCCAACGCCCACCCGGAACTGCTGACAGAAGACGCCATCTGGGCCTTGCTGGATAATGTCAAAGATCCGGAAGTACCTGCGGTCAGCGTAGTGGAGCTAGGTATCGTTCGCAGCCTGAGCTGGGATGGCAAACACCTGAGCGTGGATGTAACACCCACCTACTCCGGCTGCCCCGCAACCGAGCTGATTGAAGAGCTGATCGAGGAAGCCCTGCGCGCAGCCGGCATTCGCGACCCGCAGATCAATCGCGTGTTAACGCCGGCCTGGACCACAGACTGGATAACCGAGGAAGGCCAGGAAAAACTCCGGGCTTTTGGCATAGCACCGCCCCAGGGCAGTGCCAGCAAAATGAGCCTTCTGGGCGCCGATGAAGTGATTGCTTGCCCACTGTGCGGCAGCAAGAACAGCGAGCGCATCAGCGAGTTTGGCTCTACTGCCTGCAAGGCGCTTTATCGCTGCCTTGATTGCCGTGAACCCTTCGACTACTTCAAATGCATATAGAGCCGATACGATCATGAATAAATTCTACTCACTGGCCCTCAAAGAGGTCAGACCGGAAACAAGAAACGCCGTATCCCTGTGCTTTGATCTGCCCGATGACATGGCGGATAAGTTCAAGTACAAGCAGGGTCAGCACCTTGTGGTGCGGACCAAAGTGGGCGGCGAAGAAGTACGCCGCACCTACTCCATTTGCTCAAGCGTAAATGATCAAGAGCTGCGCATTGCCATCAAGCGTGTACCCGGTGGCGTATTCTCCAGCTTTGCCAACGAGCAACTGAAGCCAGGTTCCACGCTGGACGTCATGCCGCCACAAGGCCACTTCTCCATTGATCTGGACCCGGAGCGTGAAGGCAACTACTTGGCAGTCGCTGCGGGCAGTGGCATCACGCCGATCCTGTCCATCATAAAGACGACACTGGAAACCGAGCCCAAGAGCCATTTCACTTTGTTCTATGGCAACAAGGGCACCAGCAGCACCATGTTCCGGGATCAGCTGCAGGATCTTAAAAACGAATACATGACCCGCTTCAACCTGGTGTACATCTTCACCCGGGAAGAACAGGACATAGACCTGTACAACGGTCGCATCGATGGCAATAAGTGTGATCAGTTGTTTGATCACTGGATTGACGCCAAAAACCTGACCGGTGCGTTCCTTTGTGGCCCCCAGATGCTGACCGAAACCGTGCAGGACTCGCTTGAACGTCACGGCCTCGACAAGTCAAAAGTTCACTACGAACTCTTTACCCCTGCCGGCGGCGTGCCTCAGGCTCGCAAAGACCGGTCTGAAACCAGAATCGATCCGAAAGCGGTCAGCGTTGTAACGGTTAAAGCAGATGGCCGCTCACTGACCTTCGACCTTGTACGCGACACCAAGAGCATCCTCGATGCCGGTAACGCCGAAGGTGCCGATCTGCCTTATTCCTGCAAAGCCGGCGTGTGCTCCACCTGTCGTGCCAAGGTAGTGGAAGGCGAAGTGGAGATGGATCAAAACTTTGCCCTGGAAGACTACGAAGTGGAAGCAGGCTACGTGTTGTCGTGCCAATGCTACCCCGTCAGTGACAAGGTCACTCTCGACTACGACGAATAGTAATTCTGGAGTTTTTGTAAATGTCAGTTCTTAAAAGCTTTATTGCCGGTGAATGGGTGGGTGAGCAACAAGCCAAAGCCCTGCCCAGCGCTATCAACGGCGAGATTGTCGCGCACACGCATGACGATACCCTGGACTTTAAAAAGGCCGTTGAATACGGCCGCAAGGTCGGCGGGAAAAACCTGTTGGCCATGGATTTTCAGGAGCGCGCCCTGGCCCTCAAAACCATGGCGATGTACCTGCAGGAGCACAAAAAAGAGCTCTATGCCCTCTCAATGCATACCGGTTCCAGCAAAGCGGATAACGGTATTGATATCGATGGTGGCTTCGGCACGCTGTTTTCCTACGCCAGCATGGGCCGCCGTGAGCTGCCGTCAGGCAACGTGGTACACGAAGGCCCGGTAACGCCACTGGGCAAAAACAATCACTTTGCCGGCACCCACATTATGGTGCCCCGTGGCGGTGTAGCTGTACATATCGACGCCTACAACTTCCCGGTGTGGGGCATGCTGGAAAAGTTTGCGCCCACATTCCTGGCGGGCATGCCCTCCATTGTGAAGCCTGCGACGTCCACCTGCTACGTAACCGAACTGGCCGTGCGCCTGATGCACGAATCCGGCGCTCTGCCGGAAGGCAGCCTGCAGTTGATCATTGGCAGCACCGGCGATCTGTTCGAGCACCTGGAAGAGCAGGACGTCGTGACCTTCACAGGTTCTGCCAAAACCGCTCGCATGTTGCGTGTTCACCCCAACATCATCAATCGCTCCATTCCGTTCAACGCCGAAGCTGACTCACTGAACAGTGCACTCCTGGCTCCGGATGTAACACCGGAACACGAAGAGTTTGATCTGTTCGTGCGGGAAGTCGGCCGCGAAATGGTGGCAAAAGCCGGTCAAAAGTGTACCGCGATCCGCAGGATCATGGTGCCTCAGGAACAGGTGCAGGCGGTTTGTGACAAACTCAAAGAGCGGTTGTCGAAAATCACCACAGGCGATCCCTCAGTCGAAGGCGTGCGCATGGGCGCCCTGGCTTCTATCGATCAACTGGAAGATGTCAAAGCCAACATCCAGGAACTGCTGAAGACCAGCGAACTGGTTTTGGGCGGCGACGGCAGCTTCAAGCCAACGGGTGAAGGCACCGAAAAAGGCGCGTTCATAGAACCGCACCTGCTGCTGTGCCGTAACCCGGAGAACGGCTGTGGCGCTCACGACATTGAAGCCTTCGGTCCCGTGGCCACGATTATCCCCTACGACACCCTGGATGAAGCGGTTGAGCTGGTCGCCAAGGGCCGCGGCTCGCTGGTTACAACGGTAACCACCCGCGACCCGATCACCATTGCCAAACTGGCTCCGGCGCTGGCTGCCTATCATGGCCGTTTGCACCTACTGGATGCAGAAGCTGCAAAAGAATCCACAGGCCACGGATCTCCCCTACCGATGCTCAAACACGGTGGCCCGGGGCGCGCTGGAGGTGGTGAAGAGCTCGGTGGCATCCGCGCCGTGTATCACTACCTGCAACGCACAGCTATTCAGGGCTCGCCCACCATGCTGGCCGCGGTCACCGGCGAATACATTCGTGGTGCCAAGGTTATCGAGAACGAGATACACCCGTTCCGTTATCACTTTGAAGACCTGCAGATTAACCAGTCACTGCTGACACACCGGCGCACGGTTACTGAAGCAGATCTGGTGAACTTCGGCTGCCTGTCTGGCGATCATTTCTACATGCATTTTGATGAGATTGCCGCCCGCAACAGCCAGTTCGGTAAGCGCATCGCACACGGCTACTTCGTGCTGTCTGCGGCCGCCGGCATGTTCGTTGATCCCGGCGAAGGCCCGGTACTGGCGAACTACGGTCTGGACACGCTGCGCTTCATTGAGCCGGTCGCGCCGGGCGATACCATTCGCGCCCGCCTGACCTGCAAGCGCAAGATAGATCAGGGACGCACATCACCGGATGGCCATCCGCAAGGCGTGGTTGTGTGGGATGTTCAGGTGACCAATCAGAACGACGAGCTGGTTGCCAGCTACGATATTCTGACGTTGGTCGCCAAAAAAGAAGGCGCTAAAGAGCCGGAGTAATTCTTCCGGCCATAAAAAAACCGCCAGCAGCCTCAGGCTCTGGCGGTTTTTTTGTACCTGTTACATCACATACCCAGATACGCCTCACGTACTTTCTCGTTACTCAGAAGCTCACGACCCGAGCCTTCTATGACCACTCGGCCAGTCTCCAGCACGTAACCACGGTCGGCAAGCGCAAGCGCCTGGGAGGCGTTCTGCTCCACCAGAAAGATGGTCATACCTTCGTTTTTAAGCTGTTTGACGATGTTGAAGATCTCTTCAATAATCAGCGGTGCCAGCCCCATGCTGGGCTCGTCCAGCAGCAACAGTCTGGGTTTGGCCATCAGCGCACGGCCCATTGCCAGCATCTGTTGCTGACCGCCGGACAGTTCACCCGCCAGGTTGCGGCGCTTCTGGCGCAGTATGGGAAATTTCTCATACATGCGTTCTATGTCGTCTTCCACTTCCTGGCTACGCCCACGGGTGTAGGCGCCCAACAGCAAGTTGTCTTCAACGCTCAGATCCTTGAACACCTGCCGACCCTCGGGTACCTGGACAATGCCACTGGCGACCCGCTGGTCCGTACTCATTTTCAGCAGGTCCTTACCCTCAAAGTTAATGCTGCCGCTGTCTGTCGGCTGCAGGCCCGAAATCGTCATCAGCAGTGTCGATTTGCCCGCACCGTTCGCACCAACCAACGAAACAATTTCACCGCTGTTGATACGGATATCAACACCGTGGAGCGCTTCGATCTGGCCATAGGAGGTCTTCAGGCCCTTGATAGAGAGCATTTCCTCTTTAGCGTGCTGTGCGGTTCTGCGCGGCGTATGGTGTAGCCCCAGGCCGCCCAGGCGTTCTGGCGTGTAACTCACAATTCGATGGCGCAACTCACGGAATTCGTCCCGCACCCGCTCGCCAAATAGCGGGTCGTTGGACTGATCCCGGGATTCGGTAATCAGGCGCCAATCGTCTTCACTCAGGAGCTTGCGCGCCCGGGGAATGATCACGCCTTCTTCTTTCTTGATGTGTTTGCGCAACGCCTCGGTAAACCGTGCCAGTGCGTGGCTGAAGTCTTCCCGGCCATCCGGCCATTGCCCCATGCACACCATTAAAAGATGGCGCAACTCATTGATCTTCTGATCACCAATCACATAGCCGTGCGCAAGCTTGTCGAGCAAGGGCTTGGTTTCCGGTGACTTCTCTCCCAGCAGGCGGTACAGCACAATTTCCTCGGGCGAACTGTGCACTCGCCGTGCAAAGTGCTGAATGTAGTCGAAGATAGTGCTGAACAGCGTTTCATCCGGCTTCTGTTCATTGATGTTCATATCGTGCTGGAGCTGATCCAGCAGATCCAGTATGCGCCACAGGGCCTGATGTTCCTGAACAATGGTGCTGATGGCTTGCAGGCTGTAGCTGTCTTCAGGCGCGACGTTGGTCGGTGTCTGTGTCATTATGGTTATTCCTCGCTCCGTTTAACCGCCCAGGTAGGCTGCAATCACGTCCGGGTTTGCACGAATCTGTTCCGGCGTACCTTCCGCCAGTACGCGCCCGTAGTTAAGCACCAGCAAACGGTCGGAAATACCCATCACCAGCTTCATGTCATGCTCTACCAGCATTACCGTAATGCCCTGCTCGGCAATCTTGCGGATCAGTTCTTCCAGCGCCGCGGTCTCCACAGCGTTCAGACCAGCCGCCGGCTCATCCAGCAAGACGACTTTCGGCTCTGCGGCCAGTGCACGGGCAATTTCCAGCCGTTTAAGCGCGCCATAGGACATGGCCGAGGCTTCGGTATCGAGGTACTCGCCACAACCCACAAACTCCATCAGTTCAGCGGATTTCTGACGCGCGGCTTTTTCACCACGGGTAAGAGCAGGCAAACGAAACAGGGTAGTCAGCAAGTTGCTTTTCAGAGTCAGATGCCGGCCCAGCATCACGTTTTCAATAGCCGTCATGTTCATACAGATCTGCATCTGCTGAAACGTTCGGCACATGCCCCGCTCTGCCAACTGGTTGGGCTGTAGTTTCGCGATACTTTCGCCGTTCAGCTTCACTTCACCGCTGGTGGGCGTGTACAGGCCTGTGATCAGGTTGAACAGCGTGGTTTTACCGGCACCGTTTGGGCCGATAACCGAATACACCTGGCCGGCATCCACCGCAAAACTCACGCCTTCGACAGCGTGTACGCCGCCAAACGCTTTGGACAGATTATTGACTTCCACCAGAGCGGTCATGCGTCACCTCCGGCAGACTTCGAGCGTCGTTTTGCAAGCAGGTTCGTAGCGGTTGGCAGCAGACCTTTGGGCATGAAAATCATGGTCAGCATCAGGATCAGACCAAATAACACCATTTCCATCTCCTGAAAATCGGCAAGCAGTTGCGGCAACAGTTCCAGCACCACAGCGCCGATGATCACACCGATGGTCGAGCCCATGCCGCCAAGAACCACCATGGTGATCAACAGAATGGAAAAGTCGAAACTGGCGACAGAGGGCGTAATAAAGCCCTGAAAGTGTCCGTAAAGCGCACCCATTACACTGGCGTATACGGCGGAGATTACGAATACCAGGCTCTTGTATTTTGCGGTGTTTACACCCACCACACTGGCCGCGACTTCCGAGCCGTGAACGGAACGCAAGGCTCGGCCAATAGGCGAATCAATCAGGTTCTGGGCCAGCCAGACGGCAGCCAGAAGCACTACACCCGCAAACAGATACCAGGCGAGATCGCCGCTGATGTCCATGCCAAACAGGGAATACTGGCCAAAGGCACTGAGCTCCCAGCCGAACACATCAAACGGGGGCACCGGCATGCCGTCCGGCCCGCCTGTTATTTCCCGCTCGTTGTTCAGGATAATCGCGATAATGAAGCCCACCGCGAGGGTGGCCATGGAAAGATAATGGCCTTTCAGGCGCAGAATCGGGCGACCGACAACCCAGGCAATAATAGCCACGACAATGGCGCCGACTATCAACGCAGGAATGGCAGACCAACCGTAAGTGCTGGTCATGATGGCGCTGAAATAAGCACCGAGCCCGAAAAAGCCCGCATGGCCCAGGCTGATCTGGCCGGCGAAACCCACCAGCAGGTTAAGGCCCACAACGGCACCGGCAATCAACGCGATTTGCGTAGCCAGGCCATAATGAAACGGGTTGGAGATGAACAGCGGTACGGCAAACACCGCGATGGCCAGAAACAACAGGCCCTTGAGACGAAATTGCGACAGTCGGGCCATCATCACACCCGCTCCACAATTTTGGCGCCAAACAGGCCCCGGGGCATGAAGAACAGCACCACCAAAATCATCGAGAAGGCCACCGCATCCTTGTAGTCAGACGACAGATAACCCGCAGCCATGGCTTCAACCACACCAAGAGCCAGGCCGCCGACTACGGCACCCACACCGCTGCCGAGGCCACCAATGGCCGCCGCCACAAAGCCTTTCAGCCCGAGGATGATGCCAATGTCATAGGAGGTGAAGGTAATCGGCGCCACCACAATACCGGCTATGGAGCCCAGCAACGCAGACACCATGAACGCCAGCATCAGCACAACCTGGGTACGAATACCCACCAGGCGAGCGGCATCTTTATTCATCGAGGTAGCAAGGATCGCCTTCCCGGTCAGTGTGCGGGTAAAGAAGTACACCAGCACCGCTACGAGTACCGCACCAACACCCAGTACCCAAAGGCTCTGTGTATTCAGTACGGCACCAAAAATCTGAATCGGCTCATCGCTGCTGAAATTAGGCATTACGTGGTATTCCTTGCCCCACACCAGCTGGGCCAGGCCACGAATGAAGATGGACGCACCAATGGTGATAATGATCAGCGTAACCACATCCGCATTCCTGGCGGGTGCAATGGCCAAGCGCTGAAGGGCAATACCAAGTACCCCCGCCAGGACCACAGCAAGTACAATCGCGAGCAGCATGGGCACACCCATAGCAGTCAAAGATACTGTCGCCATACCGCCAATCATCAGGAACTCGCCTTGGGCGAAGTTGATCACATGGCTGGCGTTATAAATCAACGTAAAGCCCAAAGCGATCAGGGCGTAGGTGGCACCAATAGTGATACCGGTAAACAGGTACTGCAGGAATTCAGAGAACATAATCGGGTCCGCTCGCGCAGCGGTTGACGGCAACCCCTAAGGGTCGCCTCCAACCTGTGGTACGGATGGGGATGGCTTAGTTGATCAGGTTCCAACCGCCATCCTGAACTTCCAGGATGCGGAAAGAATCGGCTTGCAGACCGTTGTGATCATCGGCCGACATATTGAAGGTACCGGTAACGCCCACATGACCCTGGATGGTTTCAAGAGCATCACGTACAGCGGCTTTGTCTGTGGTACCGGCTTTCTCGATGGCTTCAACCGCCAGCATCAGGCCGTCATAGGCATAAGCACCAAAGGTTGACACTTTGGCGTTCCAGCGGGCTTCGTACTCGCTCTTGTAGGCTTCAACCACCGGCTTTTGTGGATCGGACTCTGGCAGTGAATCCGGCACCAGCAATGGCGACGCAGGCAATCTCAGGCCGTCAGCACTGCTACCTGCCAGTTCCAGGAAGCCATCAGAGGCAACACCGTGGGACTGATAGAACGGAAGCTCAATACCCAGCTGAGCGTAGTTACGGGTAACGATGGCCGGGCCCTGGCCAAAACCGAAGTTAAGAATGGTCTGCACACCCTCGGCGCCGCGGATGTTGGTGAGCTGCGCCGTCATGTCGGTGTCGGAGCCGCCGTAGGTCTCGTCAGCAACAATCTCGATTCCGCCCATTTCCTTGGCCGCTGCGAGCGTTTGCTCACGTCCGGAGCTGCCAAAGCCACCGGTGCCCGAGATCAGACCCACCTTGGTCAGACCACGCGCTTTCATATCATTCAGCACGCGCTCTGCTGCCATACGGTCGGTTTGCGGGGTCTTGAAAACCCACTTCTTGACCGGATTGGTAATAACAACAGCGCCCGCCAGGGAAATGAAGGGAACCCCCGCCTGCTCGACCATTGGTACAGCCGCCATGGTCGCGCCAGTGGTGCTGCCGCCGACAATGATATCGACGCGGTCTGAACGAATCAGCCGGCTTGCGAAGTTGCGGGCTTTGGAGGCGTTGCCTGCATCATCGTAATGAATGAGCTCAAGTTGACGGCCCAGTACGCCACCGTCGGCGTTGATTTTTTCAACGTACATTTCAAGAGTTTTCAGCTCCGGATCGCCCAGAAACGAGGCAGGGCCAGTAACCGAAAGAAAGGAACCAATACGGATAGGCTCGGCTGCCTGAACGTTTATTGCCAGCAAGCCGGCCGCTGCAATGGCCGCGAACGTGCTTGCGCGACGCGTGATATTTTTGAACATTTTTGTTGTTCTCCCAAGTGTGGTCAGGGCATTTTGGTTTTATAGGCCCCCAAATTTCCGAAAACAGAACGTTTTTCCTGCAAAAATGACGCTTTCCGTATCACGTACACCTTCGCAACACCCTGTCTTCAGTTTGGCGTGACAGACATTCGCTTGCCACAACCATTATTGGCTATCCGCCACTTCAATAATACGATACCGTTGACGGATATCAATGGAAAATATTGTATCATTAAACCAGTGTCAACTGAGGGCAGCATTCAGGCACACAACTTTCTCAGCAATCCATACCAATGTATTAGTACAGTAAGTGCCTTTTTGACATTTTCTTGGGAACACCCAACCCATTCCGGCAGCCGCAGGCTTGTGCATAAACGCTGTAATTGCCCGCGCTGATTGCATGCAGCTTTACCCGAAACCTGTATCGAGGATAATGAGCGCCGGAACGCCTTGAAGGGAAAAGAGAATCATGTCTGCCAAACAACAACTCGATAGTCTGATCCGGGACTTCCAGCAAAAACGCCCTTTACGGGCTGGGTCGCTGATCATTACGACCTACGGCGATATCCTCCACCCGCGCGGCGGAAACGTCTGGCTGGGCAGCCTGATGAAACTTCTGACCCCCATGGGCGTGAGCGAGCGGCTTGTCCGTACATCTGTCTACCGGCTGGTTCAGGAAGGCTGGCTGCAAACCGAAAAGGTCGGCCGGTGCAGCTATTACAGCGTTACCGGTGCCGGCCTGAGGCGCTTTCAGCAAGCATTTGAGCACGTATACACGCTCGGCACCGATGATTGGAACGGCAGTTGGTGCCTGGTATTTCTCAACCAGCTGGAACCGGAAATCCGGGCCAAAGTGCGTGAAGAGCTGAAATGGCTGAGTTTTGGCAGCATGGCAGCAGGCGTAATGGAACATCCGCGCTTCACTCGTAACGAGCTGGTGCCTCTGCTTCAGGAATGGGGCGCGCTGGAAGACACCATCGTGATGCAGACCCAGCCACTGGAGCAGCGCAGCCCGAGGGCTCTGCGCAGGCAGGTCAAGGAAAGCTGGAACCTGGACGAACTGGGCTTTCGTTATAAACGCTTTCTGGAGAAGTTCCGGCCACTGTGGCGAGAACTCAGCGCCAACGACAATCTCTCCCCGGAAGACTGTGTTACCGCGCGCATTCTGCTGATTCACGAATATCGCAAAATACTGCTGCGAGATCCTTTGCTGCCGGACGAACTGTTACCAGGCGACTGGGAAGGACGCAGCGCCAAACAGCTGTGTCGAAATCTCTACCGGGCGATATACAGCCGCTCTGACAAGCACCTGGCAAGCCTGCTGGAAAATGCTTCAGGCCCACTGCCCGACCCTACACCGGGCTTTTATCGTCGCTTTGGCGGCCTGGCTGAAGAAAATGTAACAAGTAGCGTTGCAGTAACAGCGAAAGAGTCAGCCTGACTCTTTCGCTGAAAGCCCAACGCTCAACCAGCAGGACGCCCCTGATCCGGCTGGCTGCAATCGCAAACACCGTCAGGGAAGATCTCGTTCAGCCGGGTAACCTCCGCCTCGCTGAATGAAACCGTTCCATAAGTGCTGTCTGTCAGTGCGGTTGCAACCGGCTTCAGGCTGCACTTGAACACACTGCCTTCAATCGGCCCACCGGCTTCTATTCTCGACGTGCTGTAGGTCTCGAACCTTGCGGTGCAAGCGCCTTGGCATTCCGCCCGAGCATGTGCTTTTCGGCTACTCCCCCGAGCAGAAACACAGCTTTATCGAGAACCTCGAAAAACAAACCAACGCCGTGTTCGTGGGCGACGGCCTCAACGATGGGCTGGCACTGCTGGGCACCAAGCCAGGCAGTGTGGTCAAGCTCGGGTCAGGTAACGAAGAAGGCCATGCGGTAGTGCTGAAAATATTGAACTGATGAAGTAACCGCCGGCGACGGCTGCTATGCGCAGAACAACACGCTGACCCGGTTGTCTTCAGACAATTCGGAATACGGAGCCCTGAGCGGGCTCCGTGCAAAGAGTGTCAGAACAGGCTGGCGTTCAGCCACATGTGCGTTGCGATGGAGGCTGCATAACCAAGTATGATCACCGGTGTCCAGCGCAGGTGCGACATGATGGTGTAGTAGCCACGGGCCTGACCCATCAGCGCAACGCCGGCAGCTGAGCCTATTGATAGCATCGAGCCACCGACACCCGCAGTGAGCGTGACCAGCAGCCACTGACCGTGGGACATGTCCGGTTCCATCGAGAGCACAGCGAACATCACCGGAATGTTATCAACAATCGCTGATATAGCACCGACTGTAATATTGGCGCCCGTCGCGTTCCAGTCGTTGTACAAAAACTGGGATGCCTCAGACAGGTAGCCGAGGTAGCCAAGCCCGCCCACACTCAGTACAACACCGTAAAAAAATAGCAGCGTATCCCACTCTGTGCGGGCCATTGGGTTAAACACATCGAAAGGCACGGCTTTATCGAGTCGCTCGATCAGATAGGTATGCTGGTTGTTTTCAGCCCAGACTCGCTCACGGGCGACACCGCGCTTGAAGCTGATACGCAGGTAATAACCCAGAAGTTGCAGGTAGGCGAGCCCCATCATCATGCCAACCACAGCTGGCAGGTGCAGAAAGTTGTGGCCCAGCACTGCTGTTGTGATGGTGAGCAGGAATAGTACCACCGTGCGACGTGCACCGCGCTTCATGATCACCGGATCCGTCGCATCCTTCGGCGGTTCGCTCGGAACGGCAAAACTCATGATCACGGCGGGGACCAGGAAGTTGACTGCGGCTGGAATAAACAGTCTGAAGAACTCTGTGAACTCAACCACGCCCTTTTGCCAGACCATCAGAGTTGTAATGTCGCCAAATGGGGAAAAGGCACCGCCGGCGTTTGCCGCGATCACAATGTTTATACAACCAAGACCGATAAAGCGCGGACTGTTTTCACCAACTTTTATCAACACGGCACTCATCAGCAGGGCCGTGGTCAGGTTGTCGGCGATGGGTGAGATGAAGAATGCCAGCAGACCGGTAATCCAGAACAGGCTGAGATAACTGAAGCCCTTGCTCACCAGCCAGCCACGGAGCGCATCGAAAAGCTGGCGTTCCTCCATGGCGTTTATGTACGTCATTGCCACCAGCAAAAACAGTAAGAGTTCGGAGTATTCCAAGAGGTTGTGTTTCAGTGCTTCATTAGCGCTCTCGGTATCACCGCTTATGGCCGCCGCACCAGCAACCAGGAACCAGATCAGGCCTGCCGCCAGCAATACCGGCTTGGACTTGCGCAGGTGCAGTTTTTCCTCAAGCATCACGAACGCATAAGCGATAACAAAGATCGCAACCGCAAGGTAACCCACCGGGTGGCGGGTCAGATTCCCAACGCCGGATTCAGCCGCGCTGGCAAACGCGCTGAACCCCAAAGAAAAAATCACAGACAAGATAAGGGCCACTTTCATACCGATACCCTGATGGGTAACAGAACGCCGGTGGCCACGCCGGGCGGGTAGTTTTTCGGAACGGCTGATTTCAGTCATGATACCTGGCTCGAAAGTTTTGGGGGCCCATTATCAATGAAAATAAGCATCGCAAACCATAGCTTCCGTCAAGTAGACTTGATCCAGATCGTTCGCAAGCTATTTTGTCTGATCTTTCCCCGTGCTCTCACTTTCAAACCTTGTCAGCTATACAACGACTCGATCACTTCCGCGTACTTCTCATAAATTTTGCTCCGACGCACCTTCATGGTGGCGGTCACTTCATCGTCGTCGTGATCCAGCTCTTTGCTCAACAGGTGGAAGCGTCTGATCTGCGCCACCTGAGGCAGCCTTTCATTGCCCTTGTTCACCTCGTGCTGAATCAGTTCCTGCACCTTCTCGTGCTCCGTCAGACTGCGGAACGTCGTATAGGCAATCCGCTCCTGCTCTGCCCATTTTGCGGCGGTTTCAAAATCAACCTGGATCAGCGCCGAGACGTACTTGCGAGCCTCTCCAATGACAATGCACTCCTTGATGTAAGGGCTCGCCTTGATGGTGTTTTCAATTTCCGTGGGTGACAGGTTCTTACCCCCGGCGGTAATCATGATGTCCTTGAGCCGGTCAACGATTCTCAACTGCCCCTCCTGCCACTCGCCTACATCTCCGGTATGCAGCCAGCCGTCCTTGAGGGTAGCTTCTGTTGCCTCATCGTTCTTGTAGTAACCTTTGAATACCGTGCCGCCCCGCATAAGGATTTCGTTCTGCTCACCCAAAACCACCTCAAGCCCGGCAACCGCTGTACCGACCGTGCCAAGGCAAACGTTGTCGACACGCTGGGCTGTCGCAATACCCGTGCTCTCGGTCTGACCGAAAACCTCAACCAGAGGAACACCCAAAGTGCGGAAGAACTGCAGGATGCCCGTTGAAATCGGGGCCGCTCCGGTCAGCGCAATGGTGCAACGGCGCAGCCCGATAAAGTTCTGCAAAGACCGGAATACCAGCCAGTAATAAAGGCCGTAAGTAAGCCGTTCGCCAAGACTCCACTTTGCTTTTGGCTTGGTCGCCATTGGCTCACAGGCTTTCATGGCACGATAAAAAAGCATCTGCCGAAGGCGCCCTGTCTCCTGCATCTTTATATAGATGGCAGAATGGAGTTTTTCCCAGATCCGCGGAACACCCAGGAAAAACGTCGGTGCGATCTCTCGCAGATCTTCCTGAACCGTGCGCAGGCTTTCGCCAAAGCTCACTGCACTCCCCACATAAACCGGCGCGATATTGGTCAAAGCCTGTTCTGCCACATGGCACAGCGGCAGGTACGACAAACTGGTACTGTGCTGATCCACGCCCAGCAATTCAATCAGCCCGGGTGCACCTGCCTGCAGGTTGCCCCAACTGATCATTGCACCCTTGGGCCGGCCGGTAGAACCGGACGTATAGATCATCAGGGCGAGATCATCCATTTGCTGAGTGTCGAGCAGTCGGTCAATCAAACCAGGATGGCTGTTCTCGAATTCCCGCCCCAGGGTTTCGATTTCGTCGAATGAGGACGGCGGCTGCGGATAGGATCGCAGCCCTTTCGGGTCTATAACGATGTTGTGCTTGAGCTGCGGCAGCTCGGGCCAGGCCTCCAGAACCTTGTCGGTCTGCTCCTGATCCTCACACACCACCATTTCGGCATCGCTGTGCTCAAGTACGTAAGCCACCTCATTCCAGGGGCTGGTGGGATAGACCCCCACGCAGATACCTTTTACCAGGCCAATCCCCATCTGGGCGATAACCCACTCCACGCGGTTTTCTGACAGTATGGCGACATGGCCACCCTCGGAAAGGCCGAGCGCGCGCAGGCCCAGGCCAAAGTGCCGCGCACGCTGGTAATAGTCCTGCCAGGAATAGGCCTGCCAGATACCAAAGTCTTTCTGGCGAAGTGCCAACAGACCGGGCCGCTCTTGCGCGTGCGCCCGAAGCATTTGTGTAAGCGTAAGATCAGGAATTTGCGATGCTGTCATGACAGCCACCGCTTGCGGCGCTTGTAATGTTTGATGTCCCGGTAACTGCGGGCTTCGCCTTCTTTACCACCAACGCCCAGATAGAATTCCTGCACATCTTCGTTGGTTGCGAGCTTGTCCGCCGGGCCATCAATTACGATTTTGCCGTTTTCCATGATGTAGCCATATGAGGCTATCGCCAAAGAGACAGCCGCATTCTGTTCCACCAGCAGTATTGCTGTGCCTTGTTCCCGATTGATACGGGCGATAATGGTAAATATCTCTTCCACCAATTGAGGGGCCAGGCCCAGAGACGGCTCATCCAGCATGATCAGTTCCGGTTTTGCAATCAGAGCACGACCAAGCGCCAGCATCTGTTGTTCGCCGCCCGAGAGATAACCCGCAAGTTGCTTGCGGCGCTCTCGGAGCCGGGGGAAATAATCGTAAACCAACTCGTAAGAATCGTTCAGTGACGTCTTGCGCCCGCTGAGCGCGTAGGTTGCCGCAACGAGGTTTTCCTCAACGGTCAGGTCTTCGAATACGCGGCGCCCCTCCATTACATGAAAGAGGCCATCGCGAACCAGTTTTTCCGGTGCCATCCCTTTTAAAGGGCGGCCCCTGAAGCGGATTTCACCGGCAGTCACATCGCCGTCCTCCAGGGCCAGAAGCCCGGACACACTTTTCAGTGTGGTGGACTTGCCAGCGCCGTTGGAACCCAGCAGCGCCACAATGGCGCCACGGGGAACACGCAGTGACAGGCCCCGGAGAACCTGCACCGCCTTGTTGTAAACCACTTCTATGTTATCGATTTCCAGCAAGGCTTCCATACAGCGTCTCAGTCGAGGTGAATCCAGTCAGATACCGGCTCATAGCGAGCTTCTTTAGCGTTCACACGCCAGATTCGACCAACCGGGAACGACATGTCCTGCACCGTAACCGGAATACCGATAATGCCGCCGGTATCCCAGTCCTTGATAGAAGCCAGAGACTCGGCCATGTTTTCGGCAGTCAGCTCCTTGCCTGCATCCATGGTGCGCTTGATCACTTCGGTCCATACCATCGCGTTAAACCAGCCCTGCATGTAACCGGTCGGACGGTAGCCGGCATCCGGATCGCTCTTTTCAGCCTCGGCGCGCAGTGTGTCGAGCATGGGTCCGCCTTCGGCACTGTCATAGTAGTTGTAAGGCATAACACCCATATAACCATCAGCGTCTGCGCCCATCTTGTTGATGATGAGCTTGTCGCTGGACCAGAAGGTACCCATAAACTGGGTGTCCAGACCCATCTGCCGCATCTGCACCATGAACTCGTTTATGGGCGACAACACATAACCGTGGAACACTACGAAGTCAGGGCGCACCCGGCGCAGCTTCAGTATCTCTGCAGACACATCCACACTGCCGGGCTTGGTGACAATTTCCTCAACAACTTTGATTCCCATCTCGGCGGCCTTGGCCTTGCCGTTTTCAACAGGGTCTTTGCCAAACTCGGTATCGCTGTAGACAAAGGCAACGGTAGGCATATCGCCATCTTTGCCCTGGGTCGCAATGTACTCAAGAATAATCCCGAACATCTGGCTGTAGCTGGGGCCGGGAATGAACTGGTACGGGTACTGTTCATTGTCCGTCAGCGCAGTCGCGAAAGACGCGCCGCTCATCAGTGTGGTGCCTCTGCTGTTCAGTTCCGAGGCAATGGTTTTCATGAACCCGGTGCTGTCACCGTAATAAACCGGAACCGTGTTACTGCCGGTGATTTTCTTGAACGCTGCCACCGAACGGTCGACTTCGTAGCCGGTGTCTTCCATGACATACTTCACCGGATGGCCGTTGATGCCGCCCTCGCTGTTGATCCAGTTGGTGTAGTCGGTCAGGCCAGCGTGGATGTGCACGCCGGCAAAGGCGAACACGCCGGAAAGAGGTATGGAGCCACCAAATACGATGGGGTCTTTATCCTGTGCCATTGCGGGCGCTGCTGCTACCAGGGAAGCGGCAATCGTGCCGATGCCTGCAAACCTGCGACCTTTACTTAAGATGCGTTTGAACATGTGTCTTCTCCTTACGGCTTCTTGTTGTTAAATCCACTAGTTCTTGAAGGGCCATAAACTGAAAAAGCGCCGTATACGGTGCCAGATCTCCGCCAGCCCATGCGGTTCAAAAATAAGGAAACCGACAATCAGCGCGCCGAAAATGATTTCGAGCATCGGCGACATGAATATCGGTGCGTTCGGATAAAACGGTGTGAGAGCGGCAGTGAGCAGTTTGAGCGCTTCCGGGATCAGCGTCATGAAAGCCGCACCGAGGATACCGCCCAGCAGGTTACCCATGCCGCCAACAATAACGGCTGCCAGATAGAAAATGGACATGGAGAGCGGGAAACTTTCCGGCGTGACGACCCGGAAGAAATAAGCAAACAGGCCACCGGCAACGCCGGCATAAAATGAGCTGAGCGCGAAAGACATCAATTTGTAATGCAGTAAATTGATGCCAAGAATTTCAGCCGAAATATCCCTGTCCCGGATCGCGATAAACGCCCGGCCGATGCGGGTGCGGAACACATTTCTGGCGGCAAGCACCATCAGTACCGCCAGCGGCACAATGATGAAGTACATCCCGAAATCGCTCTGGAACGTCAGCCCGAACAAGTGCGCCGGCTCAAGGCTCAAGCCACCCATACCACCGGTGACAGACTCCCACTCAGCGAAGATAAAGTGCAGAAATACACTTGCGGCCAGGGTAGCAATCGCCAGATACAGCCCTTTTACTCTGAGGGATGGAAGCCCCACCAGAATGCCAACCGCAGCAGCCAGCAACCCGGCAAACAGAAGCGTCACAGGGAAAGGCAGTGCTGTGTTTGCAGATAACCAGGCAACGGTAAAGCCGCCCACCCCCATAAAGCCCGCCTGCCCGAGGGAAATCAGGCCGGTAAAACCGGTGAGAATGTTAAGCCCCGTGGTGCTGATAACCGCAATGCCGACCAAACAGCCCAGGTACAACAGGTAGGCGTCGGCCAAAAATGGAAACAACAGAAGCGCAAACAGGAACAGCGCGAACCAGATTTTCTGTGTGGAACTGGTCAGGATGGCCTCGTCGGCCTCGTAGCTCTGTTTTGCGTCACCAATGCGCATCTTATACTCGCTCTATGTCGTGGGTGCCGAAAAGGCCGTAAGGGCGGAAAATCAGAATGACTGCAAGCACCGCGAACGTAGCTGGCATACGGTACTCTCCACCCAGATATGCGCCTGCAACGGTTTCCAGCCAGCCAATAAATACCCCGGCAATCAGAGCGCCAACGATGCTGTCGAGCCCCCCGACAATCACCACCACCAGAACACTCAGGCCGATAGCACCAAACTGCGGGCTAAGCCCACCGGTTGCCGCCACCAGAACACCCGCCAACGAGGCGGCAAGCGAACCAAACACCCAGGCCAGATTGAATACCCGGCGCACGTTAATGCCCATCGAATAGGCGGCCGCCTGATCCGAGGCGGTAGCCCGCAGCGCAACGCCACCACGGGAAAAGCGAAAATACAGCAGGTAAATGATGAGCAGTGCAGCACCGATCAGGAAGCCATAGGCAATCTTGGGCGCCAGGTACATCTCGCCAATAAACACCGGCTTGCGGGGCAGGAAGCTCGGCAAAAGCTGCGGATCAGCGCCCCATATCATCTCTACCACTCCCACCAGAATGCTGGCGATGCCGATAGTGACCATGACCACGGAAATGGATGACTCCCCCAGCATCGGGCGAATCATGACCTTTTCAATCACGCCGCCGAGCAGGCTTCCACCAAGCACCGCCAGCGGTAGAGCTACCCAAGGCGACATTTCCATGCCCCCGGCGAAAGCCAGAAACAGGTAAGCCGCGAACATCATGATCTCGCCGATGGCGAAGTTGATGACCCGGGTGGCTTTGTAAATGATCACAAAGCCCAACCCGATCAGGGCATAAAGACCACCCATGGCCAGGCCTGCCAGGCTGATTTCTCCAAAAAATAACCAGTCCACTCAGGCCACCTCGCGTTCTGGGTTGAGCTTCTTGCGCAGGCTGTCCATGTCACTGGTGCCAAGATACGCTTCGATAACCTGTGGGTTGTTCTGCACCTCTGCAGGCAGCCCCTCCGCTATCACCTGGCCGAAGTTGAGCACGGCAATATGGTCGGAAATATCCATGACCATGCCCATATCATGCTCCACCATCAGCACCGTTATGCCCCACTCTTCCCGGATATCCAGAATAAACCGGGCCATATCTTCCTTTTCTTCACGGTTCATCCCGGCAACAGGCTCATCCAGCATCAGCACCTTTGGCCGCATGGCCAGAGCACGGGCCAGCTCCACCCGTTTCTGCAGTCCGTAAGACAAGCTGGCTACCGGCTGGCGTCGTATATGGTCAATCTCCAGAAAATCGATGATGTGGCGCTCTACTTCCTGGCGCACCGCCATTTCCTCGCGGCGCGCCGCACCAAAATACGCGAGGGAACCCAGCAGACCGCTTTTCATGTGCACATGAGCGCCCAGTTTGATGTTGTCGAGCACCGTCATGCCACGGAACAGGGCTATATTCTGAAAGGTTCGCGCAAGGCCCAAGGCCGCGCGGGTGGGCGGTTTTATTCCCGTGAGCGCCTTACCCTGATAGCTGATGGTGCCTTGCTGAGGTTTGTAAAAACCGGAGATGCAGTTAAAAAGTGATGTCTTGCCGGCGCCGTTCGGGCCAATCACTGTTGTGACGGTATTTTCCGGCACACGGAAGCTCACATCCTGGAGCGCCTTCACGCCACCGAACGAGAGCGAAAGATTATTAATTTCGAGGATACTGGACATTATTCCCCGCATATCCGCAGATTATGGTTATTGTTGTTTACGTATACGTCAGGTTAGCTTCCTGAGCACGATTTAAAGTAGCCTATTCCCATCGTAAAAACCAAGACACTCTGTTCTATAGTTAGCTAAACAGGTACCCGAATACTCTCAGCGACGGAATTCACAACCATGATGGAAAGCCCTCTAATCTCGACGTTTGATGAACAAGCCGGCGTAGCCACCCTGACATTCAACCGCCCCGACGTCCTCAATGCCATCGACACAGCCATGGCCGAAGCGTTTCTGGAAGCGGTCAAGGATTTGAAAGAGCAACCAGGATTGCGCTGTATCGTAATGACCGGCGCCGGCAGGGCCTTCATGGCAGGTGGCGATGTCGCCAGCATGGCTGGCACTCAGGAACACACTCAGGCAGTTATTAACAGCTTGCTCGTGCCACTCAATGAAGCGATCCTCCTTTTGAGAAGCATGGACGCTCCGATCATTGCCGGCGTAAAGGGTGCGGCGGCCGGCGCCGGACTGAGCCTGGCTCTGATGGCAGACATAATCATAGCCGAGGAAAACGCGCGATTTCTTATAGGCTATAACGGAATAGGCACGGTGCCAGACTGCGGCGGAACCTGGTTTCTGCCGCACAAGATAGGCACGGCACGCGCAACGGAAATGATGCTGCTTGGCCGCCAACTCACAGCAACTGAAGCAGAACAATTAGGTTTGGTGACCGAGGTATCACCGGAAGAAACATTTGATGAGGTTCTGGCAGCCACCGTCAATCAGGTCTCCAACGGACCGACTCGGGCTTTTGGCGCATTCCGCCGACTGGTGGATGATGCCAGTGGGCGATCCCTCGAGATCCACCTGGAAGCGGAGCGACAGGCGTTTCTGACGGCCAGCGAAACCGCCGATTTCGCAGAAGGCGTATCAGCGTTTCTCGCCAAGCGACCAGCCGCCTTTTCCGGCCAGTAACGCCGGGGAACGACGTCTCGGCACGATTTCTGACTTTGCAGCTTGCCCGCAAACACCCTATCCTCCATTTTTTACAACGTTCGCATGCTATCTGCGCGCTCACCGATTACGAGGAACCATGAATCCAACCATCGAACTACTGAACTCCCACCGCTCAATCCGGAAATTCACAGAGCAGAAGATTCCCCGCGAGCTATTCAGGGAACTCATCCGTGCCGGCCAGAGTGCGGCCACGTCCAGTCACGTTCAGGCCTATTCCGTGATTCACGTGGTTAATTCGGAAAACAGAAAGAAAATCGCAGAGTTGGCCGGCGGACAGAACTACATTGCCGAATGCTCGGATTTCCTGGTGTTCTGTGCCGATATGAAGCGGCCCACGGAAGCGGCACAAAGGGCTGGTGCAGAGGTGGTTCACGGTATGACCGAGCAATTAGTGATTGCCAGTGTCGACACCGCGCTGATGGCTCAAAATGTTGCCATTGCCGCTGAATCCGAAGGCCTGGGGCTTTGCTACATCGGTGGCATACGGAATAATCCTGCTGAAATCAGCGAGATTCTCCGTCTACCTGAGCACGTGTACCCGGTTTTCGGCATGTGCCTTGGATACGCTGACCAGGACCCGGAGGTAAAACCCCGGCTGCCAGCAGAGGCCATTCTCAAGGAAGACTATTACCAAGACGAACAGGATGAGGCTCAGGTAGCGGGCTTCGACGAGACTATGAAAAAGTACTACCTGGAGCGCACTGGCGGCAACAAGGACACAAACTGGTCAGAGCAACTGAAGCCCCTGTTCACCAGCAAACTGCGTCCGCACATGAAAGACTTTCTGGGGGAGAAAGGCTTCAAAATGCGGTGAACAGCTCAGATCAAGAGCTGATTTTCTGCCACACTGTCAGCTCGGAAAAACTGTACTGAAACTTGTTACGTGTTTCCCGGATCACAAAAGGCAGGCTTCTGGATCCCAGTAGCAACGTGAAGTGAGGTGCCAGCATATCGTGCAGCCCGTCGAGGGTGGTGTAGTCTTCTCCATCTTTCTGAAAGCCGCCCACCCATTTGTCCCTCGGCGTGTAGTCTTCCAGCCAGGTGTAAGGGGAAGCAATCAACAAAAGCCCGTCGTCATTTAATCGGTCATGAATACGGGTCAGGAAGAGTGCAGGGTCGTAAAGCCGGTCGATGAGGTTGCCAGCAAGCACCAGATCATAGCCGGTGAATTCAGGCTTGAGGTCGCAGGCGTCCCCTTGATGAAATGCCACCCGCTCAGCGGTAGCTTCCAGATCCAGAGACGCCAGAGAACGTTCCTGATAGCTTACCAGTGCCCCCTCTTCAGGGCGGGCGTAGCGAACCAACTTATCCCGGGCCATCACCTGGCATTGCTCTACGAACTTGCTGGAAAAATCGATGCCGTCCACGTGTGCAAAAACCCGTGCCAGTTCAAAGCTGGTGCGCCCACAGGCACAGCCAATATCCAGAGCGCGCCCTGGTGTTCGGCCGTCCATCGCATCAATCGCCACCCTGGCCAGGCCACGGGGAAAGTTCGCTTCGCCGTGCCACTGTTCACCAAAGTGAAACTCCAGATACTGGGCCAGCGTGGTGTCATCTTCATAATAGGCGCTTTGCTGCACAATGGTTTCCTTCGTGGTAATTGGCGTTACATTGTTGTCAAGACGCCCCGCGCATTCTGAAACAGCTTGAGGTAGCGCGGGCTTCAGATGTTATCCTAGCACCATGAGCAACTATCCTGACTACTCACTGCTGGAACTCGCTTCGGTTCGCGAAGGTGATTCCGTAGGTACCACCCTTAAAAACAGCGTGGCTTATGCCCAGCATGCCGAAAAGCTCGGTTTCAAGCGATTCTGGCTGGCAGAGCACCACAACATGGAGGGCATCAGCAGCTCCGCCACTTCAGTGTTGATCGGCCATATTGCCGGTAAGACCCAAACCATCCGGGTTGGTTCCGGAGGCGTGATGCTGCCCAACCACCCGCCGCTGGTCATCGCCGAGCAATTCGGCACTCTGGAAAGCCTTTACCCGGGCCGCATTGATCTGGGCCTTGGCCGTGCGCCGGGCACAGACCCGATAACCGCTCGCGCCTTGCGTCGGGATGGCTTGGGCGCAGAGCAGTTCCCGGAAGACGTGGCACGGCTGCAGTCCATGCTTGGGCCTCTGAAGCCTGGCCAGGCGGTGAAGGCCATTCCGGGCGCCGGCACCAATGTGCCCGTCTGGCTCCTCGGCTCCAGCCTCTACAGCGCCCAGCTCGCCGCCATGCGGGGCTTACCCTATGCCTTTGCCGGGCACTTCGCCCCGCGCCTGTATCGGGAAGCGCTGAAAGTGTATCGGGACAACTTCCAGCCTTCAGAACAGCTGCAGCAGCCTTACACTATTCTTGCGGTTCCCGCCGTGCCCGCAGATACCACGGAAGAAGCAAAATACCTGGCAACCACCAGTTACCAGCGCATCCTCGCACTTTTCAGGGGGCAACCTCTTTGGATGAAGGCGCCCGTCGAGTCCATGGATGGTTTATGGAATGCTGGTGAGCGGGCCGGAGTACAGGATTTTCTGGCGCTTCAGCTAATTGGCGATGCCAAAGCCATCCGGAAACGACTTGATGAATTGCTGGCCAGCGTAACGGTGGACGAGGTGATGTTTACTGTGGATATCCATGACCCGGAAAAGCGCCGTCATGCATTAGATATCCTTTGGGAGACACGGGGCAGAGCAGCTTAATGGCTCAAGCCCGAAACTGGATCGATGGAAAACGCCTGCCCATCAGGCTGAAAAACAGGATTTTGGAAAAACTGACCCATGGTAAAACAGACCATCACTCATATTTTTCTCTCACATGGACTGGAAAGCGGTCCTGGCAGTACCAAAATCCAGGCCCTGAAAATGCTGGCGGAGACCTTCGATAACGTTCAGGCGCATGCCATTGACCACCGGAGCAGTAAAGACCCGGCGGTCCGCCTTGCCCAGATGCAGGATGCTATTGCCGCCAGCGGCGCAGACGCGGACAACATCATTCTCGCCGGCTCCAGCATGGGTGGCTGGGTATGCGCACAAACCAGCGCCCAGACGCCCGTTCTCGGCTGTTTCCTGCTGGCGCCAGCACTGGCGATGCCGGCCTACCCGCAATCCAGGCCGCACATCCGGGCCCAACATGTGCAAATTATCCACGGCTGGGATGATGACGTTGTGCCGCCACTGCCGGTTATGGAGCTGGCCCGGCAGCAAGCGCTACCAGCACTGATGCTGCCCGACGGTCACCGCCTCGGGAACAGCCTTGACCGGGTTACAGAGGAGTTCGGGATGTTTCTCTCGAGGGCTGGCATCCAAAAAACAGGCGCTGATCAGAAGCAAAGCAAATAGGCCAATTTCTTGCGTAAGTCGCGAAGTTTTGCCAGTCTTTAGCAATGTAACAATAAATATCTATACATAAACGAACGGAGAAAACCCGATGAGTAGCATGAGTAAATTCAAGAAACTGGCCGGAATTTCAGCGTTCGCTTTCGCGGCAATGACAGCAGCAAACTCCGTGAATGCCGCCAACTGGCGTTATGCACACGAAGAGTACGAAGGCGACGTACAGGATGTATACGCATACAAATTCAAGGAATATATCGAGGATAATTCCGATCACACCCTTCAGGTGTATCGTTTTGGTGAGCTCGGTGAATCCGACGACATCATGGAACAGACCCAGGCAGGCATTCTGAACTTTGTGAACCAGTCTCCCGGTTTCACTGGTTCCCTGATTCCCGAAGCCCAGATTTTCTTCATCCCTTATCTGATGCCCACTGACATGGACACGGTCATCGAGTTTTTCCGTGAGAGTAAGGCCATCAACGAAGACTTCCCGAAGCTCTACGCAGAGAAAGGTCTGGAACTTCTGCAAATGTATCCGGAAGGCGAATTTGTTATCACTCTGGATGAGCCAATAACGACTCCCGAAGAACTGCAGAACAAAAAAATCCGGGTTATGACCAATCCCCTGCTGTCGGAAACTTACTCTGCGTTTGGCGCGACTCCAACACCACTGCCCTGGGGCGAAGTATACGGCGCTCTGCAGACCAACATGATTAACGGGCAGGAAAACCCGATTTTCTGGATCGAGTCTGGCGGACTGTATGAAGTATCGCCCAACCTGATCTTCACGGGTCACGGCTGGTTTACTACTGCAGCAATGGCTAACAAGAACTTCTACGACGGTCTGCCAGATAAGGACAAGAAGCTGATCCAGGATGCGGCTGATTATGCCTTCGAAGAAATCATCAATCACATCGACGGCCTGGCGGACGAGGCGCTCGCAAAAATCCAGAAGAGCAGCGACAAGGTTACCGTCACTCGCCTGAATGAAGAGCAAATCAAAGCCTTCAAGGAGAGAGCGCCGCAGGTTGAGAAAAAATTCATTGAAATGGCTGGCCAAGGTGGCAAGGATCTGCTGAACCAGTTCAAGAAAGACCTGGAAGAAGTGCAGAACGACTGACTCTGTACTTCTTCCTGTCCGCCGGCGCCCGCCGGCGGACATTTTGATGAACCAACCCGCCCCGCCAAACATTAATGTCCGGTCGGGAGCGATATGATCTGGAGCCGACCACATGTCCGAGAATTCCCCGGAGATAGACGACGATACCGGTACTTTCGAGTCTGGCTTACCCGGGTTTCTGGGGGTCATAGACGGCTGGATAGCCAATGCTGAGGCAGTCATTCTGGCCGCAGGTATCATCTTCATGGCCATCAACACCTGCGTTAACGTTGTTGCGCGATTTGTATTTGGAGAGGGCTTCTTTTTCTCCGGCGAAATAAACCGCATCCTGATTATTCTCGTAACCTTTGCCGGCATCGGCTACGCGGCGCGCTACGGCCGACACATCCGGATGTCTGCTATTTACGACGCGCTCCCGCCCAAAGGTCGTAAGATACTGATGATCATCATCGCTCTGTTCACCTCCGCGGTAATGTTCTTCCTGTGCTATCACTCCTACGGCTACATCGAGACTTTGTATAGCCGTGGTCGCATTTTGCCTGCGCTGGGCTTTGAAATCTGGTGGATTTATATCTGGGCGCCTGTGGGCTTTGCCGTTACCGGCATTCAGTATCTCCTCACCGCCATCAAGAATTTCACCAGTGAAGACGTTTACCTCTCCACCGGGGTGATTGACGGATACGCTGATTCTGAATCGGAAGTCTGATCCGGTTTCATACCGGGCACGATAAAAAGGGGCACACCTATGGCAACAATTCTAATGATCATCATGATCGGGCTGCTGCTCCTCGGCTTCCCCATGATGATTCCACTGACGACCGCCGCCGTCGTTGGCTTTGTGATGATGTTCGACGGCTTCAGCCAGATGGGCACATTCATTCAGCAGATGATGGGGGGCATCCGACCAGCTTCGCTCATTGCCGTGCCCATGTTTATTCTCGCTGCGGACATCATGACACGCGGTCAGTCTGCAGACAGACTGATCAATATGGTTATGGCCTTTATTGGCCACATCAAAGGCGGACTGGCGATCAGTACCGCGACCTCTTGCACGCTCTTTGGCGCAGTTTCCGGCTCCACCCAGGCAACCGTTGTCGCCGTTGGTTCCCCTCTGCGCCCGAAAATGCTCAAGGCCGGCTACTCCGATTCGTTTACTTTGGCACTGATCATCAATGCCAGTGACATTGCCTTCCTGATCCCCCCCAGTATCGGCATGATCATTTACGGGGTTATCTCCCAGACATCCATCGCGGAGCTGTTCATCGCAGGCATTGGCCCGGGCCTCCTGATCCTGTTCATTTTCTCGCTTTACTGCCTGTTCTACGCCTACAAAAACAACGTGCCTACCGAACCCAAAGCGACCTGGCGCCAGCGTGCTTTCTCCGTCCGCGACGCCAGCTGGCCATTGTTTTTTCCGGTTATTATCGTTGGTGGTATCTACGGCGGCATCTTCAGCCCAACCGAAGCGGCAGCCGTGTGCGTACTCTATGCGTTCTTCCTGGAATTCATTGTTTTTCGCTCTCTGAAACTCCGCGAGATTTACAAGATCGCCAAATCCACTGGCCTGATCACCGCAGTCGTGTTCATTCTGGTGGCGGTGGGGAACGGGTTCTCCTGGATAATTTCCTTTGCCCAGATTCCGCAGGCAATACTGGAGTCAGTAGGCGTTAATGAAGCCGGCCCGGTAGGCGTGCTTATCGCCATCTGCGTGTCGTTCTTTATCGCCTGTATGTTTGTCGACCCCATCGTCGTCATTCTGGTACTGACGCCTATCTTTGCGCCTGCCATTCAGGCAACAGGCCTGGACCCGGTTCTGGTGGGCGTGCTCATTACCTTACAGGTTGCAATCGGCTCGGCAACACCGCCGTTTGGCTGCGATATTTTTACGGCGATTGCCATATTCAAGCGGCCTTATCTGGAAGTTATCCGCGGCACACCGCCGTTTATCATCATGTTGGTCGGAGCTGCCGCTCTGATTATTGCTTTTCCGCAGATTGCCCTGTTCCTGCGTGATCTTGCCTTTGCAGAATAACGAGCGCCCGGTTCTGGATTTTAAGGAGAAAACAATGTTCAAACGGATACTCGTGGCCGTGGACGGTTCCAAAACCTCTCTCGGGGCGCTGGATAAAGCCATCGGGCTGCAAAAACTCCTACCGGGGGCGGAGATCTTCATTCTCTGTGTGTATAAGCATCACAGTCTGTTTGAGGCGTCTCTTTCCATAGGAAGGCCCTCCGACATGGACATTCCGGACAAGGTGCTTTCTGAATACGCCAAAGAGGTGGTTAACCACGCCAAGATTATGGCAAAGGAGCATGGAGCGACCAAGGTTCGCGGCTTTGTAAAAGCCGGACGCCCCTCAAAGGTTATTATAAAATTTGCTCAGGACAAGGAAGCGGATCTGATCGTGGTGGGAACCCGAGGTACTCACAGCGACAAGGACGGGATGTTTCTCGGCAGTGTTTCACACCGTGTGGCCGCGCACGCCAAGTGCCCGGTTCTGGTGGTCTAGCTGGCAGTCCCGGGTTTTAAATAAACCTCAACGTTATCGCGGCCTCTGGTTTTAGCCCGATACAGCGTTTCATCTGCAAGCTTCAACAACTGGTCAGGCTTGTCTGTACTGTCCGGCCAGTTGGCCACACCAATAGACACCGTCAGACAACCCAGGTTGTTGCCCTCAAACATTATCAGCTCTCTCCGTGTCGCCTCGCGCATCTCCTCTGCGCGCTCTCTGGCGCCTGAGATATCGGAGCCAGGCAGAATAACAACAAACTCCTCTCCCCCATACCGACACACGATATCGCTGCCACGGAACCGGGGCTTCAATATCGAAGCAAACGTCTGCAAAGCCGTATCACCCGCCTCATGCCCGTGAGTGTCGTTAAAGCGCTTGAAATGATCGATATCCAGTAGCAAAAGTGAGAGTGGCGTACCTTTGCGTAAAGCCACGGCTGTTTCATGCGCAAAGAGCTGGTCAAAATACCGGCGGTTTTTCAGGCCGGTAAGCGCGTCTTCATATGAGAATCGCTGCAGATCCTCCCTTAACGAGATACCTGAAAACGTAACCCCAATGCGCTCAGCGACCAGATTGATGGATGACATAAGCCTCGCTGCGCCGTAGGCGGTATACCCGGAGTTGCTGATGCTGTCACCATCAAGCAGTAACAGGCCTTCAAGGGCCGCGTCATGGCGTGCAAATTCAATGTTGATGGGAAAACAAACCAGCCCCTGCTGCCAGCCTTTGCCTGCAGCCTCAGCATCCTCCATAGACCCCGCAATCAGACGAATTGGAGCAGGCAGACTATTGAGATCCGTAACAACCGGCGCCAACTCCGGATGCGCATCGCCGTAGCCCCAATGCACAAGGCGACCGTAGGCACCACTGGCCGTTTGCCGGTATATCATGCCCTTGAGGGGACTACAGAGCCTTGGCATGGCCTCAACGAGCAACTGAAACGCCTGGCCCAGACTTACACACGCCTGCAGTTCGGCAATCACATCTGCAAATATCTGGCTTTTCTCGTTTTCAAACGCCAACAAACCTGCCCTGGCCTGCTCACGCTGCAAAAGGGTTTCCGCTTTTTCCGTGCGATCGGCCACCTGTTGCTCAAGGGTCACCGTCAAGTCCTGCAGGGCTTTCTGGGTTAACGCATAGTGTCTCAATGAAATAATGACGACTGCGAGAACAAAGAAAAGCAACCCCATACTGACTGGAACCTGGCTCCAGGGCAGAATACCGTGAGCCACCGCCATATCGGCGATGAGCAGAGCGCTGAAAATACCGCATGCCAGCACAAGAACCTGCTGTTCACCAGTGAGTGAACGCAATCGGGGTAACGTCAACACGCCCATTACAGACAGAGAAAGCAGGAGCAGAGCATCAAAAGGAGGAAAGGTAGACGAGAGGTCCACAACACCCAGCAAAGCCAGGCCCAAGGCACCAATCACATAGCACAGGTGCAGTTTCCAGATCAGGCTATAGGCCCTGGATGGACGGTCTTCCAGCCATTGATCCAGCATAAGCCCCAGCGCGACAGGTAGTAGGAAGTAGCTTCCGGCCGCCAGGTAATCCCACAACAAGGCGTAGGGAGCAATCAGCAGGCTGGCCTGGCTCTCAGCCACCAGCATGACGGATGAGGCCAATGCAAACAGGCCAATACTGGAAAAGGTCTTTCTGCCACCTTGAAGCAGCGAGAATATGAGCGCAAGCACCGCCACCAGAAGCGAAAAAGCGGCAACGAGCAGAGCCTTGAGAGAGTTTTCGAGAATATAGAGAACGAGCTCTGAGTGATCCATGATACTCACCTCACCCCAGAGGCCTATATCCGTGTAGTCAGAAAACACACGGAAGTAGAGTAGCTTGTTCTGATAGAC
>JAGPVT010000152.1 GCA_018066865.1 Marinobacter sp. | reverse complement strand
AAAATTCTGGTGCTTACCCACGTAAAAGAGCTTGTTGAGCAGAATCACGCTAAATACCAGAGCTATGGGTTAACGGCCGGCATCTTCTCTGCCGGATTAAAACGAAAGGAAAACCGGTATCAGGTGACCTTCGCCAGTGTGCAGTCCGTATCGGCGAATCTGGACCAGTTCAGAGATGAATACTCATTGATCATCATCGATGAGTGCCATCGGGTCAGCGGTGATGAAAGCAGTCAGTATCAAACAATCATCGAGCTGCTGCGGCAACAGAATGACTCCCTTAAAGTACTCGGGCTAACCGCCACCCCCTATCGCCTGGCCATGGGCTGGATCTACCGCTATCACTACCGGGGTTTTGTCCGTGGCCGTAGTGGAGATAGTGACGAGCAGAACAAGCCCTTTGCGCATTGCATTTATGAACTGCCGTTGAGCTATATGATTAATCGGGGGTATCTCACCAGGCCTGAGTTGGTTGATGCGGCGGTGGCGCAATACGATTTCTCCGCGCTGTCTCAGAACCGCTTTGGCGAATATGCCGAAAAAGACGTTAACCAGCTGTTGAGCAAACATCAGCGTGTTACCCGTGCCATTGTTGAGCAGGTGATGGAGCTGGCCGTTAAGCGTAAGGCGGTGATGATCTTTGCTGCAACGGTGGATCATGCGAGGGAGATCACCGGTTACCTGCCGGAACGCCAAACTGCTTTGATTACCGGCGCTACCGATCTGAATGAGCGGGATTTGCTGATTCAGCGCTTTAAACAGCAGCAGTTAAAGTATCTGGTGAATGTGTCCGTACTCACCACGGGCTTTGATGCGCCCCATGTGGACTTTATCGCCATTCTTCGTCCTACCCAGTCGGTTAGCCTGTATCAGCAGATCGTGGGTCGCGGTCTTCGTCTGGACGAAGGTAAACAGGATTGTCTGGTGATTGATTATGCGGGCAACAGTGTCAATCTGCATCACCCGGAAGTGGGGGAGAAGAAACCGAACCCCGATAGTGAGCCGGTGCAGGTATTCTGCCCAAGCTGTGGTTTTGCCAATATCTACTGGGGCAAAACAGACAGCGAAGGCCATGTTATCGAGCACTACGGGCGCCGTTGTCAGGGGCTGCTAGGGCCTGCTGAAGAGGATGGACCTGCAGCGCAGAACGGACGCCCTGAACAGTGTGATTACCGTTTTCGTTTCAAAGAGTGCCCACACTGCGGTGGCGAGAATGATATTGCGGCCCGTAACTGCCACCAATGTAAAAAAGCCATTATCGATCCGGATGATCAGCTAAGGGATGCCCTGAAACTCAAAGATGCCATGGTGATCCGTTGTGCCGGGATATCGTTAAGTGTTGATGGGAGCAAACTGAGAATCACCTATCACGGTGAAGATGGGGAAGAGTTCAGCGAGTCGTTTGATTTCAGCAAACCGGCACAGCGCAACGTCTTCAACAAATTGTTCGGGCGTCGTTTGGCGAATGGCCAAGCCCCGCAAGTGTTCAGCAGGGTTGAAGAGGTGCTTGAGATACAAGCCTTAATGCCTGCACCGGATTTTGTTATTGCCCGCAAACAAAAGCACTACTGGCAGGTGCAGGAACGGATGTTTGATTACCAGGGTCACTATCGTAAAGCGTATTGAAGACTAGTAGGCCCCGGTAGTGTTGCAGGGCTTCGGCTGCCAATTGGTTGATGTTGGGTGTGCCACCCGGCGCGGACTGGTAGCGTGAGCTAAAGTGGGTAAGCACCAGGCTGGGAAGCTGGGCCTGTTGAGCAAATCGGGCCACCTGTTCTGCGGAGCTGTGCTGTGGCCAGGGCCCAACCCGGTCGGCCACGTCTTGGGTGTAGGTGGCTTCGTGAATCAGCGCATGGCTTCCCTTGCAGGCGTCGGTCAGCAGGGTAGGGTCGTCATTGTCACCTTGAAGTCTTGGTTCTGCCAGCAGAAGTCCGGTGCTTCGGAGTCGATGAAGTTCAGGGTATAGCCCAGACTGGAGTCGCTGTTTTCGAGCGTCGCAGTGATAAAACGTTGAGTCTGGACGGGGGCGACAACGTCCAGAGGTTCTGTGCGCCCCAGCATAGAGGCACTGGTAAGCAGCCCCGGCAGACCAAAGGTGTGGTCACCGTGGATATGGGTGATGAATATTACCCGCAATTGCATCACAGAGTAGTGAGCGTGTTGGTGTTCCGCCAGACGTGCCCAGAAAGGTGAATTCCATGGTTCCTCGTTTTCGCTCAGCTTTTGGTCAACGCAAAACTGAGCAGCCAGCGGTTGCCGCGCTCAATCTTCGAAACCTGGTGTTGGTAAAGGTCCGACCGGAAGAGTATGACTCGCCCAAACAGATTGAATACGTTTTTTTCGCAGATGAACTCACCGCCGGCTTTGGGCTTAACCAGTACGCAATTGAGCTTGTACAGCCGGCCTTCAGATACCATGTCCACATGGGGAACCACCTTGTGGCCCTGCGGATAACGCACCAGGTAAATGCTCAGGCGTTTGGAGTTGAGGAGAATCCGGGTTTTTACGTTTAATAACATCGTGTGCGTGTTCGCCTTGAAGTAAGTTGTCTTCAACTGTGCGCGCGGAGCGCGAGAATTTAAAGTGTCCGCAGTAACGGGGTAGAACCCCCCCAAAGATATTTTATGACTACGTTGAATCCGGTAGCTGGACAGAGCAGACCTTTCGCGAAAATACCAGCGACTTTCAGCACCCGCGTATGCGACAACCCAAAAACCGTTGTTTTGCCCGTCGCGGATCGACTATCTGTTTTGTGCCCTGATGGATTTTATTCCGAATGTCGGTTTTCCGGTACTGGAACATGAGGCCAGCAACCAGCAAGAGGGTGCAGTTCTGTAAAAGAGCAAAAGCCAGAGCGCAATATGAAATTCCAATCCTGGGTAAGCACGAAAAGTTCAATGCCGAGTAAGTCGATAAACGCTTTCTGGATGGCTTAATTGCCACCGTCAGTGCAATTCTGGCCGGTCATGCTGACGTGGCCATCGTTGCTGTCCACCGAGTATGCGTGCTTCCTGAGCAGGTGGTGCCTTGGCCTGCGAATGAAGGGCGCGGTTCAGGCGTTGCAGGGCTTCGTGCATCATCTCCTGGATCTCAATCAGCGCTTTCGTGGGGTTGCTAGCCATTAGGCGGCGGCTATCAATGACGAACTGCAACCCGCGCAGACGGTTCTGGCTGAATTTGCTGCTGCTGCGGATACAGTCTTCTATCAACTCCGCCCGTAGTCGTTCAAACGCCTCCGGGTGGTTCTCTGAAAGGTTTCTGAGCTCATCGAATGTAGGCTTGTCCATAATGTTTCTCCCGGGAAACCGTCGATGGATTCGCTCCCCTGTATTACCTAGTTATAGCTGGCAGAAGGCGACAGTGCGTTAAAATTGCGACATGTGAGTGAGGTTGGAATCAGCATGCACAGCGCTAATTTCTCGATCCCTGTGAGTGAACATTTGATCGACCATGGCCCGGGGCTATGATCCGATGATGTGAGGCTAAGTGCAGTGATGAGGGAAGGTGGAACCAGACCAGGGGAGCAACGTCTTCGGCATGGCACAACGTGCGTGAGGGTGTCGAGAGCATGGGCGACTGAGAGCGAAAACCCGAGGGCCTAATCCTCGTAAATCATCTTGCGGGTCATGCCGCCGTCGATCACGAAGTTCTGGCCGGTCACAAAGCGGGCTTCGGGCGAGACCAGGTAGGCCACCATGGCCGCTACGTCGTCGGGTGTGCCGACGCGACCGCTGGGGTGCTGATTGTGATCGGCGGCCGACAGGGGCTGCGGCTCTGAGGGCGCATGAGCCTGCCAGGCACTGACATCAATCCAGCCCGGGCTTATGCTGTTGGCCCGGACATCCGGGCCCAGGCTCATAGGCAGAGCGTGGGTCAAGGCGATCAAGCCACCTTTGCTGGCGGCGTAAGCCTCGCTATGGGACTGTGTCCTGCTTCCTTGTGATGAGAAAATGGAAAATTAAACTCCTTCGGCTGCTTGCGCCTTGAGTACCGAGCGCCTGCAGTTTACCACTCGAGGGAGTTGGTTTTGAGGCGGGTGAAGCTTATGCTCATCACACACATTTCTCATCCAGGAGTCGCTTTATGAGTCTGGCTGTCGCACTGCATGTTCTCTCTGCTGTGATCTGGGTTGGCGGTATGTTTTTCGCCTATATGGCCATGCGGCCGGCGGTGGTCGAGGTGATTGATGCGTCGCAGCGCTATGTGCTCTGGTGTCACACCCTGTCCCGGTTTTTCCGGTGGGTATGGGCGGCCGTGATCCTGTTGCTGGTGACCGGTTACTGGATGATCTTCAGTGTGTTCGGTGGCATGGCTCGTGCCGGCTGGCATATCCACGTAATGCAGGGGCTGGGGATTGTGATGATCCTGCTCTATTTTCACGTCTATTTTGCTCCCTTCCGGCGGCTGAAGCAGGCCGTTGTCAACCAGGATCCCCAGGAAGGCGGGCGCCAGGTGGGGCAGATCCGCAAGCTGGTCGGTACCAACCTGGTTCTTGGGCTGATTGTGGTGGCGATCGGTGCCGGCGGCCGGTATCTGTAAACTCGTAGAGTACTGATTGGGGGAGCATAGTTACCCCCTTCAACCACTCGTGTCGTGATACCGCCAATCACGGTTCAGGAAGAAGGTACATCTGGACTGGCCCGATAAACATTGACCAGTTGCTCCGCACGGATCTCGGGGCCCCGGGTTTTCAGGTGTTCATTCATAGCTTGAAGCACCCCAGGTTGACGACTAACTAAAGTAAACCCGATTTGATCATGTCGAACATGTCCAGAATCCGCGCCACAAACTGGTCTTTCGGGCGAAAGCTGCTTTGGGTGCTGAGTGTAACGTCCCGCTGCAGGTGATCCAGTAGCTTGTGCAGGCGCCGACGATGCAAACCGACCGCCGCCTGAACGGGATCGAATATAACGCCGGAAAAGGCCGCAAATGCCGCCAACGCGACCATGACAGCGACCATAACGCTGGCCGTTGTCGCCAGCGAAGGCTCCGGTGGAAACCAGCTGTAATACCACCCGCCGATGGTTTCACCCAGAATAAAGTCCTTGGCGGCCAGGTTTTTTGCGAGCATGGAGGCGAGCACCACCCCGAGCCCAATGCCACCCGGGGTAAACTTCTGGAACGCAAATGCGCCCAACACCGTGCATGAAATACTGTTGGTGATATCGGCAGACGCCGTTCGGGTTATCCGGTACTGACTGAGAGCATCCGCGACCAGCGGTTCAGTCAGTTTGCTAAACCGCTGGTGATCGACCGGCTTGGAAGTATGGCGCTCATAGACCGCCTCCAGCGCCTCAATCAGATAGCCTTCCAACAGTGAGCCCTCCAGCAGAGGGCTCTCCTGGCCATTGTTCAACAGGTCCACCAGGATCAGGTGCGAGATGTGCCGTTGTACCCGGGTGGTAAAACCGGCGGGCATACGATTTGCCAACCCGTGCAGCCACATCAGGCCTGTGCGCTTGGGAACCAGAATTTTTACCAGGCATGCCAGGGCGTACACCGGCGCCCACAGTAGATTGATGGGTGCCCGCAACATGTCCCATCCCAGCGCCATCCGATTGGTCGCTATGGCACCAGGGTAATGGAAATGACGGTCAATAAACGCCGGTACCCGCGCCCGGCAGTCGTCAAAGTAGCGCTCGATGCCTGAGCGGATTGCCTGCTCTATCTCAACTTCGGATACGTTTTGCTCGGGCGATGTGGCAGTGGGCATAGTGATAGGCATAGGCGTTCAGTCGCTCAAGTTCAGTCCCATGTCCCAGAAGTCGATTTCCAGACGGGTTGCGTCCCGGAAGATTCTGGTCAGTTGCTCGAACCGCGCAGGAGAGACGTCGGCCAGTCGTTCATCCAGCCAGCGAATCTCCGCTTGCATGGCGTTCTGGAACTCGTCACTTTCATACATGGCGATCCAGGCATCGTAGGGGTTGGCGTCGCCCCGAATGGTTTCCGCCCGCCGGTTCAGCCAGTTGGCAATCTCGCCATAGCCCACCATGCAGGGGGATAGGGCTACGTGCAGGTCCAGAAGATCGCCGCGGTTACCGGTGTCGAGTACATAACGGGTGTAGGCGAGGGTGGCGCGGGCTTCCGGCAGGTTTGCCAGTTCGTCCTCTGAAATTCCCCACTCGTTGCAGTAACGGATGTGCAGGTCCAGCTCGGTATCCAGGATGGCCTGCAACCCGTCTTTGGCTTGCCGAAGGTCCGATAAGGTCGGGCTTTTGTAGGCGGCCAGGGCAAAGGCGCGGGCAAACTGGATCAGGAACAGGTAGTCCTGTTTGAGGTAATGCTGGAACGCTTCCGGGGCGAGTGAGGCATTGCCCAGTTGCCGAACAAAGCTGTGCTCGATGTAGTCACGCCATTCGGTTGGGCAGTTCTTTTTGAGGTCTTCAAACTGGTAGCGCATGGAGTTGCTCTTTTTGAATGGATTAACGGCATTATTCCAGAAATCGGGGGCTTTGTTCGAGGGGCAGTGCGGTGGAGCGGATCAGACTTGTTTTTGACGGCTCCACTACCCGCTGCGCTCAAATTCTTCCCGAATGACAAAGGAACCGTTACGCTGAGGGCTGCCATTATCCGCCAGTCGTTTTGATCAACGTTCATTTTGCCCGAGGCCTGAAATGATTAAGCCTAGCTGTTACAGCTGTCGGAAAAGGTTTGAGCCTTCTGCGCTCAGGGTTTCATACTCAAAAAACTACTGTGAAAGCTGCGGCGTGGGTCTTTTTGGTGGGGATTACTTCAGTTTCTCCAAAAAGCCCGCCCCAACGACTCAGAAAAATCTGGCAGTACATTTTATAGTACTTTTTTTGGCGGTCGCTGGCTTGAGCTTGTGGCTATGGGGCCCTGGGTTTTAGGTTGTTCATTCATAAGCCTGAAGCGCTCCGGGTTGGCGAATAACTAAAGCAAACCCAATTTGATCATGCCGAACATGTCGGTCCCCGGAAAGCCCAGCGTTAAGCCGCTCGCCATGTGAGAGCGCTGGTTTCAATACGTTACAATGTCCTCAAGGACATCGGGGAACAGGTGAATTAGAATTCATCATGTTGGGCTGTTTTCCTGACGTGCGGCTGCAATTTTTAGATCTTCTGGTGAACCCGATGTATCGATTGCCTGTCATCGTGATGAGCGCAGTGCTAATTGCAGGCTGCGGCAATTTAAAGACCAGTGACTTCCTGAGTCGCACTGGTGACGCGCTGAGCAAAATCGGGCAAAGACCTCCCGCTGATGATCCTGATCAGGAAATTAAACCGCTTTTTGATCAACCATACATTGATCCGCTAACGGAGCATCTGCAGCGTTACGCGGATGATCCGGCCCGCACAGCCCAGCTCAAGCAAGTGAGTGAGGAGCGTGAACGCCGCTGTGCCGCTGTCGCCCTGCGTTACAATACGGATGAGATTACCGAAACCGGTCTGGCCACGTATCGCCGTGGATATGGCTTTTCCTGTCCGCAGGATGTGGCAGCCTATGAGGCGCGGCTCGAAGCAATGCCGCAGGCGCCAAAACCCGCACGGCAGCCAGTCAGTGAACCTCTGAACAATGATAGTGAGGTGCGCGATGACAAAGCTCAAAAAGTTGCTGTATCCCGCCAGTTGAACGACTGCTATCTGCTCACCCGGATTCGCAACTTCAGCGGTGCCCTTGCCGCCTGTCGCGGCCCTGCCGAAGAGGGCGCTGTTGGTGCGCAGGCAAGCATGGCCCAGATCCAGAACGCTCTGGGAAATCATGAGTCAGCCTATCGCTGGGCCAGGATGGCCGCGCCTGAATCCGGCCAGGCGGCCTATCTGCTAGGCGAAATGTACGCTCAGGGGCGTGGCGTCGCGCAGGATAAGGATATGGCCGCGAAGTGGTTCAGAACCGCCGCAGAACTCGGCCACACAGGGGCTGAAAACGCTCTCGACAATCTGGTTTCAGCTCCTGCGGGTGCCAATGTCAATTAGACAGCTGCCGTGGCCAGCCTTGTCCAGGTGGGCACGGCCCCATCTCCGCTTCTGGAGAAGCAGCTACGCCATGCACTCCATCATGGGGCTGCTACTCCTGCTGATTGCGCTTTTTGCTGCTGGCATGTTCCTGTTGTCTCACTTGAATCTTAACTACTCCCAACAGGCGATGTATGAGTTGCGCCGGGATCAGATTCAGGATGTATTCTTCACCGGACTGGTCCGCATTGATGCCCACCAAATTGCTCTGGAACGACAGGTGGCAACGCTCGCGACGATCGGTGAGACATTCTACCGGTTATCGAGGGAAGAGCCTGGCTCTCCAAAAGCCCAGCGCCAACTGCAGAACCAGCTCGAAAAAACGCTGCAAAGCCTTCTTGAGAGCGAAGCTGATGTCTCCGGTGCCGGCCTCTGGTATCAGCCGGGTATTGTAGCGCCAGCCGGCGAACGCTACGCGCCCTACCTGATCAAGGCCGGAGTTGGCGGCCCCAGAATGCAATCACAATCGACCGACTTCAAGCAGACTCGCTGGTTTGACCTGACTCTGGGGAGGGGCAATCCAGCCTCCGGTGAGTCTGTCTACTGGTCACCGGTGTACTTTGATATGGCAACTGAGCGCGCTGTTCTCACCCTTGCTCAGCCAGTGGTCAGCGCCGAGGGTGAGTTGATTGGCGTCGCGACCATCGATTGGGCTTCAGATCAGGTTGTTGATCTGGTCAGCCGTATGGAAGTCACGCAAAGCAGCTTTGCTTTTCTCAACGATCGCAACAACCGAAACCTGTCCAGTCTCAGCCAAAACGCAGATCCGGTTCAGGAGCAGAAGCTTATCGATGCTATTCTGGCAGCGAATCTTTCCGGAAATGATCCGGGCACGCCATCAGTAGCAGGTGATAGCCAAGCCGCTGAAAAGCGCATGCGGACACAGCAGCTT
Organism: Marinobacter sp.; assembly: GCA_018066865.1. Classification (GTDB taxonomy): domain Bacteria; phylum Pseudomonadota; class Gammaproteobacteria; order Pseudomonadales; family Oleiphilaceae; genus Marinobacter. Next base: position 21,186 of record JAGPVT010000152.1, on the reverse strand, counting down.
GACGTCGGCGGGCGACTCTATGAGTTGTATTACGCCACGACACCGGCAGGTATGGTCTACGGTGCTGGCGTTCCAAAGGATGAGATCGACCGGGTGCTGGAACCCATGCGCGATACCAATTACCGGATACTGCTGATCACAGGCTCGGTTTTGCTGGTACTGAGCCTGTATCTGCTTTATCGGATCATACAGCTCATGCGTGAGTTGCAGGCCTCCTACACGGACCCCCTGACCGGCCTGCCCAATCGTGTGCGCCTGTTGAGAGACCTGCAGGACCGGCAAGGCGCCTGTCTTATCCTCCTGAATCTGGACCGTTTCAAGGAGGTCAATAGCCTGTTTGGCAATGAATGTGGCGATGCCGTGCTGTTAGCCATGCGTAAGCATGTGCGCTTGTTTATCCGCACCCATTCTCACCCCTTTGGGCGTTCTCTTGAACTTTACCGCCTGTCCAGTGATGAATTTGCACTTCTGGGTACTGGTGTTGCTGAGTCCCGGGTGCGCGCTTTCGCCAGTGAATTGACCGAATTTCTTTGTGCGCAACCGGTTACCTGGCAGCAGCAGGCGTTAAGTCTGGATACCAGCGCGGGCATTGCCTTCCAGAGAGAACGTAAAGACGATGCCGCACCGGACCGCCTGCTTAACCAGGCAACCATTGCTGTTTCTCAGGCGCGAGACCAGATGCGCCAGTACCTGTTTTATGACCAAAGCCAGGAAGTTGAAAAAGGCTACGAGAAAAATATCTATTGGGCGAAGCGGCTAAAGAAGGCGATCGAGACGAACACACTGCTCCCGCACTTCCAGCCGATTCACGACAACATGCAGGGCACGTATACCAAGTATGAGTGCTTGGTGAGGATGGAAGACCCCGAGCATGGCGTGATCGCAGCCGGGCAGTTCATCGAAGTGGCCAATAAACTCCGGCTTAACCGTCAGATCACCCGAATCATGGTGGAAAAGTCGTTCGCCGCGTTTGCCACACAGCCCCACGAGTTTTCCATCAACCTGTCCTACATGGATGTCATTGACCCGGAAACCCTTGCTCTGATTCTGGAGCATCTGCAAGCGAGCAATATTGGCGAGCGGGTGATCTTCGAGATTCTCGAATCCGATGGCATCGGCAATTACAGCGAGGTCTTGCGCTTTATCGACAAAGTGAAATCCTTTGGATGCCGGATCGCCATTGATGACTTCGGCACCGGCTATTCCAATTTTTCCCATCTGCTAAAACTGAACGTGGATTTCATCAAGATAGACGGTAGCCTGATTCGCTATCTGGCGCAGGACCATACGGCGTTTCTTGTGACTAAGGGGATTGTGCAATTTGCCCGTAGCCTGGGGATCAAAACGGTGGCAGAATTTGTGCACAGTGAAGCGGTGCAGGAACGTGTTGTGGAGCTGGGCATTGATTTCTCGCAGGGTGAGTACTTCGGGATGCCTGCGGCGGAGCTGTTGGGTCGAGACGGGCGAACTGGAACAGGAAAAGCCAGTTCTGCTTGATGTCTTCAATCTGGTAAGACACGGAATTGCCCTTCTGAAGCGTTTAATCCCGTTATTCCGGAAATTGGGTGGATTGCTCGAAGGAGAAGCTAATTGAATCAGAAACGATTATTAGCGCCCCGAAGCCCAACTGCTTTGGGCCAGTTGCATGGCCCGATTGACGTCATCAATTGGGACATCGCCGGGCTCGGCCTTTTCGAGCGGGTCGTAGTGAAATACATACAGCCGTGAGGCGAACTCGGCCACCGGTAGCGAGGCTTCGCCGTAAAGCTCGCCGTGGCCCTGGGTTGAGGTGACGATTCCCTGGCCCCAGTTTTGCCCGCTGTCGTTGTTGGGATTGAAAAAATAGACGCGCATAACCTCGTCCGGGTCCAGCGCAAGCCGCTGGATGGTGATGGCGTGCCAGCCAAGAAAGCGCGTAGCGCTGTCGGTCACCGCAATACCGGCGGGTTGTGGGCTGATAACCGGAATGTTGCCATTGTAGAACGGATGATAGGCCGCATAAAAATCTCGAATAAACCCTTCGAAGTCTTTCAGACTGCCCGTGAAAACGTCTACGGCTATGCGAAATCCGTGGCCGACATGATCGCCATGGAATTCGGCGTTGACCCATTTGTGCGGATCTTCTCCGCGCCCGATACTGCGTCGACCCATTTCAAAATAGATGCGATCCAGATGGGGCACGGTTAGCAGTGATACCGCATCCACATCCACCGGCGGCTCGGCCGCCATTCCGGTGCCGAGTTCCCGCGAAGAAATACTGTTGCCTTCAAAACGCATCACGATTTCATCGTCGCGCGCCGCCCAGGCAAGGATCCGAAGCAGTTCTGCCGGCATGTTGTAAGCCCACATGGACAGGGCGCGCGTCGACTGGCAGGTGGGGTAGTTGCCTTGTCCTATGCCCAGAGGGCGCCCGAGTACGTTGAGCACGTCGGCGAGCAAAAAGCATTCGGGGGAGCGGCTGCTCCCAAAAACGGCTACAATTTTTTCCGCTGCAGCGTCGCAGAGCGACAGCCGTATTTGGCGCCACAGGGAAGGCGCCACCGAGGGCGAGTAGAGAATGCCCCGCTCGAGCATCATGGCCAGGCCATAGGTACATTGGCTGGTCTCGGGAAACACAGCCTCGTCAATCAGCGTTTGAATCAGCGCGGGGTAACAGTGAAAAGCGTCGGCACCTGTGTGGCTCAGCCCCAACGCCGTGGGAATCAGGGCGTTCCAGCGGCCACGCAGGTAGCGTATGAATACCGGCATGTAGGCCGAGACCAAGCCGGTGCTGTGCATGGCCTGGGCAAAGGCGATGGCCTCCTGAAGCAGAGTGGCATCGTCCATTTCCGCCAGTCGCTCAGCGTAGACATCAAGGCCGGGGTCTTCACGGCAACCTTCGGTGGGACTGAACACGGCGTTGATCAGTTGCAGCGCGTCGTCGCCGACTTCACCACCCGGTGCGTCCGGTTTTTCCAGGCAGACTGCAATCTGGGTCACCATATGTTTAACACCCTCTACCTGGACGGGCCGTTGCGCAAGAATCCGCCAGACTTCTTTCACCAGATGTTCCAGAAGGTTTTCGTAGCCCAGATGCCGGAGCAGATAGTGATACAGGTTCTGCACGGCGTAGCCGAGCTGATCAGGCCGCAGCCGGTCGGCTTCCTGGAGATCACCAACCACCAGATCGAGATTCATCGCCAGTACCTGGGCGAGAAAGTGATGGGCGTGCTCGGCTGAGATAGAAGCGTGGATGTAGTCGCCTTTGGCCACCGCCAATAGGCGAATCTGGCTCAGGCTTTCAACCATTGTTGCGGCCGGATCGCCTTGGCGAACCGTGCGTGCGGCCAGGGAAGGCACCAGTGTCTGGGGATAGTCCCAGTCACTCCCGCCAAAGAACTTCGCCGACTCAATGGCCGGCACGCGTTCGTAAAGCGCCTCCAGACCTTCGGGGCTGAACATCAGGGGCCGTGCAGCATCAATCACCTCGAATACCGGCGAGACGCCCTCAATGGCGTTGAGTTCAGCAAGGCGGTTGATGGCCGCATCAAGTGGCTTTACGAGCTCGCCTGAGGCGCCGTTATTTTGGTTTTCGGGATCGTGGTTGGCTCTGGTCATACCATCCTATCCTTCAGCTAACCTCCGGAGATGTCAACCCGATCTGCCAAAGCGCAGGATGGAGTGCCGTTCGCCATTTCCCAGGGCAGTTATCGATACTTCATTTCACCGAGAGCGCAAATATGCCGCGTTCAAGGTCCAGCGCCAGCAGTTCCTGTAACATGCTATAACTCAGCCCCCATATGCAGTAACCCTGATATCGGCAACAGGGCAGCTTTAAGGTGCCCAGACGGGTGCGCCAGAGAAGTTTGCTCTGGTTCTCTTTTGCTGCGAGGTAGTCAAGGGAAATCCAAACCATCTGCGCGACTTCGTGGTTCGGCGATACCGCCTGTGGTCCCCGCCACTCATAAACATAAGGTGTGATGACCATAGGTCGCCAGCGGCTGTGTTGGCGGGTAATAAGGTCAGACAGCCGGGCCTGAAAGTGGCCATGGCTAATCAGGTCGACTCCGGTTTCTTCGAGGGTTTCCCGCTCGGCCGCCGCCCGAGGTGTGGCATCCTCCGGTTGCATACGCCCACCGGGAAAGGCCATGTCCCCGGACCAGGGATCACCTTCCCGGCGGGCCCGCTGGATAAACAGTAATTCCACGCCGCCGTCTTCAGACCGTCGGTAAATTAAAGCCACAGAGGCTCGGGCAAGGCGACGTCGGAAGGGTAGCTCACGGGGGCGCATGTTGAGCTGCCAGCGTTTGGGTGTCACAGAGCGTTGTCCTTTGTTGTTCGCCGAGTGTCAGTGGGCCATATAGGCTTCTGATTCGCAACAAAGTACGTTCAACGGTTCAGGCTTTGGTTTCGCTTTGTTTATTGTTCACGATTGAACCTGCGTAGATTTTCCGTTACATCTGATAACCTCTTCGCTTAATGCCAAGTCAGCTCTATTAAACCCCAAAACAGGAGGCTGAAAATAACGGAATTAGCACTAAAGGAACAACTGATTAACGCGGTGAAAGACGCGATTCCTCCCGTCAATACGATGATGCCGGTCGCGAGGAACTGGGCGACAAAGAGCGAGCGGAAATGGTGATTATTGAAGAGTTCATGTCCTGCGGGTTGGGAGGTCAAAACTTCATATAATATATTGGGGGGCTGGAGCAAAATGAAAGTGCGTCTTGTTCATTGGGCTGGTTTTTACCTGTTCAAACACCTGGCGCATAACCAGCAGAGGCATCAAAGAGCCTTCGGCGTAATGCAGCCAGTAAGTGGATCACGGGGTTGGAATGCCGGGGAGACCGGCTGTTGGAAATTAATTTGTCCCGGTTTTATTTAGCTAATCACTTGTGTTCTGGGTGAATTGATACAAGCGCTCAGGGTTGTCGACGAGGATAGCCTGACGACTAGAAGATTCAGGCACCAGCCTCAAAAACTCATCAACAAGAGTGGCATCATTGGGCATGGAGCCTGGAAGTTTGACGTGTGGCCAATCTGTGCCAAAGAGGCAGCGGTCTTCACGGGCTGCGCGCAACGACAGGAAAAAGGGATCAACATCTGTGAAGGGCGCGTGGTCCAGAGAGCTGATGCGATTTGGCCCGGTGAGTTTCACCCAGGTTCGTCCATCGGCCACCAAGCTCAGAAGCGCTTTAAAGCCCGGGTGGTCGATGCCGAATGATGTCGGCATATGGCCCATGTGATCTACCACCGTGGGCACCGGCAAATTGTTCAGCCGTTCTGCCAGGCGTTCAAACTTTGATACATCAACAAAAAACTGAATATGCCAATTCAGCGCCTTGATGCGGTCGGCGAGGGCCTTGACGTCATCAAAGGTGATTCCCCCCGGGAACACCAGGTTCACTCGTATCCCACGTACCCCTACCTTGTGCATGTAGTGTAATTCGTCATCACTGACATGTCGGTCAACGACGGCAACTCCTCGCCATTGCAGTTCGTCGTCAGCGGTGATGCCAGATAGTGTGTCTAGCATCCTGCTGTTGTCGGTCCCATAGACACTGGGTTGTACTAACACCGTGCGCTCAAATCCAAGGGTTTTTAACAGGTGTCGATAAGCCGTTTCGCTGGCATCGGGCGGTGTGTAGTTTCGATCTGGATGATAGGGGTAGCGTTCCTGGGGCCCAAAGAGATGAGCGTGGGTGTCACAGGCGCCAGCAGGTAGCTTTTGAGCAGGCTGGCTGGGAGTTGGATTCGGTGCCGGAATATCGGATGGGGCAATCATCGTCGGTGTCTCACCTTTTGGTCGTGGGGGTCATGTTCAGTCATAAAAACCAGGAAGCCAGAGCGTCACGGCCGGTACGTAGGCAATCAGGGCAACCACACCGAGGAGCACCAACAGGAACGGCCAGATATGGCGGGCTATCGTCTCGACCCGCATTCCGCTGATGCTGGAGGCCACAAAAATGGAGTAACCAACGGGAGGCGTTACCATTCCAACCGCAAAGTTAATAACAACCATGGCACCAAGTTGTATAGGATCCAGCCCAATCTGTTGACCCAGACCAATCAATACAGTGCTGAGAATCACCATGGCGGAGATGTTATCCATCACTGCGCCCAGAACGAGCAACATGAGATTGATGATCAACAGGAGAAGAAACGGATTCGTGGTCAGCGCGAGCAAGCTTTCAGTGAGTCTCCCGGGGATCTGTTCGCTGGCCATAACCCACGCGAAACCATAGGCGACAGCGATAATGAACATGATGACCGCAGTTGTGCGCATGGACTTGATCAGGATGGCAGGGAGTTCCCTGAACTGCAGGTCGCGGTAAAAAAACAGGCCGATCAGAGCGCTATAGAATGCGCCTACCGTTGCAGCCTCCGTGGGTGTAAAGATCCCGCTGTAGATGCCCCCAAGGATGACCACAGGCGCTAACAGTGCCCAGGATCCATCGCGCAGAGCAAACAGAATGTCTGCTTTGGTTGCACGGCTTTCCCTGGGTATTCCCATGCGCCGTGCATATAGAACACTGACGACACAAAAACCAGCCGCTGCAATAAGCCCGGGAATAATCCCGGCGAGGAAAAGTCTGGAAATGGACTCCTCTGCGAGTACGCCCCAAACGACCATCGGGATAGACGGTGGAATCATTTGGCCAAGCGGTCCCACGGCGGTAGCCAGGGCCGCAGCGTAACCCCGTTTATACCCCTTGGCTTCAAGCTCATCAATCATGATCGAGCCGACTGCCGCAGTAGTCGCTGGCGCAGAACCGGAAATTGCCCCGAAAAATGTGCCGGCCACGACAGTAGACATGGAAAGTCCACCGGTCAGATGACCAAAAAATACCGATGCCACTCGCACAAGACGGCGGGAGAGCCCGCCTGCGCTCATCAATTCGCCGGCAAGAATGAATCCGGGGATAGCCAGAAGGCTGGAAACTGAACCACCTGCCAGAAAGCGCTGGGCCATGATCATGGGATTGCTGTCCGCCATCCAGACGCCGACGGCTGTGAGCAGGCCCAGGGTAATGGCAATGGGAACCCCGAGAATCAGCATGACAAAGAGACCGACAATCATGACTGAGCCGATGTCACCCATTGTTCACCTCAGGCATATCCCTGATCCACGTGGGGCGGAGCAAGAGAACCACTGCATGGAAGATAATCAGGCCACCGCAAACGGGGATTGCCGCATTCTGCAGCCACATCGGGTACCGGACAGCCGCCGACACGCGGTTCGCCGTAAACTCGGTATAATCCCAGCCCGTCGTGAGCAGAATATAGCCGAAGATCAACACTAGAATAACGATGGCCCGCTCGAAAACTTCAGCGGCCAAGCGGGGAAGGGCGTCCAGCAAAAGTGCGACCCGGACATGGCCAAAGTCGCGGACAAGAGCGCTTGAAAACAGGAATATGGTCCAAATGAAGGCGAGGGTAGCGACCTCATCGCTCCAGGCCAGAGAAGCGTCAAGTACGTAACGGTAGAAGACCCCGACGAGGAGGCTGCCCAGCATAACCAGCGCGCTCATCGCCCCCAGAAGGTAGGAGATTCTGACTACCCAGCGCCCGGCAGTATCCATATGACGATACATTGAGAAGATGTCCCACTAAGATCGATTTCCAACTTATGTCGGCGCTCGGCGTATGCCTGCTTATTCGCTCACCTGGCCCAGAGCCTTGTCAACAAGGTCCGCACCAATTTTGTCACTGTATGCATCGTAAACGCTGGCGACTTTGGCTCGGAAAGCCTCGACATCGTCAATGTCATTCACCTCCATACCGGCATCCTTGATTTTTTGCAGGATGTCTTTTTCATTGGCGGCCACAGTTGCCCGCTGGCGTTCGATGGCGTGTTTGGCGGCTTCACCGACGGCGTCTTGAAGCTCTTCCGACAAGCCGTCGAAGACGTCTTTTGAGATCAACAACGCGAGGGCGTTGTAGGTGTGGTTGGTCAATGAGAGGTACTTGGTAACCTCCGGGTATTTGTTAGCAAAGATGACTGCAAGCGGAATCTCCAGGCCATCGACAGTGCCCTGCTGTACTGCGGTAAAAACGTCACTCCAGGCCATTGGCGTCGGGTTTGCGCCAATCGCACGGAAGCTGTCGATAAACAGGTCACTGGGTTGGACACGCAGCTTGATACCCTTGAAGTCGTCTGGCTTTGCCACTGGTCGTAAATTATTGATGGTATGCCGGAAACCTGCCTCGGCAAAACCCAGTCCTATGATGCCCTGGGCCTCAAGTCGCTTGAGCAATTCCTGACCGACTTCGCCGTCCAGCACCTCATGAGCCTGGGCGCTATCGGCGTAAAGGAAGGGGAGATCATTGAGCTGAAACGCCGTCTCCAACTGGCCTACCTGGGTGCCGGTGATCACACCAGCATCCATAGTGCCAAACTGTAGCCCCTCAAGCATCGCGGTATCGTTACCGAGCTGGTGGTTAGGGAAGAACGAAACGTCGAATTCACCGGGTGCTGCGTTTTCGAGTTCTTCCGCAAAGTAACGAGCGGCGATGGCGTAAGGGTCTACCTCGCTATCGGAGGTCGTCCATCCGAGTTTGATTTCGGTGGCGGCGAAAGCGCTACTTGCAAATAAAAAGACAGCAACGGTGGAGGCAAAAAGAGAGGTGGATCGAGTAAGGGTATGATTAACCATCTGAATCTCCGGGGGTTATTCTTATAGCCGGTTAGATTAGGGATTGGCCAGGAGCCAAGAAAATAAACAATATCAGTGTAGTGCTGATTTTCCGGAGTGCAATGTTGTAAAAGACGAGAGCCGGGGGCAGGCCGACGAGCTGATGACGATGGCGCTGGACGCGGGCATCAACTTCATTGACACCGCCAATGTCTACGGCGGTGGCTCCAGTGAGCGCATTGTTGGCCAGTCGTTGAAAAATCTGGGCGTCCAGCGCGAAGACGTCGTGGTAGCCACCAAGGTGCTCGGCCCGATGGGCACAGGCCCGAATGCCCGCGGTGCCTCCCGGGTGCACGTCATGAACGAGTGCAAGGCCAGTCTGCAGCGCCTGCAAACCGATTATATTGACCTTTACCAGATCCGTGGTTTTGACCCGGCCACGCCGATGGAAGAAACCTTGGAAGCGTTGAATACCCTGGTTCAGCACGGCCATATCCGTTACATCGGCCTGTCAAACTGGGCCGCCTGGCAAGTGATGAAAGCCGTTGGCATTGCCCAGGCCCGCCGGTTGTGTCCGATTCTGTCATTGCAGGCCCACTACACCATTGTTGGCCGGGACCTGGAGCGGGAAATCATTCCCATGCTGGAGTCCGAAAACATCGGACTGATGGTATGGAGCCCATTGGCAGGTCGTGCCGATCCGTTACTGCGCTGACCTACCCCCAATCACTAAAACAGGGATGTTTACATACCATTTTATTTTCTGCATTTTGAAGTTTTGTCGAACCCTGCCGATAACCCAATACACAACAATTCTGCAGAGGATACTTACAACAATGAATGCAGTGAATTCAGAGAGTGGTCCGTGGCAGCCTCTGGTCAGCCGTGTCAGCAACGTTCTGGTGCTGGCTTTATTCGCGCTGGCCGTGGTGCTGCCGAAGTTTGCCCTGGGCGGGCTTGTGCTGGCGGCTTTGATAACCGGGCTGGCCTTGTGGCTGGGCCGTGGCCGGGTGGTCAGCGACGAAGCGCCGAATGAACCCAGTGCTGGTCAGAGTTACGAGGTGCTGGATATATCAAGGGACCAGCCGGTCGGCTCCGGCCAGGCAGGGCGGATTGCCAGAGAACATAATGAACTGCTGGCCAGCATGCGGGGCGCCCTGTCGGATCTGCGCCATCATGCGGTGCAGGTGGCGGTGCAGTCGGCCAGGCTGCGCAAGCTTACCGGCGAGGCGCAACAGAGCGCCAGCAAGCAGGAAGAAGTCTCCGAGCTGATTGCCCAGTCCAGTGGTGAGGGTGCCACGGCACTGGAGGACATTACCCAGCGTACCGGGTCGGTCTCGGAGCTCAATTCCCGTAATCTCGACGGGGTGCGCGAGTCCAATCAGGCGTTGTCCCAGGTGGCCGAGCGAATTCGGCAGGTCAACGACCAATTGCTGACCTTCCGCGAGACCGTGGCCGGGCTGAGCGAGAGCGCCGGCAAGATCGGTAAGATTCTGGAGATGGTGCAGGGGTTTTCGGACCAGACCAACCTGCTGGCGCTGAATGCCGCTATCGAGGCGGCACGGGCAGGGGAGGCCGGTCGGGGTTTCGCCGTGGTGGCGGATGAGGTCCGTCAACTGGCCCAGAAAATTGCGTCGGCGACCGGCGACGTGCATCAGATCATCAGCGACATGGATGCCCGGGTCGGTCGCACGGAGAAGGACACGGAGCTGTTGCTTGAGCAAACCGATCAAGCCCGGGAAGAGGTGACCTCGACCGCTTCCCAGTTCGACGACATGTTGCAGTATATCGAGCAGGCGCACGCGGAGCTTCTGTCCATCACCTCTTCGGTGGAGGAAGTCAGTATTACCAACCGTCAGGTGCACGAGCACGGCAACGAGATCCATCACCTGGGCCGCGAACTGGCGAGGGAGATTGCCGAATCAGACGCCTACTCCGAGCAACTGCGCAAAGCCACCGAGGCCTCCATGGCGCTGCTGGCCCGCTACCGGATCGGCCAGGGCGCCTTCGAGGAGATTCTGGAGGCGCGCCAGACGCTGGCTGCCGAATTCGGGGACAGGCTCACCGACCTGGCCCAGCAGGGTGTGGACATCTTTGATCGCGGTTACGAACCGGTTCTGAACACGTGGCCACAAAAGTACCGGACCCGGTTCGTCGATCGCTTTAAACAAGCGTTCCAGGACCTGACAGATCGCAGTAAAGAGCGCTTTGATGGCACGGTCTACAGCCTGTTGATCGACGTCAATGGCTACATTCCCGTTCATCATAGAGCCACTTCGCAGCCGATCACCGGCGACCCTGAAAAAGACCTTCTCTACAGCCGTGATCAGCGGCTCTACAACAGCAACGAGACTGAAAAACGACGGGCCAATCACACGGAACGGTTCCTTCTGCAAACCTATATCCGGGATACGGGAGAAATTCTAAACGACCTCTCGATCCCCGTGTATGTGGACGGCAAGCACTGGGGTGCGGTGGTCATGGGCTTCAATCCGGACCTTCTGCTGGCTGGCAACTCGACTATCATGCCCCCGAGCGCACAGAACGGATCCTGTGCCCCGCAAGCAAGGAGAAGCTGATGCCCAGACAGGCAGGGTAATCGTGCCCGGTTGTTTCCGATAGTGAAGATCTTATTTGATCACTCACTCCAACAATTTTTTCCTATTTTAGATAGAGTAGCCTATTGGAGTTGGCGAATAAGCCAAGATTTAACTTGGGGAATATGATGAGCAAGAAACCCGCAAACGCCACATTAACTACTGCTACGATTGAGGAGCAGACTGCTGCTTTTTTAAAGTCCGGCGGGTCTGTTGAATATGTGGTCAAAGGTAAAAGTGGACAATTCGCCGCTACAGGTTCAAAGCAGATTAACCTGAAAAGTGGCTAAAGGCGCACCAGAAGCGATTCATCAATTCGTTGAAATCAGAATTTATGTATGGAACGCCTCCTTGATATCTTCAATCGACGAATGCGCCTTCGTCGGTGATGGGCTCATGGCGAGGGCGGTGGTCACCTCCGGCGCAACCATCGCCGGGTCCAGCGACAGGATAACGTAGCCACCGACGGCGCCGGCGCCGAAGCCCGGAGCGAAAACCATCGACCGTTTGCTGATCGCCCCGTCGAAGACGGCGTCGGCCAGCGCGATCGGGATGCTCGCCGCAGAGGCGTTGCCGACCTCGGCGATGTTAAAGTAAATGTCCTTGGCGTCGATCCCCTGGGGCTCGGCGAGTTCGATGATCATTGTCTTGTTGGCTTGATGGGGCACGATTATATCGATCTCAAGCCCGAGTTCGGAAAGCTCGCCCATCATCTGGTTCAGGTAGCGTTTGACCAACGCCTTGACCTCGGGGCCATAGACCGTGATGTCGTTGTCGAAATCGTGATTCGGCCAGATGATGGAGTTTACCTGACTGGCGGGTCCGCTCGCATAGGTCTGCACCACATGAATGTCACGTTCACCGTCAGACGGCGCGATCACCATGGCGGCGGCGCCGTCGCCAAAGATCATCCGCGACGGTCGGGCATTTCCGATCTTGTCCGAGAACTTCTCGGCCATGACCAGCAGGACCGGACGTTCGATCTCCCGCAGCAAGCGGATCGCCTCGGCGACGCCATACGGGAATCCGGCGCACGCAGCGACCATGTCGACCGAGCAATGGGTCTGCATGATGCCCAACTGGCCTGATAGCCAGGTGGCGGTCGACGGGATCAGGCGGCTCGAGGTACAGGAGCAGAACAGCACCGCACCGATCTCTTCGGACCCGCGACCGGCATGCTTCATCGCTGCCCGCGCGGCCTCAAGGGCGATATTCTCCAGTGGCTCGGCGGTATAACGGCGCCGTTCGATGCCGGTTTTGTCGGTGATTTCCTGCGCGCTCATCGGCGACCACGAGGATGGGGAGTTCCGGACCACATCCTCGTTTGAGCAGATGACCTCACCCTTGCGGATTGCCAGCGCCTCGACTTTCGGTTGGATCGTCGCATCGTCGCTGATCACCACCGGCGGATAGGGTCTCACCGGCTCGACCGCAGAATCTGGCGTCGACGCCTGCTTCGGGCTGGTGGTACCACTCTTTTCGCGGTTGATGAAGTCGAGCACGTGGCGGTTTTTCGGATAAAACAGCACGACGATGTCGTCATCCTGCATGTCGGCCAACGGCTTCAGGCTGGCCTGGCTCCGGTCCCAGGGCTGCTGGTTGTGCAGCACCATCGCCCAGCGCCGGAGCGCCTCGAGTTCGGGCTGCTCGTCTGAGACATCAAGGATGTCGTCGACGCTGTAGCGCGGGTGGTCGGGATTATAGCTGCCGAGGGTGGTCGTCATGGCATCGCCAGTGGCGAGCGCCTCGGCAATCGTGGCCTTGATCGGCGGGAGTGACGCTGCGAGGTAGAGCTTGTTTGAGAAGCAGTCGAAGAGTGTGTCGAACAGCTCGTCCTCAGCCGTTCCGTTCCACTTTGCCGGCAGCTGCGCGTAGGCCTCGCGGACACCTGCGGACTTGGCTGCGCGCCCCTCCCAGGGCTGCAGCAGAGGCACGAAGACATCGTCGCGGGTCCGCGGGACATCGCGCCAGCGCATCGGTTGCTTGTCGTACATCACCAGCGGGTACCGGTTCGCCCAAAAAAGGTGCAAGCCGATGTCACGCAACAGATCGTAGCGCGTCGTATAGCCGCCCGCCGCCGCCCGCTCGGCGATTTCGGTGCCGGTCGGCGCCTTCACTTCGAAGTCGCGCCGAATGATCGCCTTCAACTGGTTGAGATCGGTGATGATCGAGAAGTCGAGCTCGGTAAAGATGCTTGAGGGAAACACCAGTTTGCCATGTTTGTTCAGTCGAAACGGTTTCATGAATTCTCCGTGCAGATTTTGCCTGCGTCTCTGCCGGTCTCGGGAACCAAAGCTTGCCCCGATAATTCGCCAGTTTCTCGGTGTGGTGTATTAGGCAGTATAGCCGCGATTCGCCCAAGGCCAACCCGGCGGCCCAGGTGTTTCATATCATTTTGGTTAATCATATTTGCCTCCTGACGGTATGGAGTTGTTCCACCGATTCTGTAGCCCGTGCCTGGTTATTGTTATGATCTTTCCATTGGTTGCCATGGCGGGATCGCTTTAAAATGGTGATCGGGGAGTAAGTGGGTAGGATGCGTGCGATGGCGCTTTCCGTTGGTGGCAAAAGTTTGTTCCTTGTTCTGGTGGTGTTGCTGGGAGGATGCGCTGTACATGGTTACCGTGCATCGCCATTGCCGGGCGCCGTTGTCTCTCAGTCGTGCCAAATGATGCTGCAGAACTGGCAGCATCAGGTGACGGATGCCAGGGCCTTCGAGGCCAAAACCACACCGGTGCCAGGATTTCCTTATCTGAGGGTGAACCGTTTCCTGGCCAGCTTTGATCACAGTCGGTTGAATTCGTCTCAGCGTAATGAGTGGTTGGCGGCAGCATGGCGCAATGCAAGGCAGGCATGGCTTCTGGAAGCGGCGAATCTTGGTAGGCCGGAATCCGACATCGCCCCTTTGGTTACCTGCGCCGAGGCCGGACTAGCAATGTTGAGCGCCGATCGGCAGGCGTTTCTGGCAATGGCAAAGTCGGTCCATGTACCGGATGACTATGTGACCTGGCAACGTGCCGTTGGCCTGTATCCTGTCGTGATGCCACTGGTAAAGTTCCGAACCGACAATCTGTTTGCTGAGCTGCTGGACGCGTTTGAAGATTATCAGCCGCAGTATCCTCGAATTGTCTACAAGCCCAACCAGGAACCTCAATACAGTGATAGTCAACTCACTGCCCTTATGAAGGCTTCTCGTCTGCGCAGTGCGCTGGGCATTCCCCGTTTCAGTCATGATGAGCGTGCGACCCTTTTCGCTACTTTTGCACCTGTTTGGGTGGTTGAACAGCGAGGTGACGATGACCAGATCGGAATACCGGGTCGCGGGGAGAGCGGGCTGATGTTCGAGGCTCAGCCGGTGGTTTACCAGAAATTGAGTTATACCCGCTGGGGCTCGCTCAGCCTGCCTCAACTCAGTTATCTGATTTGGTTCCCTCGCCGTACTGCGAGTGGGTCATGGGATATCCTGGCCGGCGAGCTGGACGGGCTTTTATGGCGCGTAACACTGGATGCGCAGGGCAAACCAATGCTCTATGACAGCATTCACCCCTGTGGGTGTTTCCACCTCTGGTTTCCGGTTCGGGGCCAACTGAGTCCCCGGCCATCCAGTGATATCAGCGGGGAGAAGCCAGCTATTGGTATGTCGTTGCGGCGCGAGCTTCGGCATCCCGCGCTGAGTATCGCGGCCGGTAGTCATTATTTGGTGGGTATTCGACCCTGGGGTTACGGCCATGAACACGACCATTCAGAGCTGGATAGCCAGGTTTATGAATGGCGTGATTATGCGTCGCTGCTAACACCGTCACCATCAGGCCATCGGCTGTTTTCGCCCACCGGTTTGGTAACGGGGTCTGAGCGGCCAGAGCGGTTTCTTCTGTGGCCGATGGGGGTGCCTTCTCCCGGTGCGATGCGTGAGTGGGGGCATCACGCCACGGCGTTTCAGGGCAGAAGGCATTTCGATGATCCGAATTTACTGGACCGCTATTTTGTTATTCCTGAGCAAGACGTCGATTGATAACTGGATGCACCAGGGAAGTTGGAATTCTGATTTTTGAAAGGCTTCCTTTTGGACCCAAAAGGCCATTTACACAAAGGATTCTACTGGCTCACTCTCGAGTTCCAAGTACCACCGGCCGGGCCTGGTCAAGCAGTTCAAAGACAGAAGGGCCAAGCCCGGTATCGATACAACGCCTTCTGGGTATTGACAGCCAGTTCTATAAAGGTGTATATACACATACATGAGTCAAACAGAACTTGAAAAGTCACCGCATGCTGTCCTGGATGTCGTCAATTGCACAAGCGCAAACTTGCGCAAAGTAAATAGGTTGGTGACTCAAGTCTATGACGCCTCGCTACGACCAGTCGGCCTGAGAGCAACTCAGTTCAACCTGATTGCGACCTTGGTGAAACTAGGTGACACTCCGCTGTCGCGATTGGCTGGTGTGCTGGTTATGGATCGGACAACATTAACGCGAAATCTCAAGCCTCTCGTCGATAAAGGATTGATCCGCATTGACCATGAAGAAGACCAACGCATACGTATCATCAGCCTGACGGATGAGGGGAAGATCGTCTTTGAGGAAGCTCTTCCTTTTTGGCGGGAGGCGCAATCGCAGTTGGTCGAAGGACTTGGGCAAAATCGCTGGTCCGCCTTTCTGGATGATCTGCGAGCAATGATTGATGTAGTTCAAAGGGAGTGAGTTTTTTTAAGCAAAAAGGTGTATATACACCTTTGTGAGCGAAGGACTTTTAAAATGAAGACGATAACCGACATGCATGGATTCGAAAAGCGACAGACAGAGGGACTTTCCGAACTGCGAAAATTGAAACGCCCCGTGCTGCGCCGTTCTCTATTCCTTGGGCCTGACCAGATCCAAGGAGTGCCGCTTATTCTTGGGTATGTGACTCCCTTCATCGTTATCAGTATCTCGCAACTCACTGCTATCCGGAAAGCCTGGACCGATACCAAGGAAGAGTGTCTGCCAAGGATAGGAGAGAAAGCATGAAAATATTACTATCCCTTTTGATAGCAGGTTCAGCGGTACTGTCTGCCTGTGTCCCGCAAAACACGGCGCTAAGCGTCGAAACACTCAGTGCCGAGGCTCACCCTGAACGACAGGTTGTGCAAGCAGGACTGGCGACGAGCCTTGCACCAGCTTTAACATTCGAGACCTTTGCTAACTCTGAGAATGATCGCAGTTTTCATGCGGACATCGCATTCTACGAAACGGCTCTATCCTATGGGCCTCTGGCTGATCCGAGACCCATCTTTTTGCTGGCCAACGCGTATATCGTCTCCAACCAACAGGAGTATGGCATTGCCTTTTTAGAAAGACAGCTGAAGCGCTACGAAAAGGTTATGACTGCAGATATGCAAGCAACCTATCTCGCTGCATACACACTTTTACGAGCCACCTACGCAGACCAGGTCGCGCTTCCTGGTCGTATCTGGTGGGTACTGGATACTTTTGACCTTCTTGAACAAGCGAAAGGGCTTTCTGCAGGTAATCCGCTTGTTCACTGGGCAGCAGGCTTGATTTACACGCAAGTCCCATCGATATTCGGCAAGAAGGAAGCTGCACTCAATGAGCTTCTCTGGCTTGTCGAGCGACCGGAACTGGAGCCGACCCCGGGCTTTTATCGAGAGGCCTATCGTCATCTTGGCAAGCTCTACGCGGAGCAAGGTGATATTGACCAATCTGAACAATATTTGAAAAAAAGCGGTTATGAGAATTATGCCCCTGAAACTTTATTCATGGGCTGGTTCGCGACAACGAAGGAAAAAGGTCTGCTCTTTTCCCCAACGCCATGGATTGAAGAAATCGTTGCAGATCGAGTGTTCGCCGTGCGCGGGTTCGGCTTCTCCGATATCCACTTCGTCGTTTCGGACGACGGTCGGGAACTGATCTCGATCGATGCAGGCACACAACCCTACAGTATGAAGGCGGCGCATGAGTTCCTGTTACAGCACTACCCTGATTTGCCCGCGTTGACCACCGTCTTTATTACCCATGCCCACTGGGATCATGTTGGTGGATACAGCTATCTGAAGTCGCTGGGCAATAACCTGAGAATCTATGGTCGGGACAACTACCAGGGCACCATCAAGCGGGCTCTCCGCCAGCATACTTATAAGCAATTCCGGGGTGCAGGTTTTAATGACGAATGGGTCAGCAGCTACAAGCCGGATATTAGCGTCGATAAGCTCACCGAGATTAGTGTAGGCAACACCCATATAGAGCTCATTCCAGTGACCGGTGGCGAGACGGAGGACGCACTGCTGATCTATCTGCCGAACCTGGGCACCCTTTTCATGGGTGATGCGCTGATGCCCTTTTACGGTGAACCATGGGTTGAAGAAGGATTTATTGACGAAGCATTAGAGACTATGGACCAGGCACTTCAGCGCCACCCGAAACATATCCTCCATGGTCATTACGGAATCACGGTGCTCTACGGAGCAGGCGAGCAACTTGCGGCCTTTCGTGACGCCTTCCAGTGGCTCGTTGAGGAGACCAGAAAGCATATAACGAATGGCTACTCTGCAAAAAATATTATTCGTCTGAATCTGATTCCACCGGGACTGGAGAATCACCCGGAAGCCTTCTTGAGCTACCTTGCACCCCGCGATCATATCATCGCCCGCACAGCCGACCACATGGTTGGAATATGGCAAGAAGAGATCAGCGGCAGAGAACCGCAAGGGTTAGATACCCTCACCGCGGTAGAATACGGACGACTGCTGAAAGTCTATCTTGACCTGTCGCAGGGCGAAATCATCAATGCCCTGCAACGGATGCTGGAGGGCGGTGACAATGAACTGGCACTGCAGATGGCTGTTGCCGCTGAGCTGCGCTATCCGGACAACGAAGAAATCATACGTCTGGCCCAAAACGCGGCAGATCGACTACGCAGCGCAGCACAATACTTTGATCCGTTCAAATTCGTCACCTATACCGAACTGATCGGCAAGGAGCACCAGTCGGTCCCTTTGAAACCAGTAGCCCACGACTAACAATGGCGGGATCATCACTCAAGGAACAACTGAGCAACGCGGTAAAAGACGCGATACGGAACAGGGATAAACCCCGGGTTGTCACCCTGCGCATGGCTCATCAGGGACGAACGCTCTTCCCGAGGCGTTCTGACCGCACGCGCCCGCATAGGGGAACAATGGGTTGTGTTAGTTCAGCCGACCGATTCGGATTCTGTGCCGGGTCCTTCCTTGCCAACCTGATCTTTGTCGAATTGAGAGTGGGTGCCATCACAGTAAGGCGCATTGCCGGTGTGTTTGCACTGGCACAGGAACGCGTGGCCGTCTTCTTCTGCCGCGAAGCTTTTGGGGCTAAAACCCGTACCTGCGTGAGAACCGTCGCAGAAGGGTTGGTTGCTGGAGCGACCGCAGGCGCAGAACATGTATTTTTTGCCTTTCTCCAGCGTGACTTTTTTTGGCTTGTTGTCTGCAATGATGGGATTGCTCATAGATCGTCTCCTTATTGTTGATATAATTTACGGTTCTGCCCTTGATGCAGATTGAGCTGGTTTTTAGAATGAACAGGTTAATAGAGTAGTCGGAAAATGACTCTTTGGTTTACAAACTCGACACCCGACAGGCCGCTAGATTCTAGTGTCTTAACCCTTGGAACAGGAGATCGGCAATGGCGGAATTATCACTCAAGGAACAACTGAGTAACGCGGTAAAAGACGCGATGCGTAAGAGGGATAAACTCCGGCTTGTCACTCTGCGTATGGCTCAGGCTGCAGTCAAACAGATCGAGATCGACGAGCGCCGCGACCTGAATGACGAGGACGTTCTGAAGGTACTGGACAAAATGCTCAAGCAACGCCGCGATTCCGCCCGTCAGTACGACGATGCCGGCCGCGAGGAACTGGGCGACAAGGAGCGGGCGGAAATGGTGATTATTGAAGAGTTCATGCCTGCCGCCCTTTCTGAGGATGAACTGGACGGCCTGATCCGTCAGGCCCTCAGCTCAACCGACGCCCAGGGAATGCAGGACATGGGGCGTGTGATGAACGAGCTGCGCCCCCAGGTACTTGGTCGGGTCGAAATGGGCCACTTGGGCAAGAAGGTGCGGGCCGCGCTGGCCAAAGGGTAAGCAGGTTTTTTGGGATACGTTATGGCAAAGCCTACCGAAGCACGGCAGCGGGCGATACTTGAGCGGCTGGATAAGTTCAGCCGCTTTACCGATAACAGTATCGGTATTCCCTTCACTCGATTCCAGATCGGGGCTGAGGCCATTATTGGCCTGGTGCCGGTGGTGGGCGACGCCGCAGGCCTGGTGTTATCGGGTTATGTGCTGGTCGAAGCTCAGCGGGCTGGGGCCAGCAAGGATGTGAAGCTGCTTATCCTGCGCAATATGGGTATCGATTTTGTCGGTGGCCTGGTGCCAGTGGTGGGAGATGCCTTTGATGCCATTTACAAAGCCAATACTCGCAATACTCGATTGCTGAGACGCTATCTGGAAGAGCAGCTTGCCGTGGAGCCGCCTCCGCCACCCTTTCCCTGGAAGACCTTGATCGGGCTGTCCATCCTGTTTGGAGTTATTACGGCTGGTCTGATGCTGTTTTTTTGACAAACTGGCTGAGAAGATCGGGAAAGCCAGGATGCACGCGAAACCCTCAGGACAGAGTAGCAAGCAGATCGTTGATTGCCCGGGCAAAGGGCACCGGCGAATCTTCTTGCAGGAAGTGGCCGCCTTTGAGGGTGACATGGGGCTGATCCTTCGCGCCCGGAATCCGTTTTTGCATATACGCAGCACCGCCACGGGTAATCGGGTCGCCGTTGCTGAAGGTGGTGAGAAAGGGTTTTTCCCAGCGTTCCAGGACGGTCCATGCCTTGCGGTTGGCTTCACTCGCCGGGTCGTCTGAGCGCACTGGCACGAGGCGAGGAAACGCGCGGGCGCCGGCTTTGTATTTTTTGCCCGGGAAGGGGGCATCGTATGCCCGCAGTTCGTCCGGACCCAGTTTGCGGAATGAGCCCACGTTGATGATTCGGCCAATGGGGAACCAGGGGCTGTGCAGTGCAAAGTTTTTCCAGATATTGAATGCCGGTGGCGCTTTCTGGTCTCCGGTGGGCAGCATCCCATTGCCGACCACAATGGCCCGGAAGCGCTCCGGGTTTTCGGCGGCGAGCCGCAAGCCCAATAGTGAGCCCCAATCCTGGCACACTAAAGTGATGTTGTTCAGATCGAGCCTGTCAATGAACTGCTGCATCCAGTCCATGTGCTTTTGGTAGCTGTAATCCTCGATGGCAGTTGGCTTATCGGACTTGCCAAAGCCGATAAGGTCCGGCGCAATCACCCGGTGGCCAGCCGCCGCGCAAACGGGAATCATGTGGCGATAGAGGTAAGACCAGGAAGGCTCCCCGTGCAGCATGAGAATCGGGCTGGCATGCGCAGGCCCCTCATCCACGTAATGCATTCGCAGGCTGTCGAGATCAACGTAGTGCGGCTCGAAAGGATAGTCGAGCAGTTTTTTAAAGCGGGTGTCCGGGGTTCTGACGAAATCCATAACCGTTGCCTTGTTATTCGATGTTCATCCAGCGAGTGTAACAACCCCGAATGAAAAATGATCGATTCTGAAGTTGTAGAGCCCAGAGAAAGTCCCTGTCTATCCGGGCTCAGCCGGCAGGCGCCCACAGACTTTGCAACTGTCCAAGCAGTGAAGAACCAACCCCTTGATCTCCCAGGAAGCCCATAATAATCGGTACAAACTGTTGGATCATGGCGCTGTCCATACCCAGCGCCGAGAAGGCTGACTGCACACCACTCATGGACGAAATATTGGAGAGCAGGCTGTCGCCCAGACCGCTGTTTCCTCCCGACAGACCGGGCAGGCCCGAAGCTTTGCTGGTCAGAGCGCTCATGGTGCTGGAACCAAGCTCATTTTTCGCCAGCTGCAACAATGCACCGGTGCCACCAACCGCCTGAGTTTCGGTGATGCCAAGCTGATCCTGG
>JAGPVT010000132.1 GCA_018066865.1 Marinobacter sp. | reverse complement strand
ATCTCAGTAGACATTACAGTTCCTTAGTTCGGTAGCTCGTCAGATTTCAAACGCGTCGTTAACAAGATTTTTCTGCTCTTCAATATGAACAGACATATGACCTGCTGCCGGAGCAGCGGAGGCCTCACGACCGGCGTACTGAAGATGAAGCTTGGGGTTCAGCCGCTGCAGCGCGTTGCGCATGTGGTGCTGACTGCTGTACCAGGCGCCCTGGTTCATAGGCTCTTCCTGACACCAAACCACGTGTTTCAACTTTGAGTACTGGGCCAGAGTTTCATCCAGATCTTCACTGGGGAACGGATAAAGTTGCTCAATGCGCACAATGGCAACATCGTCGCGCTCATCGGTTTTCTTCTTTTCCAGCAGATCGTAATAGACCTTGCCGCTGCAAAGAATAACCCGGGTAACTTTTTTCGCTTCCGGCAGTTCTTTCTCGGGAAGAACGGTCTGGAAGGTGCCTGACGTCAAGTCATCCAGATCCGAGGTTGCTTCCTTGTGTCGCAGCAAACTCTTGGGTGTAATAGCAACCAGCGGCTTACGCAGCGGGCGCTTCACCTGACGACGCAACATGTGGAACACCTGGGAAGGTGTAGTCGGCACACATACCTGAATGTTGTGCTGTGCAGACATCTGCAAGAAGCGCTCAAGGCGCGCGGAACTGTGTTCCGGCCCCTGCCCTTCATAGCCATGCGGCAGCAACAGAGTCAAACCACACAAGCGGCCCCACTTGTGCTCACCACTGGTGAGGAACTGATCGATAACAACCTGCGCACCGTTTGCGAAATCGCCAAACTGTGCTTCCCAGACCACCAGCGTATCCGGCGTGGTGGTGGAGTAGCCATATTCGAACGCCATCACCGCCTCTTCAGAGAGCAACGAGTCATAAATTTCAAACATCGGCTGCTTGTCAGAGAGTTGCGCAAGAGCGATATGTCTGGACCCGTCCTTCTGATTATGCAAAACCGCATGGCGGTGAGAGAAGGTTCCACGACCCACATCCTGACCGGTCAGCCGGATCGGATGCCCTTCATTCAACAGCGTGGCGTAAGCCATGATCTCGCCATAGCCCCAATTGATGGGCAAGGCACCCGCTGTCATTTTCTCGCGATCCGAGACAATCTTCGAAACCTGACGCTGAACACTGAACCCTTCAGGCACCTGGGTCAGCTTTTTACCCAGCTTCTGGACAGTTTTCAATGGCACACTGGACTTGCACTTGGCAGTCCATTGATGACCCAGATAAGGCGACCAGTCAACGTACAGGTCTTTATTGGGCTCCTTGACGAGGGATTTGACCACGTGCTCGCCATTATCCAGCGCGTCACGGTAATCATTTTCCATCTGCTTGGCTTCGTCTTCACTTACAACACCCGCAGCAACCAGCTTCTCCGCATAAATCATGCGGGTCGTCTTCAGCTTGCGAATCTTTTCATACATCATCGGCTGGGTTGCGGCGGGTTCATCCGCTTCGTTGTGCCCGCGACGACGATAACAAACCAGATCGATAACCACGTCGCCCCTGAACTCGTTGCGATAGTCCATCGCCATTTGAGTCACAAAAACAACCGCTTCAGGGTCGTCCGCGTTCACATGCAGTATCGGCGCCTGAACCATCTTGGCGATGTCAGTGCAATACTCCGTAGAGCGCGCATCTTCCTGTTTGCTGGTGGTAAAGCCAACCTGGTTATTGATAACGATGTGAATGGTGCCGCCCACTCCGAAACCACGGGTCTGGGACATCTGGAAGGTTTCCATCACCACACCCTGACCGGCAAATGCCGCATCACCGTGCATAATAACGGGAACCACCTGATTACCTACTGAATCGGAACGACGGGATTGACGGGCACGCACAGAGCCTTCAACTACCGGCGATACGATTTCAAGGTGAGATGGGTTAAACGCCATCGCAAGGTGTATCTCACCGCCTTCGGTCATCACGTTGGATGAAAACCCCTGGTGGTACTTAACGTCACCGGAGCCAGAATCGGCCAGCCTTTTGCCCTCAAACTCGTCGAACAGCTCCTTGGGGTTCTTGCCAAGTGTATTGACCAGAATGTTCAGGCGGCCACGGTGGGCCATACCCAGAACAATTTCCTTGGCGCCATAATGGCCTGCCCGCTGGATAAGCTCGTCCATGCAGGGAATAAGGCTTTCGCCGCCCTCAAGCCCGAAACGCTTGACGCCGGGGTAACGAGAGCCAAGATATTTTTCCAGACCCTCGGCCGCCGTGAGGCGCTCCAGAATGTGTTTACGCGTTTCAGCCCCATAACCCGGCTGGGAGCGAACTGGCTCCATACGTTGCTGAAACCAGCGCTTAATGCGGGTATCAATTATGTACATGTACTCGGCGCCAATACTGCCGCAGTACGTCTGCTGCAATCCGTCGACTATGTCTCCGAGCTTCATGGTTTCAGAGCCAAAGCTCAGAGAACCGGTCTGGAAGGTCAGATCCCGGTCAGCTTCCGATAAATCATGGAACGACGGGTCAAGATCTTCGACGCTGGGTCGCTGCCAAACTCCAAGCGGGTCAAGTTTTGCTTCCTGATGACCACGAAAGCGATAAGCGTTGATTAGCTGGAGAACACGTGTCTGCTTTTTATCAGCATCCGACGTTGCACTGGCCGGCACGCCGTTATTCGCGAGAAAACGCTGATTGCGGGATATGTGCTCAAACTGCTCGCGGATCGAAGAGTGAATGACATCACGGCCCTGATAGCCGTCAACGCTCGGAAGCTTGTCAAAAAAACTGCGCCACTCTTCGGAAACGGCATTAGGGTCTGTCAGGTAGGTTTCAAAAAGCTGTTCGACATAGGCCAGATTTCCACCCTGTAAGTGGGACGTCTGCCATAACTGCTCCATCATGCTTTCTTGCATTTTGAATAGCTCACCTTGGGCTGGTGCGGGGGAGCCAAGTATGGTCGGCCAGGGGTAAATATCAGTCAATACGGGTTTTTACGGGATCGACTGTGGCAACCACACCCAACACGGATGTTTTCCGTTCCCCAATGATTTTTTTGTACTCAGCAACACCGCAAGAAAACATGGTAAGTTCCCGCCACGGCTTGCGTAGTGTGCACCCGGGTAAGACCATTGACTATAAGCCTTTGGTTGAAGGCCCCGCATAAAGCGAGGCCTTCCGGGTTCCAACCTGATCAGATCAGTATAGCGTCTGTCTTCAATTCTGCCGCTCAAGTCGCCCGGTGCAGCAAAAGATTTCGAATATGGCCTATTGCCCTTGTGGGGTTAAGGCCTTTCGGGCAAACGCTGACACAGTTCATGATGCCCCTGCAGCGGAAAACACTGAACGGATCATCCAGATCGGCAAGGCGCTCCGCCTGAGCCGTATCACGACTATCAGCAAGAAAGCGGTATGCTTGCAACAGTCCAGCCGGACCAATGAACTTGTCCGGATTCCACCAGAACGATGGGCAGGACGTGGAACAGCACGCACAGAGAATACATTCGTACAGGCCATCCAGCTTTTCGCGATCTTCTGGTGACTGCAAACGCTCAATGGCGGGCGCTGGCTTGTCGTTAATCAGGTACGGCATCACTTTTTCGTACTGCTTGTAGAACAGGCTCATATCAACGACCAGATCACGAATAACCGGCAGACCCGGCAGCGGGCGCAATACCAGCTTGTCATTCTTGACGACCTGAGACATCGGCGTAATGCACGCAAGACCATTTTTGCCGTTCATGTTCATGCCATCAGAACCGCAAACACCTTCACGGCACGAGCGGCGATAGGCCATTGACGGATCGCTCTCCTTGATGAGATTGAGCACGTCAAGAACCATCAGATCCTTTCCTGCCGGAAGCTCAACATCAACGTCCTGCATGTAAGGGGCGTTGTCAGTTTCCGGGTTATAACGGTAAAGGCTTACCAACATAATGTATGTCCCCCTTAGTAAGTCCGGACTTTTGGCTGGAAGGTTTCGACGGTTTTCGGCGAAAAGTTAACGTCACGCTTGCCAATACGCTTATCCAACGGGAAGTAGAGAGAGTGCTTCAACCAGTTCTCGTCATCACGCTCGGTGAAGTCGTTACGGGCATGGGCACCACGGCTCTCTTTACGCTCGTTTGCAGCAATCGCGGTAGCCTGAGCCACCTCAAAAAGGTTATCCAGTTCCAGCGCTTCAATGCGCGCAGTGTTGAACGCACTACTGGTGTCTGCCAGCTTGGTGTTACGAACACGCTGGCCGATAGCTTCCAGCTTCTCCAGACCTTCTTCCATGCTCTTGCCGTCGCGGAATACGCCGAAGTAAAGCTGCATGCAGTTCTGAAGATCCTTACGAACTTCGGCGACGCTTTCGCCTTCCGATGCGCTGTTCAGACGATCCAGACGAGCCATGGCGCGCTTGATATCCTCATCGGTTGCACCGTCAGTCTCAA
The DNA here is from genome assembly GCA_018066865.1 of Marinobacter sp. GTDB lineage: Bacteria > Pseudomonadota > Gammaproteobacteria > Pseudomonadales > Oleiphilaceae > Marinobacter. The sequence continues at coordinate 2,564 of JAGPVT010000132.1, read as the reverse complement.
AGCCACCGCGCAGCTGTTCTTCAATGTGCAGGCCCGCCGCACGACCGAAAACAACGAGATCCAGCAGCGAGTTACCACCAAGGCGGTTTGCACCGTGAACAGAAACACACGCCGCCTCACCACAGGCAAACAGGCCCGGGATCGGCTGATCGTTACCTTTTTTATCCTGAGTCAGCGCCTGACCACCTACATTTGTAGGAACACCGCCCATCATGTAATGACAGGTTGGAACAACCGGTACCGGCTCTTTTACGGGATCCACGTGAGCAAATGTACGGGACAACTCACAGATACCCGGCAGGCGCAGATTCAGAGTCTCTTCACCCAGGTGATCCAGCTTCAGCAGAACGTGATCCTTGTCCGGGCCACAACCGCGACCTTCGAGAATCTCGATAACCATGGAGCGCGCGACGACGTCACGGCCAGCCAGGTCTTTCGCATTCGGAGCATAACGCTCCATAAAGCGCTCGCCTTCACAGTTGATCAGGTAACCGCCCTCACCCCGACAACCTTCCGTTACCAGCGTACCGGCACCGTATATCCCGGTTGGGTGGAACTGCCACATTTCCATGTCCTGCATCGGGAAACCGGCACGCAGTGCCATGCCGATACCATCGCCGGTGTTGATCAGCGCGTTGGTTGTGGAAGCGTAGATCCGGCCTGCTCCGCCTGTTGCCAGCACGGTGGCTTTGGACTTGATGTAAGCCACTTCACCAGTTTCAATTTCAATAGCGACAACGCCAACCACTTCATCTTTGCTGTTCTTGACCAGATCAACGGCGTACCACTCGTTCAGAAAAGTAGTGCCGCCTTTGAGGTTTGCCTGATACAGAGTATGCAGCAGTGCGTGACCGGTACGGTCGGCAGCAGCACAAGTACGCGCGGCCTGAGTAGGGTTATCCGGCCCCTTGGACTGACCACCGAACGGGCGCTGGTAGATGCGACCCTGTTCCGTGCGCGAAAATGGCAGGCCCATGTGCTCAAGTTCAAAAACAGCCTGCGGCCCCACTGAACACATATATTCAACAGCGTCCTGGTCGGCAATGTAGTCAGACCCTTTAACGGTGTCGTACATATGCCAGCGCCAGTCATCATTGGGATCAGCGCTTGCGATCGCACAAGTGATACCACCCTGGGCAGACACTGTGTGCGAGCGGGTTGGAAAAACTTTCGTGATACACGCAGTGTTAACGCCCGACTCGGTTAACTGCAGGGCTGCTCGCATACCGGCACCACCGCCACCAATAACAATAGCGTCGTACGACATGGTCTTGATATTAGCCATCAATTAAAGCCCCCAAATAATCTGAATACCCCAAACCACATACACGAAAATCACGAGAATGCACGCCGCCTGGAAAAGAAAACGTTGCATAGCAGATTTGATGTAGTCCGTAGAAACTGTCCAAAGGCCAACCCAGGCATGGGCACCAATCGAAAGCAGAGCGAGTAGCGTGAAGATCTTGAACCACGCCTGATCAAACAGAGCTGACCAAGACTGGTAATCGACATCGGTCGTCACAAAAAAGCCGAGCAAAAACAAAGTATAAAAGGCCAATACGTAAGCGGTAACACGCTGGATGATCCAGTCTTGAATGCCGTTACGACCAATGTTGGTCACGCTATTCATGCCCATACCCAGACTCCTGCCACAACAATGAGGATGACGGAAACTGCAATTGTGATCTTGGCGGCCGCACGCCCGCTCTCCAGTTCTTCACCTATGCCCATATCCATGAACAGGTGCTTGATACCAGCAACCAGATGGTAAAACAGAGCAGACAGGATGCCCCAGATAATCAGCTTGGCAAGGAAGCCGTTCAGCAATTCACTGACCTGACTGAAGCCGTCTTCCCCGGATAGGGAAAGCTGAAGTCCGTAAAGCATGAACGCAACACCAACAAAAATGATGATGCCGCTGACGCGGTGCAATATGGACGTAATGGCTGGCAGCGGAAAATGAAACTTGCTGAGATCGAGATTTACTGGTCGTTTGCTATTCACAGCGCTCTCACACTCTCTTTTGATACCGCAAAGCCGGCGAACCGGTAGCGGATAGTTGGTATGTAACGATCGGATGTCGGATACGGGATCAACAACCGATTGGTTCAGGAGGGCGGACACCAAACAGGTAGCTTGCTACGAACAAACCCCTGTGAAGATGAATCCCCGATTCCGGGCTAGGGATTATAAGGAGACGCCCGTATAATTACAAACGCGCAACCCATGCAAAAGCATACCGAAGGCACCAGCAGAGCAAGCTATAAGACGTATTGACAAACACAGTTTTTGTCTGAAAGCCGCGTTATTCGTGATATCCCTGATTTACAACAAGGACAACGCCACCGGGCTCCCCCACTCTTTCATTGACAAAAAAAGCCAACACCCTATATTTTGCCGCCAGTTTTGCGATAATACGCGCCTTCTCATGCAACTATAAAGGCAGCCTATGCTGTTCAAGCTGATAAACAGGAGAGCACTATGACCGACAGGAAAGCCACGCTCTCGGTGGGGGACAAGTCCATTGAGCTACCGGTTTATTCCGGCACCGTTGGCCCTGACGT
>JAGPVT010000131.1 GCA_018066865.1 Marinobacter sp. | reverse complement strand
ACGGTGTTTGCGGCGACATCCGCTCCGGCCACGGTTAAGGTTTCGCTGGTGCTCGCCAGCGAACCTGCGCTGACGGTGCTGTTTCGGTAGGTCAGGCTTGAGCCATCAGAGTCGGAATTGCGATAGCCTGCGTTGCCATTGCGTGGTGGCTTGGGTATGGCGGGCTTGGTCCTCGCGCTGAACCCACGGCCAGAAGAACAAGCTGTTAAAGAGCAGCGCGTGACGCATTAGAACTGAAATGAATCAGGTGCCAACTACCTTGACAGGCGCCGCTCTTGAGATGCGCACGTCCCAAACCAATTTCGCATCACATCAACTAATAGGTTTTTCTATCCTGAGCTCAAGACAACAGAGGGCTTCTTAAGGCATCCTCATTAAAACCGCTCGAATTACTCTTTCCCCGTCTTGGTAATTTTTTAGGATCTCCATTGGTTTATAGTTTGATAAAGCAGGAATATTTGTACCAAGCCAGCGTCTTGAATGTTCAACAGGGCCAACCTTACAAATAATCGCTTTTGCCATATCTTTTGGAATTCCAATATTGCATAACTCATCAGTCGTGGCATTACACGAATACAAGTTACTTACAAATCGATTCCAAGCACTTTCGCCTAGATAACTGTTGCTCAGATCCTTTAACTCTTCAGGAAGTTTAATCATTTTTAAATATCACAATATTAGATCCTTTAGGGTTCCGAGCAGATGGAGCTAAAATACCATCATAGCCATTTTCTTTAGCTCAACCCCCAATTTTTTGCGTCTTTGAGTAATCAATCCCGTTAGTTATGTCATCTAAAGTAACGTTCAACTTTTTTCTAACTTGACTATCCGTTAAATCCAGAACGTTATCCAGCTTTACTTCTTTGGTGATAGCGACCCTAACGTCTTGGGCATTGGGGTCATAATGAGTTATTTCATTCAGAGCAGTTTCCTGTGAGGTTCCAGCATACACCCCACCTTGACCTTGCCTCGTATAGCGATGATCAGCATTTATATTCCCAGAATGCTGATCCCAAGAGGTTTCTACATATTCTGGCCTCTCATAACGATGAGCAGCTCCTTCATAAACTTTTCCTTTAGGCGGCTCAGCTTGGGACAGATTATAGTCAAACGAGCCAGAATGAGGTTTGTTTACAACAATATCAGCCTTAGGCATCGCAGGCAGCTCATCCCGCAAAACCAGCGCACCCGCCTTCTTCGCGATCACACCACCCGCGGCATTAACCCCAACGTTCGTCAGGAGTGCAACTGTCGGCCTCACCGCCTCCTGATGGGTCGCCTCGCTGAACGAGTTCAGAACCCGGGTTCCGTTCACGTACACATAATCGCTGTTTAGCGCTTCCGAAGCTTTGTAGGCGGTATCCGCGCCATCGGCGGCAAGCCAGGCGCCCAAAGGACCGGCCACTGCACAACCTGCCACGGTTGCGCAGCCCGCCGTTGTGACCGCTACGCCCAGAGCCGCCTCGGCGCTGCCGCCTGCACCGACTGCAACCTGTTGCACTCGTGCACTGATCTGCTCGTTTGAGCCGAAAAAGTCATCGGAGGCATCCCAGAGGCTATAACCGAACAAAGGCTCCTGGCGGGTATACTGATCCCTACCCCGCCTGACCGTCTTCTCTTCGGTCGAATCTACACCCAGTTCCCTGAGCTTCGCGTAGATATCGGTTTGATGATCTTGCTTGAGCTGCTCACCTCTGGCCTGCAGGGTGCTAAGCTCCCGGTGGCGGGGGTCGTTGTCTGAAACCCCAGCACCACAACGGATTTCTGCGCAGGCCAGAGCGTCCAGATTGGCCAACGCCTCGCGCTTAAACTCCGTCGAATAGATATTATTGTTTGAGATGGCAGCGCGGGCCCGATCGAGGACGACCGATTCGTTCGTCGTGAACTGTCGATATTCCACTTGCCCTGAACGAAGGGTATCGGCCAAGAGGGTGCCACGCGACGTTGCCGGATTCTGGCGCATCGTGCTGGACCAGTCGGCCGGTGTCTGGCTTAAACCACCTTCGGTAGCCTGATCCAGACGAGCCGTCAGCCGCTCGCCAAACAGGTCTGCCACTCTTTCCTTGGTCTCAAAGCTGTCATCGAAAAACAACCCTTCCTGACCTTGCAGAACCTTGCTCTCGATCACTTCGTGACCGGCGGTCGTCATCATTCCGGCTTTGTCGGTGTTCGCCGTATTCAAGAGCACCGTGCCATAGCCCGGATGATCCGGATCGGTGATGATAGCGCCTTGCACGTCACGCGAACCGAGGATCGTATTCTGATCAGCCAACACACCGGTTGTGAGTTGGCCGTCATAGAAACCAACTTGTCCCGGCGTCAGCCCGAATAACGCCTGAGCAAGCTGGACGACCTGGGATTGAGCCGCTTGATAATTTGGGTCGCGTTCGCCATTTTTGAGAATGGCCAAAGTCTCGGGATATTGCCTGGCGAGAACGTTCGTAATCTGGGTAGCCTTGGCATTCTTATCAACTTGCCCGGCGAAATTCAGAAAACTCAATTGACCGTCTGAAGCCACCTGCTGAGCGGCCAGGCCAATATCCTCACCGTGTTCCATCGTATCCTTGGCGTCGTTAACGATGCTTTGGCGCCCTTCGCTGCTCAGTAGACGATGATCTACAGTAACGCTGGCATCCAGCCCGCCAATGTCCAGATCGCGGGTGACTTCCTGGCGGTTTTCCAGATCCCGGTTCAGGCCCTCCACGGCGTCTTGCTCTGTGCCTGCGACGACGACCTGGCCTTGGCCCAGAGTGGCGTATGAGGTTTGAGCCCGGTCATGGCCGTTGTAATGGCCGCCTACGGTGGTCTGGCCCGTTTGCGGGAGGGTCATCTGCCCGTCGTTGCGGGGGTTGCCGCTCACATTCACGCTGACGCTGGCGTTAAAGCCGCGGTTCTCGCTGAGGTTGGCCACGGTGAGGGTGTCGGTGGTGCTTTCAAGCGAGCCTGCGCTGCCACTGCGCGGTGGACTGGGTATGGCGAGGCTGGCTCTTACGCTGAGCCCACGGCCACGGCCAGAAGAACAAGTTGTTAAAGAGCAGTGCGTGGCGCATCAAAACTGAAATGAATCAGGTGCCAACTACGTCGACAGACGACGCTACTTGGTCGCCTTGAATTGTTGTTTGGCACATAACAATGCTGACAACACCTCATCATTTACAGTAACAGATGGCCACTGATAGTTATTAATCCACGATTTTTCCCCACGCAGTATATCTTTTCCGGCACTAAAAAGTTGATTAGCGAATATAGATAGATTGTGCGACAAATATTCGTCAACAGGACTTCTTGACCTATCATCAACGCCAAATACTAATTGATCTCTCCTTTTTTGAATCAAGAAAAGGCCAAGATTGTATCCCTTTTTTATGGGCGCCGAGAAATCATAATACATATAGGCCAAACCGTCCTTGTCTAGCAACACCCCTATTGCATAGGATGACCCGACTAAAATAATAAAATTTTTATCAACTTCTTTAACCTCTAATCTGTACTTCTCAACAATTTCAGAAAAGGCCGACTTCACTTTCTGTAGAAGAATGTCTTTCATGGCTTCACCATTTTGCCATCTTGCCATCTTGATAAATATACCCTTTCTGACGAAGGGTTATGTATTCTTTTCCAAAACCGGTCAACTCCATTTTACCAGTAGTTGTATTAGGTCGGATTAAAACGCCTATTCCCCGATTGTCAACAATGTCAAACGCTGGCTCAGTAGCCATGAGTACATTGTCGCCTCTGGAGGTGGCTGCGTTTAGGAATGGTACATTCACTTCGCCCCAAAAGCCCTTTGGACCCAATGCGCTAAACAACTCATCTGGTGCATTCAGTACATTAAAACCGCCGGGGTTCGGACCAAAATCCATGCTCTTGACGTTCCCGAGTTCGTCCACAATTGAAGCCATGTCCTTGTTGTACGAACCGAGGACAGTAGTTGTCTTACCAGGCTCGACCTGGAGGAGTACTCCAGACGAAGCTTGATGATTTAATGTTTTGCCTCGAACAACACCCTCACCGCCCCGAACCCCCGAATAGGGTAAGCGCTCCACGAACTACACCGGAATGGTTTCGCCCTGGTTCCAAGGCAATAGCCGGTCGAGTTCATCATCGGTCGTCGATGTTGGCAGTTTTGTGAGCACTTCCACCATATAAGTATAGGGTTCGATGCCATTGGCTT
>JAGPVT010000150.1 GCA_018066865.1 Marinobacter sp. | reverse complement strand
AACGAAATTACTCGTCGCTAGCTTCGATTACCTGCTTACCACGATAGAATCCGTCCGGAGACACGTGGTGACGACGATGAACTTCACCAGTCGTTGAATCAGTGCTCAGAGCTGCAGGGCTCAGGGCATCGTGGGCACGGCGCATGCCACGCTTGGAACGGGTCTTGCGGTTCTTCTGTACAGCCATGGTTATACTCCTGACCTGTTAACGTAAACTGACTTGAATATCGTTACACGTAACATGTGTTCATTTGATTGCGCCAGCTTCAATATAGATGCCCACGCTCGCATTAATGCTTTGTTTTTCCGAGGCCCGCCAGCACGCTGAACGGGTTATCACCCGACTTTTCCTCTGATACTGCCGAAGAACTGCCTGGCTCGTAAGCTTCCAGTTCCTCTTTGGCCGGGCATTCACTCCGGTCATGTAGCGGATAGGGAGGCAAAACCAGCAACAGCTCATCCTCCGCCATGGACCAGAGATTCGCACTGAAATCATCAGTTTGAAACGGCTCAAGATCCTTTGGCAACCGCTCGGCCTGCGCATCGCTGGTGACCAGCCCGAGTACAAATCGGGAGGTCAGCACAGAATCCATGGACTCCATGCAACGCTGACACTCCAGTTTAACCGGAGCCTCCAGCTCACCAGAGACAATGCGGCGACGCTCGCCATCCTGATAAAAGGACAACTTCACGCGACACACAGCACCATCTTCGAACCCTAAAACAGCTTCACGGAAACGAGACAAACCACTGAGAGGAATTTCTCCCTCCAGCACGCTGTCGTGCTCCGCCAATCGGTAAGGGTCGACGATTTTTGGTAATTCTACATTGGACGCGTTTGACATAGGCGCGCAATTCTAGGGGCCAAGCTCGCCGCTGTCAAAGACTTCGTAGGGTTTTGGCCAGGGGGTTCCGGTTTCCGTAGGTGTATTCTACGATACAGGCACTGAAATATCCCGAAAGGAACAACTTCGTGCACCGGAAACCCCTGTTACTGGCCTCGTCATCAAAGTATCGCCACGAATTGCTGGCAAGGCTCGGGCTGCCATTCTCCAATGCCAGCCCGAACATTGACGAAACACCCATCACAGGAGAGTCTCCGGACGACCTCGCCTTACGCCTGGCAGAGTCGAAAGCGAGAGCCTTGGCACCCCTGTACCCCGAACACTGGATTATAGGCTCCGACCAGGTAGCCGCCTTGCCTGACGGCACGCTGTTAAGCAAACCCGGAAGCTACTCAAATGCCTGCGAACAACTTGCCAGAAGCAGCGGACAAAGCGTTATCTTCCTGACCGGGCTTGCTCTGTTGGACGCCAATTCCGGAGCACTGCAAACCTGCTGCGAGCAATTTACCGTTCATTTCCGGAACCTGTCCGCCAGGGAAATCGATGCCTATATCCGCAAAGAGGCGCCTTATGACTGCGCCGGCAGCTTCAAGATGGAAGGCCTGGGCATCACGCTTTTCCGGGAGTTGCAGGGCCGGGACCCGAACAGCCTGATAGGTCTGCCCCTGATCGCCCTGACCGACATGCTCACGGCCTGGGGCAGAAATCCGCTTCTCGAGCCTTAGCGGACTCTGCAAACTCTGCCGCTATCGCAACTCCAGGCGAGACTCAACCAGCTGCCCGACAACGCCCTGACCAACGGACACCCCAAGCTGATCAACAAGATCACGCAGCGCGCCTTTGCGTTGACTATAATCAATCAGATCTTCCTGACCGATAACCTGCCTGGCAACTTGCGAGGTACTGCCAAGCCCGTCAATAAGCCCCAACTCCAGCGCCTGTTCCCCACTCCACACCAGGCCGCTGAACAAGCGCTCGTCGTCTGCCAGGCGATCGCCACGCCCCTTCTTTACAGCTTCTATAAACTGCCGATGAGTACTCTCCAGCACGTCTTGCCAGAACGCCACTTCCTGTTCCTGTTCGGGCGAGAATGGATCCAGAAACGCCTTGTTGTCACCGGCCGTATAAAGCCTGCGATCAACGCCCAGCTTGTCCATGGCACCGGTAAACCCGAAACCACCGGCCACAACACCGATAGAACCCACCAGGCTGGCCCGGTTTGCATAAATCTCATCGGCCGCAGCCGCTATGTAGTAGGCGCCTGATGCTCCAATATCCGAGATAACGGCATAAACCTTCTTTTCCGGGTATTCTTCCCTCAGTCGCTTGATCTCATCATAGATATAGCCAGACTGAACGGGACTGCCACCTGGACTGTTGATGCGCAGAATAATCGCTACAGCATTCTCTTGCTCGAACGCTGAGCGCAGAGAGCCCACAATATTGTCGGCACTGGCAAGTTCATCTGCAGCAATCGGACCGTTTACTTCCACCACCGCAGTATGCTTCCCGGTCGTTGCTTCAAGACTGTCTCCAAACGGAGTCCAGACGATCGCCAGCAGCGCGAACAGGTAGACGAATGTGAGAAGCTTGAAAAAAATCCCCCAGCGGCGGCTCTTTCGCTGCTCAGACTGCAAAGACATGACCACTTTTTCAATCAGTCGCCAGTCGCGACTTGATTCCGGCGGCAAACGCGGTTGATTTCGCCCTGAACGAGGCTCTGCAGGTTTATCACCCCATTCTGGAGTCTTATCGGAATCCCAGTCACTCATGCATCTATCCTGTCAGAAATGAAAGCACCAAAATTTGTTTTACAGACCGAGCACGCTACGAAGATCCGGAACAGAATCAACGATGGCATGGGGCGCGTAGTCCTCGAGCACATCACGCTTATGCACCCCCCACTCAACACCTATTGAAGGCATACCAATGCGCTGTGCCATTTCCAGGTCATAACGGGTATCGCCAATCATAACGGCCTCTGAAGGCTCAACCCCATAAAACTGCAATATCTCTTCAAGCATACGCGGGTCCGGCTTGGACCGGGTCTCATCGGCACAGCGGGTAATATCAAAGTGCACACCGAGCCCGCTCGAAACAAGCGCTAACTCAAGACCTCTCCGGCTCTTGCCAGTTGCCACCGAGCATCCGCGGCCAGCGCCTCGAAGATCGGCTACAACATCTGCCATACCCTCGAATATATTCTGGGGTGTCGTAACCTTACTGAAGAAATAATTCCCGTATCCCTCCCGGATGGTCGTCATTTCCTCGTGACTGATACCCGGATAAAGCCTTTCCAGCGCTTCAACCATACCCAGGCCAATGATGTCACGGTATGCATCCCTCTCCAGCGCGGGATAGCCCAGATCGGTGGCAGCCTGATGCAGGCTGTCCGCAATGTGTTCTACGGAATCCACAAGCGTTCCGTCCCAATCAAAAATTACAATTTTAACGTCCATTAACCTGCTCCCGTTGCACGCACTTCGAGCCTGCTCAGCACGTGACTGAATACATCATCATAAGGGGCTTCGAACCGAACCGCCTCCCCGGTCACTGGCAGCAAGAGCTCTAGAGCCCTGGCGTGTAGCATCAGGCGCTGACCACCAACAGACCGGAATGCTTTCAGACTTACATCATCCATATACTTGTCATCCCCCGCTATCGGATGACCGGCGCAGGCACTATGAACGCGAATCTGATGGGTGCGACCTGTAACCGGTGACGCCTCCACCAGGCTGTAGCCACTGTAGCGCGCAAGGCAGCGAAACATTGTAAGCGAGGCTTTGCCGGCCTCATCCACCTTTACTCTGCGCTCTCCATTAGGCATTTCATAGCGCAGCAACGGCTCATCAATCCGACCAAGCTTATCGGGCCAGCTCCCCGCCACCAGAGCATGATACTGCTTGCGAATACGCCTCTGCCTGAGTTCGTCCTGCAGATAGCGTAGCGCCGACCGCTTCTTGGCAATCATGACAAGCCCCGAGGTATCTCTGTCCAGGCGGTGCACCAATTCAAGGAATCTGGCCTCCGGGCGGGCCGCACGCAGCACTTCAATCAGACCAAAGCTCAGGCCGCTGCCGCCATGCACCGCAATGCCAGAGGGCTTGTTGACCACCAACATCTGGTCGTTTTCGAATACGACCGACGCCTCCACCACACCCTGAACCCTGCTACCGGGCGCAGCCTGGGGGGCTTTCTCCTTGCGGACGACCGGCGGAATACGCACCTGGTCGCCCGTCGCAAGACGAGTGTCGGGTTTCACCCTACCCTTATTCACCCGCACTTCACCCTTTCGGACAATGCGATAGATAATACTCCTGGGCACACCGCGAAGCCGCGCCAACAGAAAATTATCCAGCCGCTGCCCATGATTATCTTCATCAACGGTTACCCAGAGAACCCCCTGCCGGACAGCTTCTCGCCCGCCACTCGCCTGCCTTGAATCGGTGCTGTTGCCTGGGCGCGGCACCGGTTTTCTGACCCTGGCACTGGTGGGCTTTCCGGAAGCAGATTTGCGGGACATAAGGTTCCTTTAACGGGTGGCGTAGCTGGCGATACGAGCGGGATTGAACGACTCCCCGAATGCTGTTATATTCCGGCGTGATCTGTCGTTTGTCTACGGCCTGACCAACTTGAGTCAGAAGCCGGAGCGGCAGAAGTATACCGACACTATTCAAGAGTTTGAACGCCGAACGCCCAATCACTATCGGGCCCGGCGCAAGAAATGCCTCCGCAGTGCCAGGATAAACCCGTTAAAAACGGCGAACTGACACCGGAAAAACTGAAACCGCGCGGAAAACCGCCGGGCGAAATCGCGAAGAATCACTGCCATGCAAGGCCGGGCCGTCCAGCTTACGAATAAGACGTGAGACCCAGGCACTTGTGTGAACCTGAAAACGGATTATATGCGCCAACAGACACAAACCCTAAACGACACCCCTCTGCCGGAAGGCCGGCGGGATGTCGGCGGTGGTCTCAGATCAACAGGATCATACCCCGACAGGACATAACTTGTCTGTCCGCCGCTCTGCCCCTGATTTAACGGGGCCTGCGGCACGCGCACATCCTGCTTCGCAGATGCGACGCCCTCCGGTTTTCTGTCAAAATCAAACGACAGGAAAATCCTCTTTCCATGAAAAGAATGCTTATCAATGCAACTCACCCTGAAGAGTTGCGCGTCGCCCTGGTTGACGGCCAGCGCCTGTTCGACCTCGATATCGAATCCAGTTCCCGCGAGCAGAAAAAAGCCAACATCTACAAAGGGCGCATTACCCGTGTAGAGCCGAGCCTGGAAGCTGCCTTTGTTGATTTCGGTGCCGATCGCCACGGCTTTCTCCCCCTGAAGGAGATTTCCAGGGACTACTTCAAAAAGTCGCCGGGCCAGATCGAAGGCAAGGTCAACATCAAGGAAGTCGTTGCGGAAGGCCAGGAAGTCATTGTCCAGGTCGACAAGGAAGAGCGCGGCAACAAAGGCGCCGCCCTCACAACATTCATTTCCCTTGCCGGTCGCTACCTCGTTCTGATGCCCAATAACCCCCGTGCAGGCGGTATTTCACGCCGCATTGAAGGCGAAGAACGGGCCCAGCTTAAAGAGGCCATGAACAGCGTTCAGGTGCCCAAGTCCATGGGGATCATCGTACGCACCGCTGGTATTGGTCGCACCACAGAAGAATTGCAATGGGATCTCGACTACCTGGTTCAGTTCTGGGAAGCGATTACCCAGGCAGCCGGCGAGCGCAAAGCGCCCTTCCTGATCCATCAGGAAAGTAACGTAATTATTCGTGCCGTTCGTGACTATCTGCGCCAGGATATTGGGGAGGTTCTGATCGACTCGGAAGGCGTTTATGAGGACGTACTGAACTTCGTCCGTGCCGTAATGCCAACGTTTGAGAACAAGATCAAGCTGTATAAAGACGAGATTCCGCTGTTCAGTCGATACCAGATTGAAGGCCAGATCGAAACAGCTTTCCAGCGGGAAGTCAGACTCCCCTCTGGCGGCTCTATCGTTATTGATCCGACCGAGGCTCTGGTGTCCATCGACATCAATTCATCCCGTGCCACCAAGGGCCAGGATATCGAGGAAACTGCGTTCCAGACCAACCTGGAAGCAGCAGAAGAAATCGCTCGGCAGCTGCGCCTGCGTGACATGGGCGGCCTGATTGTAATCGACTTTATCGATATGACCCCCGCCAGACACCAGCGCGAAGTTGAGCAGAAAATGCGCGAAGCTCTGGAAATTGACCGGGCACGGGTTCAGGTTGGCAAGATCTCACGTTTCGGCTTGCTCGAAATGTCCCGTCAACGGCTAAGGCCCTCGCTGGGTGAAACCCGCAGCGAAGTGTGCCCTCGCTGTGAAGGCCAGGGCACCATTCGTGGTATCGAGTCCCTGGCACTGAGTATCATGCGCCTGATCTACGAAGAGTCGTCCAAGGAAAAGACTGGCGAAGTGCGTGCCATCGTACCTGTGTCGGTCGCCACTTTCCTGCTGAACGAAAAGCGCAAACAGCTGGCCGACATTGAAGCGCGCCAGGAAGTCAGCGTTGTTGTTGTGCCGGTACCCCACATGGAAACACCGCACTTCGAAATCCTGCGTATGCGGGATGATGAAACGACGCCCGAACACGTCTCAAGCCATCAGGTAGCGCAAGAATACAGCGAGCGTGAAGAAGATGTGTTTGAAGCGCCCGCAGCTGAAAAGCCGGTTCGAGAGCAGGCAGCCGTCCGGGCTATTCGCCCAAGCGCATCGGCGCCGTCGGCGCCGACCGCAAATGCTACCGAAACCACAGAAGCAGCACCCGCAGAGCAAGACGATGGCCTGTTTCGTAGAATTGGCCGCAAGATTGCCTGCTTCTTCAGTGACGAAGAATCGCAGCCGAGCAAAACCCGCGACACCGCAAACAAAGACGCGGCCAACCGCGGTGACCAGCGCAACCAGGTACGCCAGGATCGCCGTAAAACCCGCGTCGCGCGCGATGGCCAGAGCTCCGGTAACAATAACCGCAACAGCAACGAGCGGCGCCAGAGCAACAACCAAAAGAATAGCGGTGACGATACCCGTTCACGGGGCCGCAACCGTAATGACGACCAGAATCGTCCTAACCAGAGCCGTCAGGCTGACGACAGGAGTGCCGACAAGAGCACCGAGAGTAAAGGTGTAGACAACCGCAATGACGATAGCCGTCGGGATAGTCGCAGAGACAGCCAGAACCGCGGTCAGAACCGAAGCCGGCCTCAGCGTGACGCAAAAAATAACAGTGATCAGAAGGATGCGAATCAGCAGGAATCTCCACAAAAGGCGCCTGCTACTGAAAAATCCGGCTCTGATGACAGTCGCCGCAAACCGCGCCGCCCACGTAACCGGGACGGCTCATCGTCCGAGAATCCTGCTTCCAGTCCGGCAGCTCGCAAGAGCGCCCGCAATGAGAAGCATCAGAAGGATACTCAGCCGGAAGCCGGCAGCGACAACACGGATTTGAAGGCAGCGACTGCAACTGACAAGAGTGCAAACAAAGCCATTACCAAGGCGCCTGTGGCGCAGCAAAGCGAGCCGAAACAGTCGGAGCAAAAGACAGCTTCCGAAACCAAACCAGCTCAAAAGCCGCAAACCGCCGCTGACACCGCCCTGGCACCGGAATCTGAAACGCAGGCAGATCCGCAGGCTCAAAAGCCCGCAGGCCCGGCTACCACAGAGGCACCTGCAACGGCAGAAGCTCCCGCTGCCAAAGCCAAGCCCAAAGCAGCACAGGGCGAGGCAGTCACGGCGTCGGCCCAGCCAGCCAAAGAAACCACAGCGGATGCCAGCCCAAAGCCGGCCGCACAAGCCAGCGAGACCGTTGCAGGCAACAAGCCATCCTCCGAAGCGAACAAAGCAGAATCTGCTTCGAAAGATGGTGAGCCGTCCGCAACAGAGGTTAAAGAGCCCTCAGCCGCTAAAGAGCCCTCGGCTCCAGAAGTTAAAGAGCCCTCAGCTCCAGAAGTTAAAGAGCCGCCAGCCGCAGCGACTAAAGAGCCCTCAGCAGCAGAGGCTGGAAAGTCCTCAGCGACAGAGGCTAAAGAACCCTCAGTTGCAGCTGACAAGCCAGCAGTAAAAGCAGCGCGCGCGCCCTCAGCAAAAGAAGATGAAAAACCGGCGGCAAACGCAGGCGCAGAGGTGAGCTCATCTGACGATGAGAACAAAACACCTCCTGCAAAGAAGCCCAGAGCCACACCCGCCAGAAGCCGGAGTAAGTCCGCAGCAGCGGAAAAGACTGCAGCACAAGCGCCCGCTGAGAATGCCGAACCCGCACCAGGTAAAGCAGCGCCCGCGTCTGCAGAAGAACCTGCAGAAGGAACAGGCGTTTCGGTAACGCCCGGGCGCGCTTACAACGACCCCCGTGAAGTTCGTAAACGCCAGCGAGCGGCCGAAGAAGCCAAAAAAACCGGGGGTAACTAACGCATGCTGTCCAATTCCGACATTGAAGCGCTGGAAGATATCCTGTTCGCCGAACCCTGGGGCGACGATGCTCTGGACTTTTTCGGTTTTCACGGCGCTGTGTGCGCCAGCGTCGTCGGGCCGGCCAGGCTGAGCGTAGAAACGGTCTTTCGCCTTGTTACCGGAACTGAAGAGACACCTGGCGGTGGGATTCCGGAAACCTTCCGCCAGTGCGTCACGCAACTGGCGGGAGCCATGACCAGGGCACTCGACATGGGCCAGGCTCTGGAGCTTCCGGAGCCAGAAGACGGCGATCCCATGAACGCGCTTGAGAATTGGTGTGCAGGCTTCGTGGATACGTTCCTGGAGAATGAAGATGAATGGCTGGATGCCGCCAACGAGGATGAGACCGCCGATCTGATGGTGCCCATGCTGACGTTGTCGGGCCTGTTTGACGACGAAGACTTCCAGAACGTTCGCAACAGCGAAAAACTGTCACGCCAGATGGCCGACGCTATCCCCGACTCGCTGACGGATCTCTATCTGCTGTTCCACGCACCGGATTAAACCGGCGCGCCAACAACAGGCACCTGCCTGAAATGATGCCAGACCGGCTCCAGCCCGTCTGGCATTTTCATAATACGGCCCAGCTCACACCAGGGCGCACCGGGAAAATGAAAATCACTGCCCTGCGACGCCAGCAGCTTCTCCCGCACACACAGCTCAGCCAGAAACCCCAGATCCCCACTGGATTGCCCAGATGTAGACACCTCGATAGCCTGCCCGCCTGCACGCCGAAAATCCGCCGTAAGATCCCGAAGTTTCGTTGCAGTTAGCTGATACTTTCGGGGGTGAGCCAGAACCGCAAGCCCGCCGGCGGAATTAATCCATTGCACAACGTCCTGCAACTCCGGCCAAAACGCCTTAACATCACCGACCTTTCCGCTACCCAGGTACCGTTTGAACGCCTGCGCGGCATTCTTAACGATACCTGCTTCAACCATTACCTTCGCAAAGTGCGGTCGCCCGGGAACATCGCCTCCGGATTCTGCCGTTGCGCGTTCAAGCAAATCCGGAACAGCAAGTTTACTCAAACGGTCGGCGATCATGCCCGCCCTCGCCCAACGGTTGCGGTTCTGCTGCTCCAATGCGGCAAGGAAATCCGCATCATCGATGTCAAAGTCCAGACCTACGATGTGTATTGTGTGGCTGCGCCATAAACAGGAAAGCTCAATCCCCGGAATCAGCACGATATCGTTCGCTTTCGCGGCACTCTCGGCCTCGGCAAAACCGCTCACCGTATCGTGATCTGTCAGGGCAAGATGCGTAACCTTTTTTGCTGCGGCACGGACAACCAGCTCCGTTGGCGTTAGCGCACCATCTGAAGCGGTGCTGTGGCAATGTAGATCAATGCACAAAACAGGGTCTTGCGGTATAGTCACAAAAATTCCCGGATTAAGTAAGTGGCAATACAAGCCTGAACCAAGCTGCGCTGGTCATGCAACACAGTGTACCAGCCATTCCACTCCATGCATTATTTAACAAGTTCCTCCATGGAACCGGAGACCTACATGTACTACGCCATTATCAGTGAAGATGTCGATAACAGCCTACCCCTGCGCCAGACAGCGAGGTCTGCACACATTGAGAGGCTGCAGCAACTGAAGGCGGAAGGCCGGCTGCTGGTCGCAGGGCCTCACCCCGCTGTCGATACGAATGACCCGGGAGATGCAGGTTTCTCGGGTAGCCTCGTGATTGCCGAGTTCGATTCCTTGGGCGCGGCTCAGGCCTGGGCTGACAGTGATCCCTATATGGATGTCGGTGTTTATCAAAAAGTTATCGTTAAACCGTTCAAAATCGTGTTGCCCTGACACACCTGGAATTGCTCCATGAGCTTATTGTAATGACAGCTCGCTTGAACGGTCGAAGATCTGTGACAGAATTGCGGCTTTGATAACAACATGCTTTTAAAATCGAATATCGTGGGAATCTTGCCAGTGACGCTTTTTCGCCTTGCCATCAGTGTGCTCTTTATACTGTCTTCCATTGCTACGGCTCAGGCAAAAACCGCTTGGGTTGATGATCAACTCTATCTCCCTGTGCGATCTGGCGCCGGCTCCCAGTTTCGTATTATCGAAAATGCAGTTCCCAGCGGTACTGCACTGGAAGTTATTGAAACGTCAGATTCCGGCTATACCCGCGTACGCACCCCAAAAGGCAATGACGGCTGGGTTTCCAGCCAGTACCTCAGTGATACGCCAATTGCAGCAGATCGGCTGAAAACCGTAAGCCGGCAGCTTGAGCAGGCCCAAACTGAGCTATCCTCTTTGAAAGCGCAGTTGAACGAGGTCTCCAGCGAACGTGATTCGCTGAGTAACGCAGAATCTTCGCTGTCTGCCCGCTCAGAAGAGTTGCAGCAAGAGCTCAGGCGTATTAAGAATATTGCTTCAGATTCAATTAACCTGAAGCGGCGGAACGATGAGTTGCTGGGTGAAAACCAGAAACTGCGCAATGATCTGGAAGTGCTGACCGCAGAGAACGAGCGGCTGGAAGCCAGCAAAGAGTCTGATTTCATGCTTGTAGGTGCTGGCCTTGTACTCGGAGGGGTACTTCTTGCTTTGGTTATTCCGATGCTTAAACCCTCAAGAAAAACCGATAACTGGGCGTGAATGTTATGAAGGATTATTCGGAGAAGCGCGATTTTCATCGCATGCAGGTTGAGTCAGAAATCGAGATTACCGACAGCAGAGGGAATACTTTTTCCGGTACCTGCAAAGATCTCAGTGCAACGGGAATGCAGATGCTTGTGAGAAACCCAGTGATGGTTGGAGAAGAGCTGACCACGGTGCTGCACCCGAGCAGTGATCAGTTCCCTCCGTTGGAGACAATCTGTGAGGTGATCCGGTGTGAACCGGAGGGCGAAGGCTTCTTGCTGGGAACCAACATCAGCGAAGTCACCCGCTAGTCTCCAGCCCCTTGGCATTAATTAGCCAACAGTTAAACCAGGGGCTTTTCTGACACAACGATGCCGTTGTTGTCAGCGTACACATAGTGGCCAGGGCGGAAAGTCACGCCGTGGAAGGTTACCGGCACATCCAGGTCGCCAAGGCCGCGTTTTTCGCTTTTCCGAGGGTAGGTTGCCAGCGCCTGAACCCCCAAATCTGTTTTGCCGATCTCATCAACATCCCGCACGCAGCCATAGATGATCAAACCCGCCCAACCATTGCTGGCCGCTTTTTCAGCGAGCATGTCGCCCAGCAGGGCGTGGCGCATGGAGCCGCCACCATCAACCACCATCACCCGACCTTTGCCGGGCAAGCCAACCTGCTCCTTCACCACGGAGTTGTCTTCAAAGCACTTGACGGTGACCATCTCGCCACCGAAGGCTTTTACTCCGCCATAGTTATTAAAGCCGGGTGCGACCACTTCAACTTCTGGAAACTCATCACACAAATCCGGGGTAATAATCGTTGTCACCTTATTGCTCTCCTTACGCACGGAACTAAACTCAGTCGATTTTTTCGTCAGCCAGGAAGAACCAGGTATCCAGTACCGAATCCGGGTTAAGGGACACAGTGTCGATACCCTGATCCATCAGCCATTTGGCAAGATCGGGATGGTCAGACGGACCTTGGCCACAGATACCGATGTACTTACCTGCCTTTTTGCATGCTTGAATGGCGCTGGACAGAAGTATTTTAACGGCATCGTCCCGCTCGTCGAACAGGTGCGCAATAATGCCTGAATCCCGATCCAGCCCCAAGGTCAGCTGAGTCAGATCGTTTGAACCGATGGAAAAGCCGTCAAAATGTTCAAGGAATTGTTCTGCCAACAAAGCGTTGCCCGGCAGTTCACACATCATGATCACACGGAGGCCATTCTCGCCGCGCTTGAGGCCATTCTCAGCCAACAACTTGACCACCTGCTCGGCTTCACCCACGGTGCGAACAAAAGGCACCATAACTTCTACGTTGGTCAGGCCCATCACATCGCGTACTTTTTTGAGCGCACGGCATTCCAGCTCGAAACAGTCGCGGAAAGTTTCCGAGATATAACGCGACGCGCCCCGGAAGCCCAGCATCGGGTTTTCTTCATCCGGCTCATACAAAGTGCCGCCGATCAGGTTGGCGTACTCGTTGGATTTGAAATCAGACAGGCGCACGATGACCTTCTTGGGCCAAAACGCGGCGGCCAGGGTAGAAATGCCTTCGACCAGCTTGTCCACGTAAAAATCGACCGGCGAGCTGTAGCCGGAGATACGCTTTTCTACCGTCTGCTTGATATCCCGGGGCAGGCCTTCAAAGTTCAGAAGGGCCTTGGGGTGCACACCAATCATGCGGTTAATAATGAATTCAAGGCGCGCCAGACCAACGCCTTCATTGGGCAGCGACTGGAAATCAAAAGCACGGTCCGGGTTACCCACGTTCATCATGATCTTGAACGGGATATTGGGCATGGAATCTACGGTGTTTTCACGCAGCTCAAAGTCCAGCGCACCTTCGTAAATCAGGCCAGTGTCACCTTCCGCACAGGACACAGTAACTTCCTGGCCGTCTTTCAGTACCTCTGTTGCGTCACCACAGCCCACGACCGCCGGAATGCCCAGTTCGCGAGCAATGATAGCGGCGTGACAGGTACGGCCACCACGGTCGGTAATAATCGCGGAAGCACGCTTCATAACAGGCTCCCAGTCCGGGTCCGTCATATCCGTAACCAGTACATCGCCATCCTGTACGCGATCCATTTCCTTGATGCTGGTAATGATCTTGACCGGGCCGGCACCAATTTTGTGACCAATACTGCGACCTTCCACCAGCACAGTGCCGGTTTCGTTCAGCAGGTAACGCTCCATCACGTTGGCAGACGCCCGGCTTTTAACGGTTTCCGGACGGGCCTGAACGATGTAGATGTTGCCGTCATCACCGTCTTTGGCCCACTCAATGTCCATGGGGCGCTGATAGTGCTTCTCGATGATCACGGCCTGCCTGGCCAGCTCTTCCACTTCGGCGTCTGAAATACAGAACCGACCGCGCTCTTCCGGGTCCACTTTAACGGTTTCCACAAGTTGGCCTTCACCAGGCTCTGTGTGGTAAATCATTTTAATGGCTTTGCTGCCAAGATTTCGGCGCAACACAGCGGGCCGGCCGGCATCGAGAGTGGGTTTGTGAACGTAGAACTCATCAGGGTTAACGGCGCCCTGAACAACCGTCTCACCAAGGCCATAAGAGCCGGTGATGAACACAACGTCCCGGAAGCCCGATTCCGTATCCAGCGTAAACATAACGCCGCTTGAAGCGGTTTCGCTGCGAACCATCTTCTGGATGCCTGCAGACAAGGCCACAAGCTTGTGATCAAAGCCATGGTGAACGCGGTAGGAAATCGCGCGGTCATTAAACAGGGAGGCAAACACCTCTTTCACTGATGTGCGCACCTGCTCAAGCCCGACCACGTTCAGAAAGGTTTCCTGTTGGCCGGCAAACGAGGCATCCGGAAGATCTTCAGCCGTAGCTGAAGATCGCACGGCAACGGCCATTTTGTCATTGCCGTTGAGTATTTGGCCGTAGGCCTCCTTGAGCGCAACTTCCAGGGCGTCCGGAAAAGGCGTATCAATAATCCACTGGCGTATCTTCGCGCCTACACGGGCAAGCTCGTTCACGTCATTAATATCGAGAGCGTCGAGGAGTTTATCGATCTTGTCTTTCAGGCCATCTTTGGCCAAAAACTCACGGTAGGCGTGCGCAGTGGTGGCAAAACCACCCGGGACCGTTACACCGGCATTGGCGAGATTACTGATCATTTCACCGAGGGAAGCGTTTTTGCCGCCTACCCGGTCAACATCGG
>JAGPVT010000122.1 GCA_018066865.1 Marinobacter sp. | reverse complement strand
GGCGACGTTGTCGACGTAGCACTGGATGCAGTGGAAGATGGTTTCGGTGAAACCCGTCTTTCCCGTGAAAAGGCCAAGCGTGCTGAATCCTGGAAGGTACTCGAGAAGTCCTTCGAAGCGGAAGAAGTGGTCAAAGGTATTATCAATGGCAAGGTTAAAGGTGGTTTCACCGTTGATCTGGCTGGTATTCGTGCCTTCCTGCCGGGTTCCCTGGTAGATGTTCGTCCGGTTCGCGACACCGCGCACCTGGAGAACAAAGAGCTCGAATTCAAGGTTATCAAGCTGGACCAGAAGCGTAACAACGTGGTTGTTTCTCGCCGCGCCGTTCTGGAAGCTGAAAACAGCGCCGAGCGCGAAGCTCTGCTTGAAACCCTGACCGAAGGTCTGGAAATCAAGGGTATCGTCAAGAACCTGACCGACTACGGCGCGTTCGTAGATCTGGGTGGTGTTGACGGCCTGCTGCACATTACCGATATGGCCTGGAAGCGTATCAAGCATCCGAGCGAAATCGTGAACGTTGGCGACGAAATCAACGTCAAGGTCCTGAAGTTTGACCGTGAGCGTAACCGTGTATCTCTGGGTCTGAAGCAACTGGGTGAAGATCCCTGGGTTGATATCAAAGGCCGCTATCCGGAAGGCACCAAGGTTACTGCACGTGTAACCAACCTGACCGATTACGGCTGCTTTGCCGAGCTGGAAGAGGGCGTTGAAGGTCTGGTTCACGTATCTGAAATGGATTGGACCAACAAGAACATCCACCCGTCTAAAGTCGTTAACGTTGGCGATGAAGTGGGCGTGATGATTCTGGACATCGACGAAGAGCGTCGTCGTATCTCCCTGGGTATCAAGCAGTGCGTATCCAACCCATGGGAAGATTTCTCCGGCAACTTCAACAAGGGCGACCGCATCTCCGGTAAGATCAAGTCAATCACTGACTTCGGTATCTTCATCGGTCTGGACGGTGGCATCGATGGTCTGGTTCACCTGTCTGATATCAGCTGGAACGAAACAGGCGAAGAAGCGGTTCGTGAATACAAGAAGGGCGACGATGTTGATACCGTCATCCTGTCTGTAGATCCCGAGCGTGAGCGCATCTCTCTGGGTATCAAACAGCTCGAAAGCGATCCGTTCGCTGAATTCGTTCAGTTGAACGACAAAGGCTCTATTGTGAAGGGTGTTGTTTCTGCCATCGACGCCAAGGCAGCTACTATTGCTCTGAACGACGAAGTTGAAGCGATTCTGAAAGCCTCTGAAATCAGCCGTGACCGCGTTGAAGATGCGCGTAACGCTCTGAAGGAAGGCGAAGAAGTCGAAGCGAAGATTATCAGCATCGATCGCAAAAACCGCATCATCAACCTGTCTGTCAAGTCCAAGGACGTAGAAGACGACAAGCAGGCCATTGATAGCGTGCGTGCTAAAACTGCAGAAACTTCTTCCGGTGCGACCACCATTGGTGATCTCATCAAGGAACAAATGCAGCAGCAAAACGCCAACAAGGACTAATTTCCGGTTGGTATGAAAAAAAACGGGCTCTAAGAGCCCGTTTTTTTTGTGTTTTTTTATGATTTGGCTAAACTGGAGGGAAGTGGGAATTCGGTAATCAATGGCCGAATAAAAAAGAAAAGAGGAAAGTGCCTCATGACGAAGTCAGAATTGGTCGAATTGATAGCCTCAAAACAAACACAGCTCTCGGTTAAAGACGTTGAGCTGGCAGTAAAAACAATTATTGAGCATATGTCCCAGTCGCTAGCGAGCGGCCAGCGGATTGAAATACGGGGATTTGGCAGCTTCTCCCTCCATCATCGGGCTGCTCGTACTGGCAGAAATCCGAAAACCGGCGAAGCCGTGCAATTACCCGCAAAGTACGTTCCTCATTTCAAGCCCGGCAAGGAACTGCGTGAACAGGTAAATGACAGTTTGAAACAGGGGTTTTAACGGCTTTTCATCCCTGAAGCAGAACACCTATAATTCGGGTACTTATCAGCGTTTGGGAGAGCTATAGCTATGGCAGGATTACAGAAGATCCTACTGATTCTGTTGATATTGGTCCTGGTGTTGCTGGCGCTCGTTTTCTCGCTGAACAATCAGATGGCTGTTGCTCTTAATTTTTTGGTGTTTGAAACCAAGCCTCACGGTGTGGCTATCTGGATTATCATGTCTTTTGTGATTGGCGCACTGGTTGGTGTTCTGATGACCATGTTGGCTACCGTTCGAACGTCGGTTTCCCGTCGCACCCTTCAGAAACGACTTGATCGCGCAGAGCAGGCATTGGAGAAATCCAGGGTCCAGAACGACCGGGCTATTTGATGGACATAGTTTTTCAGTGGCTGCTGTTGACCATTGCAGTTGCCGTTGGCTGGCTTGTTGGCCGACTGGGTGGCGATGGTAACCGAGCCCGAACGAAGATTTCAGACGAAGAGTCCGTTAAGGACCGGCTGCAATTTCTGTTCACCAACTATTCAGATCAGGCGGTCGATAACTTTGTACAGTCACTGGCTGTCAACAAAGAGACGGTTAGCCTTCATCTTTCTATCGGTCGGCACTTCCGAAATAAGGGTGAA
Organism: Marinobacter sp.; assembly: GCA_018066865.1. Classification (GTDB taxonomy): domain Bacteria; phylum Pseudomonadota; class Gammaproteobacteria; order Pseudomonadales; family Oleiphilaceae; genus Marinobacter. Next base: position 6,932 of record JAGPVT010000122.1, on the reverse strand, counting down.
ACAGAACGTGCAATCCTGGTTCACCAGAATCTGCTCGCAAGACCCGAATTGCCTCTACGATTTTCCCCTCAGGTAACGCTCGAACTAGCCATGGATTTTCTTAAGGCTGGCCTGCTGGACCGCGCTGAGGCCTTGTTGCAACAGATCATGGGCGATCGTGAGTACGGACGAACGGCTGCCCAGCAACTGATCGAGCTTTACCAACAGGAAAGAGAGTGGGGTAAGGCTTCTGACGTGGCCCGCACCTTGATCAAAAATGACGCGGACCCCGCGATGTTCAAGGATCTTGCTTACCTTACCTGTGAACTGGCAGATCAAGCCCTTGGGCAGGATGATCGCTGGACTGCCCAGAAGTTGGCCAAAGAAGCATTGGACTACGACCGCTCATGTGTTCGCGCAACGCTGATTCTGATGAAGATTCTGATCAGGCAGGGCAGTTACCGGGAAGCAGGTAACCAGGGGCTCAAGGTGTTTGATCAAAACCCGGATTTCGGGCCCGAATCCATTGATCGCTTGATGAAACTGGAGCATGAGCACGGCAATATTGGCCGGCTGGTGAAGAAGTTGCGCAAGCTTTACGAAACTTACCCGAGTACCAGCCTGCTGCTGGCTCTGGCAGAATCGGTTGAGCGTGTTTCAGGTCGCCCTGCAGCCATTGAACTGTTACGCCGGGAACTCGAAATCCGGCCCAGTGTGCGAGCGCTTTTGCGGCTGGTGGAAATGGCAGGCTATGAAAAGGGGATGACCACTGACGAAGGCCGCCTGGTAAGTCGTATTGGTCTTCTGATTCTTGCCAACCGGCCGATTTACCGCTGTGTAAGCTGCGGTTTCGCTGGCCAGCAACTCCATTGGCTGTGCCCGAGTTGCAAACAATGGGAAACCGTTCGCCCGATCCAGGGCGTTGAAGCTGAATAATCATTTATTGAAATTCTTTACCTATACTTTCTACCTACACCCTTTACCAATACCTCGCAGGACATTTCAACGTGCACACTTCTAACGACCCCAAGATCATCGTAGCCCTCGACTTCCCGGCTGCGAACCCGGCTCTGGAGCTGGTGGATAAACTGGACCCTGCCATGTGCCGCCTGAAGGTCGGTAAAGAACTCTTTACCCGTTCCGGCCCCCGGTTTGTTGAGGGTTTGCAGAAGCGCGGTTTTGACGTTTTCCTGGATTTGAAATTCCACGACATCCCCAACACGGCGTCAGCGGCTGTGGCTGCGGCTGCAGACTTGGGCGTGTGGATGGTGAACGTGCACGCCTCTGGTGGCGAGAAGATGATGTTGGCGTGCCGTGAGCGCCTGGATACCTTTGGAGCGGATAAACCCCTGCTGATTGCCGTCACGGTTCTTACCAGCATGAGTGCTGAAGACCTCGCAGGTATCGGTATTACCGATTCCCCCGAAGCTCAGGTTTCCCGCCTGGCCACGCTCACCAGAAACTGCGGCCTGGATGGCGTAGTCTGCTCCGCACAGGAAGCCCCCAAGCTCAAAACAGAGCAGGGCATCGACTTCAAACTGATCACTCCGGGTATCAGGCCCTTAACCGCCGACAAAGGCGACCAGCAGCGCATCATGACCCCCAGCGATGCACTCAAAGCCGGTTCCGACTACCTTGTTATAGGTCGCCCGATTACCCACGCTGAAGACCCTTTGGCCGCTTTGGAGGCTATTCATGCAGAGGTGATTGGCCTCTAGTTTGGACTTGGGTTTGAACTCTGGATTCGTTTTGCCTGACCTTGACTCCCTTCAGCTTTGTTTTTGGGTGGATACTAAAGAGTTGGATCAGTGTAGCGGGGCCAGCCTCCTGAACGACATACTTAGCACTCATTGGCGCGCCGCCAAAGCCGCCCATCATCGCCAATAAAACCAGCCACCACGCCCAAGAGCTTCAAAGGTGTGGTGCGTTCGTCAGGCAGTAGCATTCCGGCAACGATAACAGTAAATAATGGCGTTGTTGCGTTAAGTATGGATGCTAAGCCGGAGGCAAACTGATCAGTCGATAAGGTTCCAAAAGCTGGATCAAAATTACCCAGCAATAAACGGATGGATGTATCCTCCCTGGTCAGGTCTTATGGCGTTATAGACTTTCGATTGAGTGCAAAGCCATGAAGATGCCAACTGAACAGGAAATGAAAGCAGCGATTGCTGCAAGAGACCAGTCTCGCGACGAAGATTTCTGCTATGGCGTTATCACCACAGGCGTTTGCTGTAAGCCATCTTGCCCCTCTCGTCCCGCTAAATCTGAAAATCTGAGGTTCTTTCCAAACATTGAAGCAGCTGTGATGGCAGGTTTTCGTCCATGCAAGCGCTGTCTGGCCACTGATGAGACGTCACGTGTTGCCGTTCTGACGAAAATAGCTCGCTATATTGATAATAACGCAGAGGAACGACTAACACTTTCTACACTGGCAGATATAGCAGGGCTGTCTCCTTCCCGACTACAACGGATTTTCAAAGAAACATTCGGTGTTTCGCCCAAGACTTATCAGGATGCCGCCAGAATGCGGCGCTTCAAGCAATCACTAAAGGATGGTAAAGGCGTCACTGAAGCAATTTTTGCGTCAGGATTCGGCTCAATCAGCCGCGTTTACGGGGAAGCCACTCGCAACTTGGGAATGCCTCCAAAGGCATACGGAGCAGGTGGTGCAGGTGAAGTTATTACATTCGCGTGTCGCGTCACCGCGCTTGGTTTACTGGCTATGGCCGCAACGGACAAAGGCGTGTGTTTTGCTCAGTTTGGTAAAAATGAAGCCTCGCTGGTTTCCGAGCTAGCGGCAGAGTTCCCTAACGCAAAGCTGCGTGTTTCTCCCTCATCCAACGTACCTGAACTTGATACTTGGATAAAGGCGCTAGATCAGCATCTCAGCGAAGGGGCGCCGCGGCCCGAATTGCCAATTGATATGCGGGGCACCGCATTCCAGATGAAAGTCTGGAAGTTTTTAACGAGCACCCACGAAGGCGACATTCTCAGTTACAGTGAAGTGGCTAAGCGCATTGATAAACCCAAAACCGTTCGCGCTGTGGCATCAGCCTGTGCCAGAAACCGTATTGGCGTGCTGATTCCTTGCCATCGAGTTTTACGAGGAGATGGGGGCCTGGGAGGATATCGTTGGGGCCTGAAGCGGAAGCAAGCACTGATCGATTTAGAACAGGTGCGTACCTAGGGCATCAATCTGACCCCGCCAAGCAGACCAGGCGATCAAAAGTAAAAGTTTGTGCACAGAAAATGAAAAAACCCGCTAACTCAAAGAATTAGCGGGTTTTAAAATAATGGCTCCCCGAGCTGGGCTCGAACCAGCGACAAACGGATTAACAGTCCGTTGCTCTACCAACTGAGCTATCGGGGAACGTCGTCATATGACGAGGCGCGTATATTAAGATTACCCCACCGCCTCGTCAACCCCTTGTCGAAGTTTTTAGCTCAGAGCCTTCTTTAAACGCTCAACAGCCTTTTCCAGATTATCCATGCTCGTCGCAAAGCTCAGGCGCATATGGCCAGGGCAACCGAACGCAGAACCCGGAACCAGCGCAACGCCGGCTTCGCTCAGCAGTTTCTCTGCGAAGTCCACATCGTTGCTGACACTGGAATCAGCATCAATTGCGCCTTGGAAACTGGGGAACACATAAAAGGTACCGTCACCTTTGAGGCATTCAACCCCCGGCAGCTTGTTCAGAGCTTCTACCAGCCAGTCGTGACGCTCTTTGAAGGCCTTGACCATTTCACCCACACACGCCTGATGGCCATCCAGTGCAGCCTGAGCGGCTGCCTGAGAGATGGAGCAAGGGTTAGAGGTGCTTTGAGACTGAATCTTCTTCATGGATCCAATGATCTTCGCTGGGCCAGCGGCATAACCGATACGCCATCCGGTCATCGAGTACGCTTTGGAGACGCCATTGAGAACAAAGGTACGGTCATAAAGCTCAGGCGTTGCGTTCAGAATGTTGCAGAACGGCTTGCCGGTCCAGAGGATGGGCTCGTACATGTCATCAGTGGCTACCATAATATTCGGGTGCTTTTTCAGCACTTCGCCAATCGCCTGCAGCTCTTCCAGGGTGTAAGCCATGCCGCTGGGGTTGGAAGGGCTGTTGATCACAAACAGGCGGGTACGCTCGGTAATGGCGTTTTCCAACTGCTCCGGAGTGATCTTGAAGCGTGTCTCCGCGCCAGTTTCGATGATAACCGGTTTGCCTTCAGCAACCAGAACCATATCCGGGTAGGATACCCAGTAAGGTGCCGGGATAATGGCTTCGTCGCCGGCGTTAAGGGTGGCCAATGCGAGGTTGAAAAAGCTCTGTTTGCCACCACTTGATACCAGTATCTGGTTGGCTTCGTATTCCAGGCCGTTGTCCCGTTTGAACTTCGCAATAATCGCTTTCTTCAGGGCCGGCGTACCATCAACAGCGGTGTACTTTGTCTGGCCGTTTTTAATGGCTTCGATGGCTGCCTGTTTGATGTGGTCCGGCGTATCAAAGTCCGGCTCGCCCGCACCAAGGCCGATTATATCCTGGCCTGCTGCGCGCAATTCGGCAGCTTTGTTGGTTACTGCGAGGGTAGGGGATGGCTTGATTGCCTGTACTCGGCTGGAAAGTTGAAGGTCCAAACTTGCGCTCCTTAAAGCTGCGTCTGATAGGTCTGTGACCGGCGGGGCGGCTGACTTTCGCCCAGCCGTCGATCCCGTTGATGGTACCATGAAGCTGGAGCAACAATAAATTTCTCTCTGAGGTCAGGTCGTGCAGCCGCAGGATCTGGCAAGGGTATCCATGTCGAGTGAGCGGAGGTTGTCTGCCAATTATGGCCAGTAACGATTCCAGCAGTTCAGGTAAGGAAGGCGTCTTCACGGTTGATTCACCGTTCGAGCCTGCGGGCGACCAGCCAAAAGCCATTGCAGGTCTGGTGGATGGTATTCACTCTGGCCTGGCACATCAGACGTTGCTCGGTGTTACCGGCTCCGGCAAGACGTTCACCGTTGCCAAAGTGATCGAAGCCGTGCAGCGTCCAACCATTGTGATGGCTCACAACAAAACTCTGGCTGCACAGTTATATGGCGAGTTCCGCGAGTTTTTCCCGGATAACTCCGTTGAGTACTTCGTGTCTTACTACGATTACTATCAGCCCGAGGCTTATGTTCCCTCGTCTGACACCTTCATCGAGAAAGACGCCTCGATTAACGAACACATCGAACAGATGCGGTTGTCCGCCACCAAAGCCCTGCTTGAGCGTCCGGATGCCATCATTGTGGCAACCGTGTCCGCCATTTACGGCTTGGGTGATCCCAAGTCCTACCTGAAAATGATGTTGCACCTCGACCGGGGTGACAAGATTGACCAACGGCATATTCTGCGCAGGCTGGCTGAGTTGCAATACACCCGCAACGACATTGAGTTCCATCGGGCCAACTACCGTGTGCGCGGCGATGTGATTGATGTGTTCCCTGCGGAATCGGAAAAAGAAGCCGTCCGCATTGAGCTGTTTGATGATGAAGTTGAAAACCTCAGCTACTTTGACCCGCTCACCGGCGAAGTGCTCCGGCGCGTGCCCAGAATTACGATCTATCCCAAGTCCCACTATGTAACGCCGCGCCAGACGGTGCTGGATGCGGTTGAAGAAATAAAGAAAGAGCTTGATGAGCGCTTGCCGCAACTACGTGATAACAATCGTCTGGTGGAAGCCCAGAGGCTGGAAGAGCGCACCCGCTACGACATGGAAATGATGAACGAACTGGGCTACTGCAACGGCATCGAGAACTACTCCCGCTATCTTTCGGGCCGGCAGCCAGGAGAGGCACCGCCAACACTGTTTGATTACCTGCCACCGAATGCGCTGCTGATTGTGGATGAGTCCCACGTGACCATCCCGCAGATCGGTGCTATGTATAAAGGCGACCGCTCGAGAAAAGAAACCCTTGTTCAGTATGGTTTTCGACTGCCGTCTGCGCTGGATAATCGCCCCATGCGGTTTGATGAGTGGGAACGGATTGCGCCTCAGATGATCTTTGTGTCAGCCACCCCCGGCAATTACGAAGCCGAACACGCGGGTCAGTTGGTGGAGCAGGTCGTCCGGCCAACCGGCCTGTTGGATCCGGTAATTGAAGTGCGTCCCGCGTCCACGCAGATAGACGACCTGCTTTCTGAAATCCACGCCCGGGTAAAGGTCAACGAAAGGGTTCTGGTGACCACGCTCACCAAACGCATGGCCGAAGATCTCACGGACTTTCTGATGGAGCACGATATCCGTGTGCGCTACCTGCATTCGGATATCGATACGGTTGAGCGGGTAGAGATCATCCGTGATCTGCGCCGGGGCGAGTTCGATGTCCTTGTCGGCATTAACCTGCTGCGGGAAGGTCTGGATATGCCAGAGGTATCGCTGGTTACCATTCTGGATGCTGACAAGGAGGGCTTCCTGCGTTCCGAGCGCTCACTGATTCAGACCATAGGCCGCGCCGCGCGGAACCTTAACGGCAAAGCCATTCTTTATGGCGATCGCATAACCGGTTCCATGCAGCGTGCCATTGACGTAACCGAAAGCCGGCGGGAAAAACAGGCTGAGCACAATGAAGCCCACGGTATTACACCGCAAGGGCTCAACAAGAAGATTGCGGATATCATGGAAGGCGCAGGCGGCGGTGGCCGGGGCCGGAATAAAGCCGCGCGACCTGGCGACAAGGCCGCTGAAGAAGCTGAACAGTATCGCGCCCGGGTTGGCCGCCGGACGCCTGGCGAGTTGCTTAAAGAAGTGGCGCGCCTCGAGGACGAGATGTACAAAGCCGCATCGGATCTGGATTTTGAGGCCGCAGCCCGCCTGCGGGACGAAATTTCAGGCCTCAAAGAAGCAGTGCTACGAACAGGCTAGGCACATATCAACGCTTCGGGCCGACAATCACTGCAGCCTGAAGCGGTTGGTTGCGGCCGTATCGCGAAATCTGGCTG
>JAGPVT010000114.1 GCA_018066865.1 Marinobacter sp. | reverse complement strand
GGGCCAAAGCTGCCGGGGAGCTGGATCAGCGCATTGCCGGTGAACTGGCCCAACTGAGCATGCCCGCAGTTCAGTTTATTACCCACCTGAGCCGCAACAACCAGGACGAGCCGGCACCGCACGGGCTCGAAGAAATCGAGTTTCTGGTGAGCGCCAACCCCGGGCAGCCAGCAAGACCTCTTGCCAAAGTCGCGTCGGGTGGCGAACTGTCACGAATCAGCCTGGCGATTCAGGTAGTGGTTGCGCAAACATCGACAACCCCTACCCTGATATTTGACGAAGTCGACGTGGGTATTGGCGGCGGCACCGCAGAGGTGGTTGGCAAATTACTTCGATCCCTGGGGGACAATGGCCAGGTTATCTGCGTGACTCACTTGCCGCAGGTTGCGGCCCAGTGTCACCAACATCTGTTTGTCAGCAAATTCACTCAACAGGACGCGACTTTCTCGAAAATCGAATCTCTGGACGACCAGGGAAGAATCAGTGAAGTTGCACGAATGCTGGGCGGCGTGGATATGACCGAGCATACCATTGCCCACGCGACAGAAATGTTTTCCAAAGGACAGGCGACCCATCACTGACGTGAAGGCAACCACTTCCCCCTCTCGACCCTGAGAGCTATTGGGGCAGGCTTCACGGCCTGCCCCCTTTTTTTCAATCAGTAACGCTGTGCGCTTACGACTTGATGGGCTTAACGTAAAGAATCAGGCTGTGCTCTACAATTTCGTAGCCGTGCTCCTTGGCAATTTTCTGCTGACGCTCTTCTATTACGTCATCGACAAACTCAATCACCTGACCTGTCTGGGTGCAAACCATGTGATCGTGGTGATCTTCGCTCGCCATCTCGAATACTGCATGGCCGCCTTCAAAATTATGACGCAACACCAGCCCTGCCGTCTCAAACTGGGTCAATACCCGATATACGGTGGCCAGGCCCACGTCATCACCTTGATCCAGGAGCCGCTTGTACACATCCTCAGCGCTGAGATGGTGGTCCTTGGCGTTTTCCAGGATGTTGAAGATCTTCACTCTCGGCAGAGTTACTTTAAGACCGACTTTTCGTAGTTCGGCGTTTTCAGATGACATGTTACTATTCACTCTTTGGTGTGCCTCACGGCTTCCGGTATGATGAAGCCGCCATTTAACGGTTAACCCGTGCCACACCTGCCCTTGGCAGGCGATTTCAAGATAGAGGATTTCCTCCGGCGATGCAAAAGCTCACAGCTCTCATTCTCACTCTCGTTCTGTCTGGTTGCGCTTTCCCGGGCGTTTACAAGATCAACGTCCAGCAAGGCAACATTGTTACCGAAGAAGAGCTGGCCAAACTCAACGAAGGCATGCCGCGAAGCCAGGTTCAGGCGCTACTCGGCAGCCCGCTGATGCTGAACCCGGTCGACCCTTCCCGCGAGTACTATGTGTACACGTTCCAGCGCCGCGGCGGTGATATCGAAGAGCAACGTATCATTGTGCATTACGACGCCGACCGTTACTCACATCACGAAGCAGAGCTTCTGGAAGAAACGCCAGCCTATTAAGCTGGGCCGGTTTTCTTTTTGGCCCGGTTCAGGCGCGCCTGCTTCGGGTCAATCTGGAGCGGGCGATACAACTCCACCCGGTCTCCGTCGCGCAACTCATGATTCGCCGGATTTTTAATAACCTTGCCGAATATCCCCATATCGATGGAATCTGCGTCGATTTCCGGAAAGATTGCGCAAATGCCTGACAATTTGACCGCCTCAACGGCAGTTGCACCGTCTGACACCTGCACGGGAACGATTTCCTGCTTATCGGGCCGGGCGTACGCCACTTCAACTTGAGGCATGACGCGCCTCCTTGTATATGTCATCTGCGCGACGGCAGAAAGCATCCACCATAGTGGTCGCCGCCTGACTGAATATTGGCCCAAAGGTCATGCGCGACAGCGAGCCTGAAAACTCGAACTCCAGCGTCAGCACCACTTTACAGGCGTTCTCACTGAGCGCCTTGAAGTGCCAGCGACCCGTAAGATTTCGAAACGGTCCATCTACCAGGTTCATTTCAATGGCCTCTGGCATCAGCAGTTGGTTGCGAGTGGTGAGCTTATGGCGCACGCCTCCCTTGGCTATCTCCAACGACGCCATGATCTGTTCCGGGCCATTGTGGTGAACCTCGGCCCCCGCACACCAAGGAAGAAACTCCGGATAACGGGCTATGTCATTAACCAGGTGAAACATGCGCTCGGCAGAGTGCATTACCAGGGCTGTTTTATCAATCTGATGGGGCATTGAACCGGTTGTCCTGCTTACAAATACGCTTTAATAATGACTGCAGGCGCCTCAAGCGCGAACAAGGCTGCAATCAGACGTTATGATAAAGGATATCGTCGTCTTTAGGGGCATTTTCAGGGGACGATTGCTGTTCACCACCCTCACCCTGGAAAACCATACCCGGTGCTTGCTCACACCAAAATGCTTTGCTGCCGTTGTCGCAAAGGTTTGCCAATGAAGCCGCGGTGTAATGGATGCCGATATAAACAACAACCAGAGGTAACACCAAGCGCATAACCCAGAACCAGATTGTACCAAAAAGCTTCGGCGCCGCCCCAAGCATGGTTCTCGAAAGATTGCGCGTCAGACACCAACCGGTAAAAAGCGCAATGAGAACCGCCACCAGAGGAATCATCAATCCCCCGGTTGCCAGTTCCAGCCAGCGAAAAACCGTCGCACCACCCAACCGGTATTCCGCCCACACATTGAACGATAACAGGGAGGCCAATCCTGCGAGCCAAACTGCCAGACCCACCAGTACAACAGACAACCCCCTAGGCGCGCCTGTCCATTCACGAAACCAGCCGACAACCGGCTCCAGCAAAGCCAGCGCTGTCGCCCATACAATCATCACCACCATGAGAAAGACCGTCGCGATAACGAACTGACTCGCAGGGAGCTGTGCAAGCGTAACCGGTAGCGAGACAAACAGAAGGCTGAACCCGCGTTCGCCATCAAAAACGTTGCTTTCAGTTGCCATGGAAAAAATCATCAACCCGGCCAGAATCGCCACCAGCGTGTCCATCAACACGGCAGCCAGAATGGATCGCTTCAGGCGTGTATCCGGCGTGGTATAGGAACCCAGAACAGCCCACACCCCCATTCCAAGACCAAGCGTGAAGAACGCATGGAACAGCGCTGCTCTCAAGGAGGCCCAGGTGAGGTCTTCCGGGTGCATCTCAAGGATCTGACTGATGGCGCCATCAATCCTGCCATGCCAAGCGGCAAGCCCGAACAACGCGAGCATGAGTATGAGCGTGCCTGGGACCACAATTCTGAAGGCACGCTCAAGCCCGCCAACCACACCCTGCCCGGACACCCAAAGCACCATAACCAGAAAAACCGCATGCCAACCCATAAACTCGCGAAACGCCCTTGGGTCAGAAACAAGCCCGGCCAACACACTGGTAGCCTCTGCCTGGCTCGCGCCCGAAAACCGGCCTAAAGCACCAAAAAAAACATAGGCCAACGCGATGGCACCAAAAACCGCGGTAAACGACAGCACAACAAAGGCAGCCAGTACGCTTAACCGACCCGCCGCCATCCACACTCTTGAGCTTTTAGCACTGCGTATCAACCCATCCATCGCCAGCACGATGCCATGGCGAGCGTAGCGGCCAATCGAGGCTTCGGTAACCATAAGGGGCAGAGTGACCAGCAACAGACACCCGAGATACAGCAGAATAAACAAGCCGCCACCGTGCAGGCTCGCCAGATAGGGAAACTGCCAAAGATTGGCCAGACCCACAGTTGCGCCTACTGCGGCCCAGAAAAAGGTTGATTTTCGGGTAAACGACCCGATATGTGTGTGATACGGCGTAGGCATTTGCGCCTCTGAAAGAGTCTGGCCAGATAGTGTAGCCGAAGGACTCGATTACATACGAACCGGCAGCGCCTTCGGCGGCCATTTCGTGACCAATCTGGCACTCCTGGGCTACAATGCGCGTTTTGCCGACCTGAGTCCGGTCGGCCCGTTCACTCGTCCGAACCCGGATAACTGATTCATGAGCAAGAAAAAAGCCGGTACGCCAAGCGGTACCATCGCCCTTAACAAGAAGGCGAAGCACGAATACCATATAGAAGAACGCTTTGAAGCGGGGATGGTTTTACTCGGCTGGGAAGTAAAATCACTACGAGCTGGCAAGGCCCAGATCACCGATGCCTATGTTTTGCTGAAAGGTGGCGAAGCATTCCTGCTGGGCGGGCACTTTGAGCCACTTACCACAGCTTCCACCCACGTTATTGCTGACCCCACCCGAACCCGCAAACTGCTGCTGCACGCCAAAGAGCTGGCCAAGCTGATCGGGGAAACGAGCCAGGCCGGCCAAACCTGCGTGCCGCTGGCGCTGTACTGGAAAAAGAACAAAGTGAAGTGTGAAATCGCCCTGGTGAAGGGCAAGAAGCTGTTCGACAAGCGCGCTACGGAGAAAGAACGCGACTGGGACCGCCAAAAACAGCGCATCCTGCGTGAAGGAAACGCCTGACCGGCAGCCATTACAAGCAGCAATTTTTCTGATCCGCGTCATGAGCGAGCAACGTCTTGTGTCGCATACTCTTCCTCTATGCACCGTTTTTTACCCTGCTTATACTGCCGGGTTACGGCACACCGCAGGGGGAGGGCTTATGTCACCTAAACGGATTCCGATGGCGGCTGTTGATCGCTCGTGGTTGCGGATGGACACGCCCAGCAATCCGATGATGATCTCGACGGTTCTGGTATTTGATAAGCCAATTGCCATCAACCGGCTGAGACACCTTCTGAATGAGCGTTTCCTGCGTTTTCAGCGGTTTCGCCAGAGGGTTGTTGATGAAGGTAACAAGGTTTACTGGCAAGACGACCCTCTCTTCGATATCGACAACCACCTGCACCGGATAGCACTTCCCGGAAAAGCCGGGAAAGCAGAGCTTCAGGCGCTGACCAGCGACCTCAACAGCACATCGTTGGATCTGCGACATCCCCTTTGGCAAATTCACTATATCGACAACTACGATGGCGGCTGCGCGCTTCTGATCCGTATCCATCATTGCATTGCGGATGGTATTTCATTGGTACGGGTGCTTCTCTCCCTGACCGACAAGACGCCGGAGCCTCACAAGCAAACAACGTTTCCGTCCCGGCCTCGGCAGCAAAGCAAATCCTCGACCATCAGCAAGTTTCTGCACCGCGTCCTGGATACCACTGAGGCTGCAACGCACCAGGCCAGGCTGTTTATCCAATCCGTGCGCGAAGAGCCCAACTACCCTTTGAAGCTGATAAGCACTGCCAGCGACGTTGCTGCAGACCTGCTCAAACTAGGGCTTTCACCGTTCGAGCCGAAAACCTGTCTGAAAAGCCCGCTCTCAGGGCGCAAGCAAGTTGCCTGGGCGGAACCGCTGGACCTGGCTGAAGTAAAAGCCTGCGCGAAAGCGCTGGGCGGTACCATCAACGACGCACTACTCTGCGCGGCCACTGGTGCTCTGCACAGACATTTCAAAGCGAGCAAGGAAGTTATTCCGGATTGTGGCATCCGTGTCGCGGTGCCCTTCAACCTTCGGCCGCTCAACCAGCCCATCGAAACCCTGGGAAACCAGTTTGGCCTGGTTCTGGCGTGCCTGCCGGTCGAAATCGAAGACCCGGTAATGTGCTTCCGCCAGGTTCAGGAAAACATGACCCGCCTCAAACAGTCCTATCAGGCTCAGGTTACCTACAGCCTGCTCGATCTGTTTGGGCGTGGCCCGGATATTCTGGAGCGACGAGCGCTGGACTTACTGAGCAACAAAGCCTCAGCGGTACTCACCAACGTACCCGGGCCCAAAGAGCCGGTATATCTGGCTGGTAGCAAGCTGATACAACCCATGTTCTGGGTTCCACAAAGTGGCAATATCGGTATTGGTATGAGCATTTTCAGCTACGCTGGTACCGTGCAATTTGGCATTACCGTAGACAAAGCCATTCACGCAGACCCGAATGCCGTGATGGGCTACTTCCGCGAAAGCTTCGAAGCCATGAGCCATGCGGCTTTAGCGGGCCGGCACGAGAATATAAAGCGCCAGGCAAGCTGAAATACTGAGCATTGCAAGCTTGCCTGTGCAAAACAGCAACAAAGAAGCCTTGAAGTTAAGCGAGGCGCCCACATATACTGTGAGTAAGGGGACGACATGGCTTCGACGCTGGTGGCGAACCCTTGGGTGCATGTCGAGATGGCAGCCAATCTCGTTAATCCAAAGCTGCAACGCAATAGTCGCAAACGACGAAAACTACTCACTAGCAGCGTAAGCTGCTAGTCGTCCTGACTGGGTCGCCCGTAGCCCAGAGCTACATCTCAGGACGTCATCGCTTACGGGATGCTCCGTTATCCAGAGTTCACTGTCTAACGGCTAAGATTTAAAGAACTCGCCTTTTGCACCCTGGCCTTCGGGTCGCAAGAGGTTAAATCAATAGAAGGACACAAGCATGTAGATCTCAAGGCACAGTGCTGGCGGACGCGGGTTCAATTCCCGCCGTCTCCACCAACCAAGAGTTTCAGGGGGTCTGAAAAGATCCAATGAAACGCCCTAAAGCCCCGGAAACGGGGCTTTTTTTATGCCTTCTGGTCCAACAAGGTCGATTAGGATCTATTGAGATCCAGGACTTTTTGCGGGTAACATTGTGGGTAACACCACTTTTTCAGACGTCGTTACCCACAAACTGGACAATCATGGCCCGCCAACTCAATAAGCTCTCCGCCAACGAAGTAAAAAATGCCAAGGGTTCCGGAAAGATACGGAAGCTGGCAGACGGTGGCGGCCTGACACTGATCGTCAAAGGTGAGTCCAAATATTGGTGGCTGAGGTATCGTTTTGCGGGTAACGAGAAGACGCTATCGCTGGGCAGTTACCCACAAGTGACTCTCGCCGATGCTCGCCGAGGTCGCGATGAAGCCAGGGCATTACTCCAGCAGAACACCGACCCCAGCGCGCATCGACAGCGGGAGTCCACACAGCGTGTATCCGACGGCGAGAATACCTTTCGCACGCTCTGTGAGGATTGGTACAAGCAGAAACACTACGTTGAGGTGACGGAAGCGCATGCCGTTCGGAACTGGAGAAGGCTGGAGATCTATACCTTTCCCCTACTGGCCAGGCGCCCTATTCGCTCCATTCAGCCCGCAGATGTCCTGCAAGTCTTGGATGCCATTGTCAAAAAAGGCAACACAGAGACCGCACACAGGGTCAAAACCCTTATCAGCCTGGTGTTCCGATATGCAGTTGCAACATCGAGAGTCGACTCCGACGTTACCCGCGATCTGACTGGTTACTTACCCAACACAAAAGTGAAACACCAGCACGCACTGGTTCGCCCCGATGAAGTCTCACAGCTACTTAAAGACATCCATGTCTACCCGGGAAACTTTGCTACGTCAGCTGCCTTGAGGTTATCCCCGATGGTGTTTACACGTCCTGGCGACACCAGGCAGATGCTTTGGGAGCATGTCGATTTCGATAAGGCTCAGTGGGAACTCCCCACCACAAAGAACGGCGCGCCGTTGATTGTGCCCCTCTCGCGTCAGGCAGTTACCCTCCTGAGGGAAGTAGAACCAGTTACCAAGCACCGGAGCCGGTATGTATTCCCAAATGCTCGGGATGCGAAACGCCCCATGAGTAACGTGGCTATCAAGGCAGCATTGGATCGGATGGGGTACGGTGGCAAGATGACGGCCCACGGTTTTCGGGCTATGGCGCGGACTCTGCTCCAAGAGGAGCTCAAGTACTCCGTCCACCTGATTGAAATGCAGTTAGGTCATCGCGTTGCGGATATGCATGGCCGCGCATACAACCGCACGGAGTTCTTAGATGAACGAAGAGAAATGATGCAGGCATGGTCTAATTACCTGGACAAGCTATGCTCCAACATGGACTTACCCCGGTGAAGTCCACACTCTCGACTCCATTTCAATAAGTCGAGATCTTACAGGGAGTAATAGAAATGCGGCTTAGTTATTCTGAGGAAGCCCTCGTTAGGCGTCCATAGAAAGCCACTACCGTCCATACTGTTTTCCCGGAAAAATCAGAGGCCCCAGCCTCTAGTGGGCCCATGCTGTATGTCACGTTCGAGTTGTCTCTCCTTCAACCACTCATGGACTTCAGCATCAATCCAACCTTTTGATTTACCTCCCAGCGAGATGGGTCTGGGAAATGTGCCCGCATCAATGTATTTGTACAGCGTGGACCTGGCCAGCCCGGTTTTATCTTTTACTTCCGCCAGTCTGAGCACTCTCATACATCTTCCTCCTTCAATTGCTCAGAGTATTTGTCGGAGAGTTCAAACAGTCATACCGGGCGGCTCAGTGTCCACATCAGACTAGGCGTTATCGACGTCGACTCAGAGTCCAGAATTCAAAGGCGTGCTCTGATATAAGCGAGGCCGCCCACGACGTGGTCCGTCCTGACTGCACGGTTTTCGGCTCGTCTGAAAGGTCCTGTCTTTAACCAACATGGCTGCGTACTCGTCGACCTTTGTCAGATACTTCGCTATCTCGAAAAGCCCACGCTTTTTCTGGAATTCGTGGTAGTCAATACATCCCATGGCGTTGTAGTGGTAGCGGCGCTCAGCATCGAGGTTGCAGTTGTAGTAAAGACCCTGATTACCGGTGATGGTTTGCTGCCATAGCTCCCCGATGAGGCGGGCTTGCGTAACGTCCTCTCGGCACTGATGACCGTCAAAGAAGAAGATGAAATGGTAATGGAAGCCCTTCTTGGGTTGCCATTCCAGCTTCCAGGCGTACCCCAACTGATGGTTGAACAGGGAATGGGTGTTAAAGGCGAGGCAGAGTTGTTCTCGGTGGTAACGAGCCGTTTCATAGTCGATGTAGGGGCTGTCGAACTCACTGTAGCCCAGGTCTACCCGGACAACCATTAGGCGACTATGGCACTCAAAGAGTGCTTCCATGAGCTCACAGAGGCGCTTGTAATTGTCGCGGCTATTGCGTCGGTTGCGATTACACTCGTATGCAAAGTCCGGCTGTCCCATGCTGTGGTACCAGGCCTCCAGGCGTTGATTGAGATCTGTGAGCACCTGTTCTGCCGCGTGACGGCTCATTGCGGGTGGTTGACGAAATCCCGTCTCGTGCAGGTATCCGCACTGACCGAAGGCCCACAGGAAACGAGTAGCGTAGGGACTGGGTCGATAGTGCTGACCAATATCCGTCTTCTCAAACAAGGTCACTAATACGGTGAAGACTGTAGTCAGCGCATCTAACAATGGATCTGGAGCCAACATAACCATCTCGGCGCCGAAAGCTTCTGGTTGAATCAACCGCTGGTGATCAAGAGCATGCCGCGCATTAGCCATAGCTTTCAACTGTTGGTCGACCCAAACTAGGTCGTTGCGCCAGTGGTAATCTGAGGGCATCGTAATTGGCTGGCCTAGCGGATTAGTAATGATTTGACCGCTGTGTAATCCGCCCAACCAATCCAGCATCTCTTCGTCTGTCGGGGTATCGTGGTAGGCGTATTGGTCCATTTTCAGTCTCCAGGTTAAATGAGTCAGGCGTTCTCCTCATAGCATTACCTGGGCTGTAAGAAATTATTCTACTATCAGGTTTTATTTGCTGAAATTTCAGCGTGATTCTTTTGGGAATCACCCCCACCTCATCGCTATTTCTTGTTGATTAACCATTGCTGCTTTTATTGGGCTTTCACTGTGTGAGCCCTTTCTCTTTTCTGTGTCTACATCCATATCTATAGCTATATCTATATCTATATCCATTTATGTGATGAACTCTGCAACCAATAACATAGAAACCCAAAAGTATCCAACTCAATCATTTAGGTTATTTCGGTTACATTTTCAACCATCTTCAACGTTTAAGTGCATATTTAATGGGTAGGAGCGTTTAAAAGTTAACGTCGTAACTGATCATTACAAAATATAAATTACTTCGTTTAATTAAAGTCACTCAGTCCAGCATGATCAAAAGACAGCTGCCCACCTATCTGTGGTGCGCCAACCTCGGTGACAACACCCTAAATGACGTCATCCTTGACCAGTCCGCGGATGTCGTACTAAATATAAAATCACTATGAACAAAGCATCGGCCAATATAAATTTACTAAAAACCTGAACCAAGACTACTCGCCCCGATTCAATACCCGCAGAAACCCTGCTATTTCTGATACGAATATCAGAAATAGCAGGGTTTGCACTCGCTCATACTATACTGACCCATCAACTTCTGAACTGATAAGATTGAGCCATTCCGTTCTCACAGCAGAAAATTCGCCACTGCTCAGGATCTGGCGGATAGTTGGGATACAAATCAATAACCACCATGCCGCTATTGATAATGGCAACAGACACCTCTCTATATTGCTCCAAGCTATCAAGTGCGTAATTCAGCGCTGACTTATCTCTCATACGGGGCGGCCCACTTTGACGAATTTTATTTTTCTTTATGTAGCGGCGACCATCTTCCCGCACAGACTGAAAATATTCTCGCAGAGCATTAGTATCCTTAACATATTCAGGAAGCGACTCGAAGCACCTCAGGAAAACATCGGAAAAATAAAAAGCGATCCTTTCTGCATCCATCAGCACATCAATTGATATCCGTTCACCCTCCCCGTACTCAATACAGGACAATAGTGCCGCAATACGAGCAATATTCTCTGCTAATTTGGAACCATGATCACGCGCATACTCAAATCGACCATTTATTTGTAGATGTGCTTCAATTCTATTATAGAGACCAATCCAATAATTTTTTGCCTCCTCAGCAAACCGCATTAGCGTTTTATCAGCCTCCGAATTTTGAGCGCGGCCCTTTAGCTTGCAAAGTATTTCATCGGCTTTTCGAAGGTAATTTTGATAACCATCCTCATCACCTTCAAAGCTTCCACGCAAAAATCGACTACCTTGCGTGCTCATCGGATTACACACCAAAAAGCGCGCCAAAAAGCCAATTCCCAGTGATTCATCCCCTCTCTTTTTCATGAATCTTTCTACTGCTCTTGGCTGTGCCATAACGGAAATCGTCAACCGCGCATCATGCACGGTGAAATTATCGGAGCTTTTACGGTTAACAGTGAACGACTCGGCAGACCACAGCTTGTTAAGCCGAGGCAAGTCCTGAACAATTCTGCCACTCAAAATGGTGGCACCCTCATCAGACACTAGAGCTGCGTTTCCCCATCCTGTGCTCAACTCATGGGCAATTGCCTCGGTTGTAGCGTCCTCATAAATCAGCTGAATTCTTTTTGGCTTCTGAGGTGCCGCCTGCTTCAGGCTAGCCAGTTCAAGCATCAACTCATCAGCGCTCGCCCCCTTCTTGAGCTGGCTTTTAATTTTTTTCTTTAGTGTCTTTACCCTATCGTCAAAAACCTCGGCTTCGGCTTCGTGGTAGGCCAGTTTTTCTGCGTACTCATCGTTTTGGCTCGATTGAAACTCAACAAAAGGTTTTCCCAACAACCGGGAGACCGTGGATTTTCTCTCACCAGAATCAGCAATCGTTAACTCAAAAAGCGATACTGGCCCCACTCCAACCCCCGGACGCTCTACATTTATCACCCCTTGCAAAAGGAGGGAAAAAGCCGACAAAGTTTGCATTAGAATCAAATCGGGTGGGGCCTGGGTTTTGGAGACCAACGAGCCGACAACTCCCGCCGTCAAAGGGCATGAGCGAGGACTCTCCAGCGGCAGATTAATTTCCGGAAGCAATGGGAGACGATTAACCATGTTCATAACCGAGCCTCCATTCTTGCCTGGAGCCAATCAATGACTTCCTGCTCAACGTAACCAACGGACCGAGGGCCCAGTTTGAGGGGTTTGGGATAATCCGGATCGTAGCTTTTAGATTTTGCATTCAGTTTTGCAAAATGAGTTGCTCGGGAGATCGAGGTCATTTCAAGGACCTCATCGATTTTTAGGATCCTCAATGGTGGAGTGGTAGTTATTGATGTTGCGTTCATACAGCCTCCTGCACAAAGTACGCTGTGGGTTCAGCTACAATGGAATCAGACTGTTCCAAATAACGACATCAATACCCCATGGGAGATAGCTGTAAAAATATGGAAAGAACATCGCCATCAAAGACTTATCGCGATTTGCAGAACACACGAGATGAATGTTTTGCCGAGCAAAAACACCGTGATCTGTGGCTCTTTTTATACTCTAGCCGTCACGCCCAACGTGAATTTAGGCAACCGCATGGCCCTGATAATCTCGGCGTGCCAGAGCCCAGCCGACTGGTCGAGGAAACTTCGCTCCTACTAGAAAAATTTTCACCTTCTGAATCCTGGCAGATTTCACCAAGCAGTGAACAATTGGCAGCGGAACTAAGTGGATTTTGCTTCGGAATCACATATGCCTTCCATAAAAGGCACTTCGCAGACGGCTTTATCGACATTCTTTTTGAAGAGCAACTTGCCCTCTATGACGCATTTATCAATAAGCTCAGCAGCGATGAGGAAGCCGTCGTATTTTGGCTGCATAATCTAACTTACAAGTACGGGTTCCCCATAACTGAGCTTTGGCAAACTCAAATTTGCTCAGAAGAACTTATGGAAGCGTTCATTATAAAAAATCTTAAAATCAAAGACCTTAACCCAATTCCTTTTTTTGTTTTTAACAAAAAAGGAGATCACCCTCCAGGCATCCAAATATCACCAAAAAAATACCAGGCTGCAATATACGAACCATGGGATATGGCTGTATTTATTAATGAGAACGACAAGCTATCAAAAATAAAAGAAAAAATAAGCAACTTATGGCCGCGACCTGGGAGTCAGGTTATTGGAGATTGCAATGAATACAAAATAGCCTTATATATAGATAGAGGAAAATGCACAGTTAGCAGCGTACTATCTTCACTCAGGCTTCAGATTGATCAAATTAAGGAATATGAAAACGGACTTATGGTAATCGCAGAATCAGAAGAGCTAGCTAGTTTAGAAAGAAATAAAGCTAAGGCAAAAAAAGAAATGAGTAGAAGGCTATCATCCACAATAGATCGCCTTAGGTTAAGCGAAGGGCTTATGTCAAAGCGCTGGAGCGTAGAGAAAAGTAACGTGCGCCGCTCGATAGGACTTTACCTATGGGACCAAGTAAATACCGCCAACCCCTTCCGAAGAGGCAGAAAAAGCAGAAAAAGCCATATAATGGACTTAATAGACAGAATAAAATCCGAAAAACCTGAAACCCTTGACTTTTATCTCAGAAAATTTAGTCAATACAACTCACCTGAGAAAACAACAAAATTTGGAGACTCTGCGACCTCCATGGAGACAGTCATCAGAGAAATGGAAGCAGATTATTATTTAACAGACAGCTGCATTCAAAATTACGAATACCTAACGCCTCACGATGTGAAAGTTGGAGGCAAAAAAATTAAATAAACTAAATTTTACTATAACCTGAATCAGCGACTCCGCTCCTCATATACTCGTCCGGAAACCATTTAAGTCGATTTTCACAAGGGTATCCTTCGGTATTACATGCACACCATCGAATTCATCAGTCAGTTCAGAAGAACAATACTAATCTAGCCAGTTATCGAAGAAGTCAGGGTCTGACGCTGCACCACCGTAGGTTTCACAAAAGTCCTGGTAGTCACTCAAATAAAATACCTCTGTAAGCCCGCCCATTTCGCGGAATCAAACCTGGTCCCTCAGCCGCTGAACTACTCGATCCCGGGTTCTTTCGCCTTTTTTCATGCTGCTCAAAGCCCTGTAGAGTACGGATCTAGCCGCATCGATAAACAAGGGATCGCCCCTAAGTCCCAATTTTCCGCCGGCTTGCGAAAGAGGCCACAACAGATTTTCCTCTGATGCCAATAGGGCGTTCTGGTTTTCGAGCGAGAAATCAAACTTCACCGCAGGAGAATTCCGCTTAATTAGATCAGCCCGGAAACGATCAATCTCGCTGATTTGATTCGCTGGCGAATCGTTCGAGGGCTTGAGCTTCAGTTCCGCCAGCTTGGCCGTTGCTCCCAGCAATTCCCTGAGCTGTTGGCGACCCGCATTATCAGATTCTTTCACGAACCGCTGGGTTGGTCGCTGTCGAATATGCACTTGTCCTGACAGCTTTTCTGTATGATCCAAAGCTTCTCTTACAGTGCTGAAAGCAATTTCCTCATTACCAACCAATGACACTGGCCTGCGGTTATCCCAGGCCTCATGGATTTCCTGGAGGCCCGTGGTGAGATGGTCTAGCAGCATTTCGAAAACCGGATCTCCATAGGTCGCAAATCGAAGGTCTCTGATATCGCCCTCGTTCAGCCCTCGCTCTATCAATGCTCGTGAGGTCGTAAGCAATGTTTCATCTGGCACCCCTGGAATACCCTTGAGCGAGAATGCCTCTCCTTCAGCGAAAGCCTCAATCGTGCAGCCAAGCTCGTTCAAGTATTCGCTGGTTACCAGCGAGTCCCAGATATCACATAGAGTCACTGGCAAGGTTCTCTTCGCGTGCGCATCAAACATTTTCTCGTAAGCCTCACGCTGCTCAGCTGCCTTGTACTGCGTAAGCGACTGCCGCTCTTGAATTTTTCGAGCATGCTGCTCTGCTCTCACAATGAGCTCCGCCTCTGAGATCTTACCCTGCTCATGATCAGATTTAGCAAGGTCTTCAAAATCTTCTTGATGGATTGGTAACAAGGAAAACTGCAACTCGCCTGCAACACTCATAGCATCCTGAAAACGCCGTACTAGCCGAACATAAACCACCTCTTCAACACTCCCCTGATAGAGATAGTTCGAAACGTGGATGTGCTCGTGATGCTGTCCTATTCGATCAATCCGCCCAATGCGTTGTTCAAGCATCATCGGGTTCCAAGGTAAATCAAAGTTAATCAGAAGGTCCGCACTTTGCAGGTTAAGACCTTCAGCCGCCGCGTCCGTACAAAGCAGAATATCAATCTGGCCTTGCACGAAGCGCTGCTTGATCATATTCCTATCAAGCGATTCAGGCTTCGACTGGCCAGGTTTGCGCAATGTCCCGCCTTCTCCAGAAAACGTTCCTATAGGGCAATTTGGAAGCTTGAGCGACAGCATGCGATGTAGGTAATGAAGTGTGTCTGTGTACCTCGTGAAAACAACCAACTGCCGCACGCGACCACCGCCAGGCTTTGTTCGCGCCTGAATCTCGGTAAGCAGCTGGTGCGTCTTCGAAGGCACAGAGGGCAGCTTCGCTAACTCAATGAGCAGCTCATCGACAGCGCCCTGCTCCCATACAAGATCAGCTTCATTTCGGTTTTTAAGTACCAAGCCTTCTAATTCGGCCTCATCCAGCTCTTCAAGCTCATCCCTCGAGCCTGAAACCAATTCTGAATGGAGTATTTTATGATCAAGCGTCTTAGCAATTTTTTCGAGACGGCGCTCAAGGGAAAGCCTAAGTGCTTCAAACGATGAGGCAAACCGCAACCTTAGAAAACTCAGGTAAAATCCGATCGCAGCTTGCTGTTTGTTCTCTTCCATGTTGGCAGCAATATGCTCTGCCAGGCCAGCACAATAATCTTGCAGTTTGTTGTAAACAGCGCGCTCAACTGGCTTCAGCCCTATTACTCTCGGTTCAACGTGGCGCCAGGCCAGATTCTCCTTAAGAAGCCCTTCCCGCTGATACTCGCGTAAGAGCGACCTAGTATGGCGCAACATGCTTCTTCCAAGTGGGGCTAGCATGCTGATTGCCGTTAAATAGTGTTGCCAGCCTCCGAAAGGTTCAAACCCCGTATTGACGAATGTCTCCAGATTATTCCCATCCATGACCCCCAGCACACTCTCTTTCACAAAAGCCCATTGTTCGGGCGCGCTAACCCTCACGTTTGCAAGGTATCGTTGCAGCCAGTCAACCTCATACGGCTGTAGGATTTCTCCCTCAAGCAGCTTGTCCCGGAGGCGATAAAAAAGTTCGCACAGATCCTCAGAAAACTGCACGTTACCGGCCGTTGGCATCACCTTCAGGAGATCGAATGCCTCAACACGGTTTATTTGCATCGGCGTGGCTGTTGCAAGGTGAAAAGATTTCGATTTCTTGTAAAGCGGGCCGTGCACCTCCTTGTACAGTTTGTTGAAAGTTGGATCTCGATCCTGGTTATCAGGATTCTGCCGCCTAGCTTTGTGGGCCTCATCCAGCAAGACGACATCCGTGTCCGGCATGTGTTGAAGGATGCGGCCTTTAGTCTGATTCACTAACAACCCTGTAGAGATAACCTCCAAGGGTTCATCGAACAGCTTCCCAGAGCCTGTAATTGGCTGCTCAATCGAAAGGTTCTTTCTTTCCCAAGCACCAGAGCGATTGGTTCGCCGGACGAAGCTCATGTAGAACTTTTCCGCCATTTCATGCATCCATTGCCCCGTAAGTGAGGCCGGTGCGAACACCCGAATACTTTTAGCGAACCCACTCAGCCACAGGGCGCGGAAAACCAAGCCAGCTTCAATAGTTTTGCCAAGTCCAACCTCATCGCACAGCAAATGGTTTTTTGGATAGGTATCAATCAAGCGGATAGCTACAAACCTTTGATGAGGCCAAGGCTCAATAGGCGCGGTTTCCATACCCACGTACTGACCGTTTGGAAGCAAAGGGGCCAAACGGATCAATGCGAACCGAATCTTCTCAAGCAATGAAGGTTCGGCAATAGTTTCATTGATACTTTCAGGAGGGGCGGGTAACGGTGGAAGGTCCGCAGGGGTTCCATCTATTTCAAAAAAGGAGTCAATGTTTCCGGCAAACTTGATAATTCGCTCGCGCACAGCCCTCGGTAAATCGTAGGTGCGGATCCAGGGGTGTCTATGGCTCCACATTGCTTCAAAGCTTTTGTGTTTCTTGGCAAATTTTTTCCTTGCCCAGTCGGGATCGACTCCCCAGGTTTTTGAAAGGTCGATGTTTTCTGCATTGATCGTTAAAGCCGTCCGGGACTCATTCAATGAACCAGAAATCAGTATTTCATCCTGACCATCGCCAAAGATGGCCCACTTCTCATGCATATAACCATCGCCATCGAAATTCATAGGCTTAGGCTCGCCGGTCTTACGATGCACGCGAAGGGCTACTTTGATATCCAGGTGCTCATGGGCCAGCATCCAAGCGAGCAGCTGCATCCCATGCTGAACCGAGTCTGGCCATTTCTCTAAATCTATCAACTCCGCTAGCAAAGCATCTTCGACTTTCCCCGACTTCACCCTCAGGATGGTTTCTGCATCGTCCGGATCGAGGTCCATCCCAACGATGAAGCGAGCTTTGCCCTCGTTCTCAACAAATCGAGAAAACCCTTTGGAAGCAGAAGCAAGAGAGGTAGACGTAAAATAACCGGCTACGCGGTCGTAGACTGAAGATCTTTCCAAGATCGGGATATAAAAGTCCTGAAGAATGTCGGTTTCACGACCGTCGTCATTCAGGTCAGACGACGCATAGGAGGGCTCCCAGGGGTAATCCGTTAACGCCATAAAAGCTCCATACGGCTATATCGCAAGGGTCGGTAAAGATGAGGTAACTGTTCAGACGGAGTAATCAGACTTTTTCCAGCTCTTCCCAACTCATTCCTGCATCCAGGGACCATTTATCACTCAGAATCCGCATCAATTTTTTCTGACGTTCTTCCAATTCAGCTGGAGTCCAAGCGTCGTAGTTTAATACATCAGTTGAGGTCGCAAAATTTGAGACGCCCGATTTGCTTTTGAAGTATCGATCCTTCTTCTTAGTGAAATCATAATTGGACGCTTCTGAGTTCTTGGTCCGACTTAGCAGCAACAAATTACCGACGCGATCAACCCAATGCTCACGCTCCTCGTCGGTCCAGTTGGAACGCCACTCTGAGTCAGATGCGGGATTCTGTGGCAAAACATGTTCAATTGTTTTTGTCCGATCGCGATAGCTCATATGCTGGTCAGACATAAAGGAATCAATACGCATCATGATGTAAGAACGAAGGCGGTTGGAATAACGATAAACGCTTGCGTTCAGCCAATACAGGGTGTCTTTCTGCTCCCTCGTATCGAGATTAAGAGCCGAATCGGCCTGCAAAAGATCCTTACCCTGCTCAAGCTCTCGCAATACCTGGCCGAATCGGTCAATACGGGGGGTGGCATAAATGCCCCTGATAAACAGACTTGCACCTAAGCGCTCCAACATCCGTAAATGCGCTTTAAGTGCCTCAGTATCCCGATCGAATTTTCGAATAAACTCCATCGCAACTGGCACCCAATCCTTGTTATTCAGATAGTGAAGCCACTCAATCAGGCGATTAATTTCCGCTGCATTCGCTTCGCTTTTGAAACTGTTGTCGAGCACGACTTCAAGCGTGCCGGCATAGGGCAGAAGGACGTCGTCCATCAACTTTTTGCTATTGCCGTATGGCCTTGCCACATAATCCGTGAATTCGTCCAGCACCGAACGGCGGTACTTTTCCTTTCGGAAAATCATCCGAATGTGTGCAAACAAATCATTGAAGTTCTCGCGGCCTAGCCGATCCTCTACGTCCTCCCAGAGCTCGGTGTAACGCTCGCGTTCGTGCTCTCCAATGCTGCTAATAATGTCAGCTTTAAGGATATCCGAGGGCGCCAGATCCATGCCTCGGTCATTCATTACCGAAAAAATGCGGTAGGCGGATTTAAAATTTTCGGTCGTTACCAGAACCAGGAGGCATTTCTGAACAATAAACTGACCGAAATGACCGACCAAATCCTGCTCAATGTCAGCCAAGCGTTTTTGGAAGGCTTTTGCATTGTTAATGAGGTTCAGCTTCGAGTCTTTGTAACGGCTAACGTCAAGCCTATCTAACTCATCAAGACCGCCAAGGCTCTGGATATACTGCTCGAAAAATTCTCGATCTTTCTTTCTTAAAAACAGACGCGGTTTCGGGGAAAGGTCCAGAGTGACATCACCCGGCTCCATTATGTACTTATCAAAAGCACCACCCCATTTGGGATGCCCCAAAAGCCTGTCTCTTATGGCCGCCAGCAGAATAGTTAATGTGGTAAGTCGCTGCTGTCCATCTACAACATCCGCCTGACTGGAAGAGTCATCCTTGATCAGTACAATGCTCCCAAGAAAATATTCCTCGCTTTTATCTTCTTGTTCCCTGAATGTCCACAAATCATCAAACAGCTCTTCGGCGTGTTCAACCTGCCAGGAATAGGGGCGCTGGTAGTCTGGAATCTCGAATTGAAAATCGCTCGAAAAAACTTTATGCAACTTCAGCTCGGAGCCTTTGATTGAGCTCATCTCATATCCCTGTTTTTGTTATAGTTCGTAAT
This sequence comes from Marinobacter sp., assembly GCA_018066865.1. Lineage (GTDB taxonomy): Bacteria > Pseudomonadota > Gammaproteobacteria > Pseudomonadales > Oleiphilaceae > Marinobacter. The sequence continues at coordinate 46,332 of JAGPVT010000114.1, read as the reverse complement.
CGATCAATTGGGCCTCACGACGCAAGGCATCGTCACGACACTCTTTGGCCCAGACTTTGAGCAGACCTCGCAGAGCCGGGCTTTCGGTTCTACCGTGTTCAGCCAGGAAGTTCCTGGCTGCAACGATGCCGCCCTCACGATAGGTAACGATCACGCCATTGAGCACATCCCACAGGGTTTGTGGGTTTTCCAGACGAACTTCGCTTCTTTCTTCCGGCTTCAAGAGGCGTAACTTATTGCCCTTGATAGCCAGCGGGGCTGCGAGTTGATCCCCGCCCTCGTTAGCATAAGCCACAGCCTCGTCAGTCACGCGATAATTACCGTTACGCAGTTGCAGCCGGAAGTTTAGGGACCGGCTCATTTGTAGAGCATCATCGTAGGCGAAGTCACCGAGTCCGTTAATTCCCAATGCAATCACGGCCAGTCGGGTTTCAGCATCTAGGTCGTCAACGGTAACCATACCGCCAGACAGGCGGCTGACTTCTTCCTCCGCCACAACGCGGGCAGCTTCCTGCATCGCGCGTGTAGGTGGGACTTCCTCGTCACCGTCCTGGACTGGCCAATGTTCGGAGTAAACTCGCAAAGCCCTGCCCCAAGATGCGATCATCCTATCGACAGCATTTAGCTTAAGTTGCTCGAATTCAACTAGTCCTTCACGGACGGCGGTTTCCAGTTTGCCTTTAACCTCATAGGCCCAGCTTGAAGGCATACGACCTTCACGGTTTGCCGGGCGACAAGCGATGAAAATCGTTGAAGCTGCGGATGCCATATTCATCTGATGGGTCGAATATCCGCTTTCAGATTCAACAGGCATACAGGCTGTGATATCCCATCCGGATTGAATCAATGCATTGGTAAGGGTTTCCCACGCATTTTGGGACTTGTGGGTAAACATCAGAGTCATGATGCCGTCCGGCTTTAGCACCCGTTTGGACTCGAAGAAAATTCCCTTCATCAACTCTTCATATCGTGCTTTAGCAGGCTTCTCACCACCATCACGAGCAGGGTTTGCGACGGCCTCCGCTTCCTTATTTGTAATGCCACTTTCAAACCAATCTGGATATAGGTCACCCAACGTCCGCTTTTGCCAGACGTAATAAAAATCTGAAAGCTCACTATATTGAACGTTGTTGTAATACGGTGGATCCATTACCACTGCATCAACAGAGTGGTCAGCTATACTTGGCATTGAGGTAGCAGAGCCCTGTAGTGTGACGAGGTCAGCTTCTTTTAAACCAATAGCATGTCTCTTTTGAACTAACTCGCTAATCGAAGCATAAGCATCAACTATCTGAGATATGCCCCACCTAAAACCAGATGATGGTCCAGCATAAACCATTTCTCCAAAAGTCCACTTAAGAGAGAAATCATGCCGTCCGAATCCTCCTTTTATCACACCGCGGGTATACTCCCAACGGGTCTGGCGACTGTTATAATCAGTGATCTTATCAAGCATGAATTGCAGGTACGTAATAATTGCTCGGCCACGCTCGTATCCTAGCTCCTCTATGATGAGTGGCTTGAGGTCGTGTATAGCTTCCATAACCGTTAGATGGCCTAGCAACTGGCGTGGTGTAAACATGTCTGCCCAGGTGGGCATCCCATAATTCACCGGGCGCATATCGTTGCCTTTCGGGAATGGATCGTTAGGCACGAGACCTTTGACTTCGAAATCGAATAATCGCTTATCCATTTCCTCTGCCGCCGACTGAATAGCTTGGCGATCTATCTCATTAGGCGCGCGGAAATAGCGGATTTTGGTTGTCTTAATTTGTCCCGCATTCGGTCCGGATTTAGTTCGCTGAACGTTGCCGTTTTTATCTACTTTCGGTTCCAGCCGAATTCCGACAACGCAGTACAGCACGTCTTTCCAGGCACCCAGCTCAGATTCACCTCGGGCCTGACGTTTGATCTCATCGCCAGCAATGGCTTGCTGGCAGTGAACACACTGGCCTACAGCCCGGGTTACCGTGCCTGCATCCAGGCTCTCGCCATTTGGACCCTTGTTATCTGAGCCAACACGGAAAGGTTCAAAACGCACGGTTCTATCTGGTCGGGGCTTTACAGCAACACCCCATTTTTCCCCGGATTTGGCTAACCATTGAGAATTTAATAGGGGAGCATCACCCTCGCAATGTGGACAGGTGACCTGACGACAGTAGAGCAACCCCATTTGATCGTGCTCTGTCGCGTAGTCGTCCACGAGTTCCGGGTGTTTCTCCAGCACCTTTACTAGCTTGCTATGCTCTTCCATTGGAATAGGGCTAAAGGGTGTGAAAGGGAGCATCTGCTCTTCCACGGTTTCTCGAAGCCTTTCGCCCCATGACTTAATATCGTCGAGCAGCGATTTTCCAAACCTGACTGGATAATCCAAGGTTGCAGCCAGAATCACGCTAGCGACAGGATTGAGTTCATTGGCTATAACTTTGTGTCCGAGTCGAAGCGCTTCAAAAGGAATCGACCCACCACCGGAGGTCGGATCTAGAACGACCTTGCGATCGCGTTCGCTGACAGGCGCTATCGGCGTTGCAAAAGCCCGAGAATAACCGTATGAATCTTCATCATCCCATCTTAGGGAGCCTCCCAAAACCTCTGTCACATCGCTCCGCTTTGCAAATTCAATTTTGTCTTTGACGCCAGCAGGATCAGACGTTGCCAGCACAACCCTATAAACCTCACCCACATGGATGTCTTGAAGCGGCTTGGATTCAGACTTCCAAAGCTGCACCACTGGATCAATCGAGAGTTCCTGGCCTGCAGCCTCTAGCTTAGAAATCAGCTCACGGTTTTTGGAACGTCGAGCCTGCTCCTTTTCGAAAGAAGCAAGGACTGTTTTGTCCACTTCTAGCAAAAATTCCTCGCCTGAGGGCTCTAGGCGGTTTAACAATTTGGAGTCAACTAGTGTCCAGCGATCATCCGCAACAACAACCTGATGCCGAACAATGCCCAAATTTTTAATAAATTCATCATTGTCTGTTCCTGCCGGCAATAGTGACGCCAATATCGCCGCACGGCTGGGCGTCAGAGGCCGCCTCGCCCACCAAACATGCAGGTAATACAACGGAGGCAGCGCAGAGCTTGCGCCCCTCTCCCGCTGAGTCTCTGCCCCAACCTGATGGCACGGAAAACCTGCTTCAATCAGGCGCTGGTCAGACAATGGCATGATTACTCCTTGATGTTCGCACCGACAGAATCTGCCGGAAATTAATTCGTGTGGTGTTTTACAGACGGAAGAGTTAGCCCCGAGCTCTGAGCCTTTCCAGAATACGGGTTGTGCGCTTGTCCCCGGACTCGCCACAAAGCATCATCCGTAAGCCACTGATCGCCCAGCTTCGTAATGCTGGATCCGAGGTTGTCACGTTAGCTAGCCAGTACACGGCTTCCTCACGGGAGAACATGGCCACCCTGCGACCAATTAATTCGATCCGGTCGGTGTCTTTGACCTTGGTCTGCAGTCGGAAGAACAATGCTAGTCTCGCACCTGCAGCTTCATCCAGCGGCAAGTTGAGATCGCTTCTCTTGATGCCCTCAGGCGTCATCAATTTTTCAAGGTTTAGAGAAATCCCCTGGTCGTCTTTGACCTCCTCCAGAATCCGTTTGAGCACTGGCAAGCAGGCTCTAACAGATTCACCATGCAGCACTCCGCGCTCCACATGCTTGGCGCGTGGGTTGGTCAGGCCCTCAATGTCGTCTCGATCTTCAGGGGCGATGCGCTCTTTAATTACCATTACAGGTGGCGTCAGTTTTTTCTGGCGCGTAAGGCGCAAAGTATAGGGTGATTTCTTAGCCAACCTTTGCAGGTTGGCTTCGTCAATGTGAGCTTTGCCCGGCTTTTGCCTGGCGTAATTCGTTTGGCCTGATTCAGCTGCCATATGCGTGTTAGCTCTTTAGCTGGTCGACGTAGGACATGAATTTGCAGTTGGGGTCTACTTCTCCGATATCCAGGCGAGCGATGCCACCTTTGTCAAACTTGATACGGGTTTTTACACCGGCAAAGATATCTCTATTCTTGACCAGCTCACCCAATGTTGTGGCACCAAACTGCATCTGGAACACTGCTTTTTCAGCGGTGTGCCCCTGCAGTTGCAATGCAGCGATCTCAGTTTTGGAGCTTTCCAAAGCCTTACCGGACAACAGATTCAGCAAGCTTCCAATATTGGCAGGATCTTTGATCTGCGCGATCTTCCGCTGGGCCTGAACCACTTTAATCCAGCCGCGCTCCTGAGCAACGTGATAGGGTACCACTACCGCGCCTTTGACGCCTTCCAACGGTATGTTGCTACCAGTCTGCGCCTGTTCAGGGTCTGGTTTGCCATCCTTGAAGCTTGTCTTCGGATAGGCGACCACTTTTTTCTGAGCCAACAGGTTTGTGAGTTGGTCCTTCAGAATGTTCGGGTCGATTTTGTCATGCTCGTTCTGAACAACTTCCTGCAGTTTGTCTGTATCCAGCTCCACTGCGGTTTCGATGGCCTGTTCTGCCCATTTGGCGATGGTATCTGGATTCCGAACAATGCTTTCGAGCCAGCCGAGTTGCTTGGCGTGCTCTTTAGTACAAACAATCCAGCCCTCGCCGTCCAGCTCTTCGGTAATGGGAACAGGGTTATCTTTGTGATAAAGGCTATCTGGCTTGGGTGCGTTCTTGTCCGGAAGATGGCCCACACACCAGATCCCCCGGTTTGCTCCTTCGCGCAGTACATCAGTAAGCAAACCAGGGCGTTGCAATATTGGCCAGTGCCGACGTGTCGCAAACCCTTCGACAATTCTAGCTACGTCTGTTTGCTTGTGATTTTCAAAAATCAGCTTTCCGAGAAGCAAACAGACCTCCTGAGTTGTCGCGCGCTCCTCTGTAATCAGCTCACCTTCATCCGCCAGCTGCTTAAGAATGGCGTCTTCCAGATGCAATCCACTGGAGCCGCCAGCTGTGGGGCCACTACCTCGCTTTCCAAGATCGCGGGTGACGATGATTCCGCCGTCACGCCCCGGGTAAACAAGGTAGCGGTAGGCTTCATCAATAGCGGTTCTTAGCTCTTGCGGGCTTTTCGCCGCCCTTTGTTTAAATTCATCTTTGTTCAGTTGGTCGTGGCGTACGCCCCAGTTATCCGGATCGGCTTTCAAACGCTCGATGGCGATGGCTTTTCCTGCCAGCGCCAATATGTTCTGGCGTGTTCGATGTTCTTGTCGGGTACGCTGTTCATTCCAATGCTGCCCATCCAGATGGACTGTACTCGGCACCAGCAGAAATACGAGATTCTGGTACTGCCGCGGAGCATCTGAACGACGCTCAATGAACTCAGAGGGTTTCAGGTTCTCCACGTTGAAGGCCACGATGCCAAGCTGGGGTTTGTTCACCTTGTCCGGTATTTCGTCGCTAGCCGAAATGTTGGCTCGTATATCGAACAGGCTGGACTTGATGAGTCCACGAACCACCTGCTCAGCACGCTCCATAGCCTCTTCAGGCAACACATTAGCCTCAATGCGACGGAGGATATTGTTCAGTGTGGGTACTGTATCTGCGTAGAGCCGGTTTTCCCGCGCACGCAGGTAGTTAGCCTCGCGCTCAATGGTTTCCAGCGCCGACCGCACAGTAGCCGGCTTAATCGATGGAGAGGCCATTTCATAGATGGCAGAGGTAATATCGATACCGAATTTGTCGTCGTTGAGACCACCACCCCGGCCGACCAAGCTGTGAAGGAACACCACCCGCCAGGCCCATTCGTGGACCGGATACCCTTCCGGATGGGGATTGATTGTATCGAGCATATTGGCGACCGTTTGGCCGGCAGATTGTGTCCCCGAGGCTTTGCTGATATCCGAATCCAGCACGGCTGTGAAATCGGTATTGTTGGTTTGACCAAGTAGTTCGCCTCGAATGGTGCCATCTGCCAGATCAATATGCCCACTCTGGATCAGTGGGATGCTGAGTTTGGCTTCCCAAACCCTACGCACGACTCGTGCTAAAGTTCGGAGCAGGCCCCGGGTACCCTGGAACCTCTCTACGAGCGCAAGTTTCTGCGACAGAAACTCAATCAATGTGGGGTGGAACGGATAATGAGTAACAAGCTGATCCCGCAACTCTGCATTTTTCGTCTCTGCCGGCAGATCTGAACCTGCTTGCCGATAAGTTTCAATGAACGCATCAGCTACTTCAGCTGCGGCTCCATGATCAACGGTGACAAACAGTCGCTTGGCCATGATCCGGGATAGATCGCCTTCCTGGACGGGCGTGGTGGATTCTGATGCCCGGGATACCACGTCCATTACAACCTTGTGAGCTGCTTCTGTGGTTGCTTCAGCCTGCTGCTCCGTCATGTTATGGGTCGACATGAGGTTGTTCATCATTTTGTTGAAGTCGCCAAAGGCATTGGTTGCTGAGGCTAGGCTGATTACGATTACAAGATTGTCGTTACCCTCAGCATAAGTAGAGAGCGCCATTAGAAATGCAGCTGCCTGCTCTGCCCCTTGACCTGGGAAAGCCGCTTCCATCCTGGAAAGGTATTGAGCAATTTCATCAACAATCAAAACGGTTTTTTTGCCGCCAAAAAGCGTATCGAAAAACTCGGGCGAACCCGGTGAAGCCGCACTGTCCAAACGCGACGATATAGGCTGTTGTTCGTCTGCTTCCAGGGTTTGCTGAGCAATCAACCACCAGAGTGTATTTGGCTTGGGCTCTGTACCCCCTGTGGTCTCCCGCAGGGTGTCCACGGTATCCCCAATAATACCAACCACCCGTATAGCACCAGGCTCTGGCAGTCGATTGGCTGGCAAAATGCTTTGAGTAACAGACTCCAACCGAGCGCCCTGCTTAGCAACGTGGGTCAGTGCGATCAGCGTGTGAGTCTTACCTCCGCCGAAAGCTGTGTCTAGGCGTTGCATAGCTGGCCGCGACTTGTCGCCTTCCACGAGACGAGCCATCGCATTGTCGACAATGGAACACAGCCCCTGAGTTGGATGGGTCGCATCACGAAAAAACGCCATGGGATCTGAGTAGAGCGAATCAGCACCTTCTACTGCCTTTCCATCCCGATAATCATCTAATACCTGACTCAGGCGTGCCGTAAATATGGCTGGGTTGAAGGTGCCCGCTAGGATTTCTGGGCGAGGTTTACACGTTGCTAGTACATCTTTCATTAATGACCTCTTTGGTCCCTGGTCTTATTTATGTCGAAAACGCTCAGCCTACCAGCTCGTCGAGTCCAGACCACTTCATCAGGTAACCCGCTACATCTTGAGTGTCGATAGAGGTTACACCAAACACCAAGTCATTGCCCTGACTAGGATAGTGACCTTGATACACATCACCCCGATGATTTGCGACGCAGCGAGAAACGCCGCGCCTGATCTGCGAATCCAATAGATCCGGGTTATATGGACCCCCTTTCAAGATCTCGCTGAGTTGTCGACGTATTTTCTGAGCCGATACCCGGATCGCCATTTCCGCTAAAAAGCTGTCCGTATCGCTCACTTGCGCTTCCCACAAGACCCAAATGGAAAGAAATTTATCATGCATTTACGGGTAAACCGCCGCCTGGTACGTCACTCAAATCAAGCAAAAACTTTTGATACTCAGGGTTGAAATTGCGCCATCGCAAAACATTGAGCAGCCAAATTCTCAGACCGTCAGCTCCGATTGGATTTGTAAGCCGAAAGTTCGTTTGCTGACCGATAATTTCGAGCATTCTTTTGTCAGAGTTCCAGAAGTTAACAATTTGTTCTACCTGGTCACCGGCATTTCCACCATTTTCCGTGACTAGCCATTCCACAGGGCAATTTACAACTTCAATAATCAATGGAGCAGGAGAAATATTCATAAAGTCAAAGATTTTCGGATGCCGTTGGTAGAGCCCATCTGTAACGCCATCCACTTTTCTACGAACCAATTCCTCAAGAAATTCCAGTGCATAGCTTAGAATTTCGGAACCGTAGGGCTTGTTTGACGCATACCGAGCTGCCGTCATCTGGCTTGGCGAGAGGTAAGTGTCGCCATGCTGGAAATTCATCGCGGTAGATGTCTGGTTGACCATTCTTGAGAAGGCATCCGCTCGCAGCATGAACTCTTCTTCTTTAGCGAGATTTTTTTCTACAAGTGGCCAGAGTTCTTCAACGAAGCTAAAAACACCCCAAGACTCAATGGGATTTTTCCCGCCCAATCCTGCGTCAAGTATCCCCTTCAAAAATAAAGTAGACGTCCCGTGATATAGCGGCATCGGTAACCTAGTCACTGCTGCTTCTCCTTGGTCCTAACGCAGTTTTTCGTCAGTGGGCCTCTTCAGCCCAAAACACGTGTCACGACTTCCCGGGTAACTGGTAACTTACCTTCGACCCATTCGTAACAACGATTTTCTGGCGCACGAGCTCATCCATGATGTTCGCCAACTCCTCCTCTTCGAGCCTCTTCATAAATAGGGAATTCACTGAATTAGATAGCGTTTTTACGGCTCTTGGCTTGGCCGATCCGCGGGCTTTAAGAAATTCAACGATAGCATCGATACGCTCAGCCATAGACTTGGAGTTAGCAATCTTGAGAAGTGGGATTTCGGAGATATCCTTTTCTCGCTGAGCGTAGATTTTTTTAGTTTTCAGGTGCTTGATCAGCGGATCAAAGCCGGTGTCCTTTGAAATGACATGGAAGTAGCAATCGGGATCTTTTGCCGCGATGTTCCCAATGTAGAACGCGATATGGAAGTCCAGAGCGTTTGGCCCATTTCCCTCAATTTTTACGTATTCGGCATCAGGGCCGAGAGCCTGCATTGCACAAGCGAGATCGAACGAAATTTTCACCTGCTTCGAACCGACAAAAACGATCACTTTGAAGCCATGACCCTTGAGCAGTTCAAGGTTTTTCGGCTGCACGTTTTCAAAGTCAATTAGTACATAATTGGTTTTCAAGGATACATCCCCGCTTCCTTGCTTTTGGGCTTGAATAGGATTTAAACCGAGCGCTATCACATCGTAAAGACGTGTTTCCGAATTGAGTTTGCTGATGAGGAAAAGGCCTGCATAGGTGCGACTCCCGCCATTCAATCAGTAGGTTAGACTAACTGGTAATTCCTTGCCATGTGATCGCTTGAATTCTTTATGGCCTGGAAGCCGACTCGCGTCAGAGATTTATGGATGGATACCACTACGCAGTCAGTTGCGCTCCTCAGCCGCAACACTCTGTTGTTTTCATTAATTTTTTACACGATGTGTAAAATCCAGAATTTTTCAGCCGACTGCCTAGCTGATGCATTTCGCCTTGCGACGTACTCTGCACTTACCCAATCCTGGGTGCATCAACAAAGAGGAAATCACAATGGCAAAATCAAACTCGAACAAAGGCGGTCGCGGTCCTTCAAGTCACAAAGGTCCAGGTGGTAACTGGCCTGCCACGACTGGCAACAAGTCGGGCGGTGGTCGCGGCAACGCTCCCTCCAATAAGGGCAAATAAATCGTGATGAAAAGGTCAGCTTCCTGATGAGAAGCTGACCTTTCCTTGGAGGTGAAGCGTGAAGCGGTATAGTAATGATAAAGACATCAATCAGACAGTTCGTACTTTGATCAGGTCCGGCTGGACAGTCAGAAATGGGAAAAAACATGCATCAATAATTTCTCCTGGTGGCACCCGCCTAACCGTCCCATCTACACCAAGTGACGTGAGAGCATGGTACAACTTCAACCGAGATATAAAACACATAAGCAACCGACAGGGTAGGTTCAATGCAGGCTGATTCTCCATACCCAAATCCTTTCGAAATATTGCGCTGTATTTTGCGCGCTTTAGACCTAAAGCAGTCTAACAAGCGTCTAGATGAGCTGGCCGGAAAGGGAACATATGACCCGAGAGAACTACGTGCAGCTGTTGAGACGGATTTTTTCGTCGTTACCAAGAAGTTTATGGGACCAGTAACTGCAGAAGCTACCTTGAGAACCCTAAACAGATTTCTAGAAAAATATTTGCACCAAATCGTAGGCAGGATACCTGCGGACGGATTGACCCGTGAATCAGTTCTTAAAATCCTGATCAAGACCTGCATTAAAGATGGAGTCACAGAGTTGATGGGTGAGATTCACGAAGAGGTTGGCGGCCCCCACCCCAGCATCTGGTTTTCAAGCCACGGAAGCACTGTCGGCAAAGTTCTGGCGTGGATCGATGAAAAAACACCACAGTGGAGCGTTCATTTATCCAGCCTCAAGAAAGAGCGCAAGGACATGATATCTTCCTGGAACAGAGGCATTGAGCTACCCTCCTCGCGATCGATATTGCTATTAAGTGAAACCGACACATCCGATCGACCTGTCGATGTAAATTGGGAAAAAATTAAGACTCTCCTTTTTATTTCAAGAGCAATAGATTTTATTAAAGGGCAACCTTTAGGTCCGTTATTACTGGATGAGGCACGATTGGCATTATGGGGTGCAGATGACCAAGTATCAGTTGGGTCCGCGATTAAAATGCAACAAGAAGTCACGCAAAGAAAATTAGGGCCTGAAATTCGCCTCATAGCTCGATTACAAAATGACTTAAGGCGGACGGTCAAAAAACGGGAGCCTGGTACATATCGAATAATAATTGATCAGGTCAGGGAGCAGATCTTGGCGTCCAACGTCTTACTATCTACCCAGTATTGGATTGACTGGCACGATGCTCGTTGGCATGTATTCGCTGGCGATTTGCAGAATGCCAGCGAATTATATAAATGCGCATTTTATGGCGCACTTTTTTGCGCTGGAGACAATCAAAGACTCATAGCTGAGGAATCGATTTCAGTAGCAGCCTGTTTACCAAATCCTGACCGAGTTTTTCTCAAGCAACTGAAATGGTCACTCATCAATTTTGGGTACGACATACCATCCATCAGAAATAACAAACCATCTCAAAAGGTAACTGACACAATTGAGGACTGGGAGATGGACCTATGGAAATCAGGTTTCAGCACGGTTTTTCCTAAGGACGGCCTATTTCCTGGAGTCGATCACAAAATTTCTCAGGTAACTATCGGTCCGCTGGTATTTACAGATATTTCTAAAATTAAGCCAGACTATCGCAATGTTAATAGAAATATGAAGGTTGGCGAAACTTGGCAAAGAGTTATGCCTCAATTAGTTTGGTTTGCAATCAACGAAGACGTCTCAGTATGTAAGAAATTAATTGAAAAAGGCGCAGATGTTAACGTTTCTTCTGAAGTTGGTGACACCCCGATATTAATGGCCCTAGAAGCCTTAAACATCACCGAAGTGAACGAAGCAAATCTTGTTCTAGGCGGCCCTCTCTACAGAACACTGGATGATCAGTTATTTCATTTTCTGAAAGACATTCCACATAACCCAAATACACTCAATAAAAGAACTCAGAAGAAAAGACTTTTGCCCATCATATCAGCAGTTGAGTCTGGCAGGGTCGACGTGGTTCAAGCGGTTCTGAGCATGGGCGCAGATCCAAGGGGTCGAGGCAAAACAGATGAGCAAACTGCGTTGAACGTGTGCCTCAAGCTCATAGGAATTGTAAAAAACCCCGAACTGTCTAAAAAGCATCAAATGTCTATGCCGATTACTCCAGAAGCACTCGACTCAATACGTCGACAGGCACAAGGCATGTCTGGTTTCACTATGGAACAACAGAAACGATCGTTACTGAAAAATACTGCAACTGGGCTATCTAAAATAGCTGCCGAGCTTTTTCTTGATGCAATGTATAAAAATATCCTCGAAAACACGAGTGCCAAAGCGTTGCGGAAAATTGCAATGCTTTTGATCGAATCAGGGGCTGACGTCGATGCAGAGCATGCAAGCCCAATCAAGGGATATACACCATTGATGTTGGCGGTGGAACTCGATGAAAGAGAGCTTTTCGATGCAATGGTGGTAGCTGGTGCAGATATCCAAAAAACATTCAAAGATCCAAAAGATGGGCACGATGTTTCGATCGCCGAAATCGCGAGGGAATTTGAATCAACAAATGTTTCTCAAAGCTTGGACAATATTTCTCGTTACGTTACCGTGCATTAATTTATGATACTTAAGCCGATTGGAAATGTGACAACCAAAAAAAAGTTAAATAGCCACTCATGAGCGGCCCATTTGGACCGCTCAAAAAGACGCTATATAGGTACCTGCTTTTTCGAATCTAAGTCTTTTCTCAGCCTTGAGACAACAGAGTTATTACCCAACGAATCCTCGTCTGCAGCAGCAGGGTAAAACTCCTCAACCACCTGGTTTATTTCATCCTCATCATACTCAAATAGGGCATTACCAAATCCCTTCGCAGCCGCAGCATCCAGCGCCGCCTGGTCAACGCCCTCCTCCTTCACCTGCCTGGCCTTTTCCCGCGCCTCAGCCACCGCTTCCTGCAGTGACACCCCTTCCTTGATCACCAAGTCCACGTAGTAGATTGGCGTCCGATGGCTCTGCGTCGTGCTTTTACCTCTCAGCTTCAATTCCAACGGGATGTACGCCAGCAGACCACCAGAGATTGCCTGGTAATAGCTCAGCCTAGCCGAAAGGGTCCGGATGCTGTTGTAGCCAGTCGTCCGAAAGATGAAGGTGCCGAGATCATCGTCGTCACCGACCTTCACGTTCAGGCGGCCATAGGGCTTGCACAGGCCACCTTTGCCGAACTCACACAACGTCGGCCCCGGGCATGGCAAAGACTGCACTCCTGATTGCGTCAGGCGCTTACAGGTGTCGCCGTTACCGACACACATGGGTCGCCCACTTTTGCGGTCGAACATGGTGTACTCCGCCCGCAGGTTGAGATCCGCATCGCTGAACAGCAAGCGTACCGGGATGGTTCGCAGTTTGCCGTTGGGAGCATCCTTTCTGAGCTCTTCATCAATGGGATGCAGAACCCACCCGGTGTCCTTTTCCTGGATCTGGGAGGTGATGGTGAATTGATCGTCTTTCTGCGGTAGCCGGATACCGTTCTTTTCAACAACCCGGCCAATGCTAATGCGCCCCAATACCGGAGGCGTAATGGCTAAACCTTTAATCATGGTGACTCTCCTTCGAAAAAGGGCCACGGGGCACTCGTCACGCCCGCGTGGCCAAAGGGGTTTATGCTTGAATGAGAAATCGACGGCTTCCTGGCTTCGTCAGTGGGTATTGATCCAGCAGTTCTGGCTGATCCTTCAGCAGCTGTTTCACGTTGAGACCAACGGAATCCTTGCTCCGCTTCCAGCTCGCGCTGCCACTCGGGAAGGTTGCCCTAGAGGCCTCGCCCATCTGGCTCTCAATTCGCTGCTTCAGGTGGGATTCGGTGGAGCTGAGGGCTTCCATTTCCTTTCGGATGGCCAGCAGTTCGTCGAATGCATCGGACAGCTCCTTGCTTTGGCTGAAGTCCAGGGTCTCCCCTCTGTCTACTGGGTACAGATGACGCAAGGCACGTTCAGCAGAATCGGTTCCATCGACTGGTGGTGGGGTATCCGTTTCCACGAAATCCCAGAACTGACGTTCCAGCACGTAAAGTGCCTCGATTAGCTCCTCGTTCCTTTCAAGGCGGTAGATTTTTAACTCCTGGCCACACAGCAGAACGCACACGTCCGCTGCCTGTTTGCCGGTGACAGCCAACTGGTGCTGCACCTGGCATTGTATGTAGTCCGGCACACCCTCTTTCCAGAGGCGTGACCCGAACTCCCCTGCCGTTTTGCATTCCAGGATCTGCACGTCGTCATCAGCCACCACGGAGTAATCTAGATTGGCCAACATCCAGTGCTTTTCCGGATCTGGATGCTGCAATACCGCATTCACCCGGCGCACTTTCCGGCCCGTCTGCTGGCTGTACTGCTCGGCCACAATCGGTTCCAGGATATGGCCCCAGTAAACCGGTGAAGTCGGATCGTCCGAATCCGGCTTTGGTAAGCCAGCATCTCTACCGGTTTTGACCATCCAGAGTTCCAACTGGGATTGATAAGGGTTCATGCCAACGGCCGCAGCGGCATCGCTACTACCAATGCCCTGCTTACGTACCTTTAGCCATTCATCCCGGCTGAGGCCCTTGGTGGAGACCAGGCGCAAGGCCGGTCGCTGCTTCTGAATTGTGTTTGCACGCATGCCCATGGTGTTTTCCTCCAGACATAAAAAAGCCCGCCAGAGCATCAGGCTCCGGCGGGCTTTATGGCGGTTTTGAGATTGTTGGGATTCGCTCAGGCCACCAGTGACATGGCCTGCTCTAACGCACAGTTCTTTACTGCGGCACCGGTTCCGAACCAGGCGGAATCCAGTCGGTGGTCCACGGTTTTGGCTCGTCGTTGGTGATCGATGAACTCCGTTACTGCATTCAGCAACCCGTAGGCGGTGCCGTCCGATGAAGCCAACGTAGCCCCCATGCCTTCGCCTTCATACAGCGACAGCGCTTTGGCCATGGATCGCTCATTGGTTTTACCAACCCCAGCACCAGAATCGTCCGTGAACACCTTAAGGAAGTAGTTCCTGGCCTCAATGGTTTTCACTTTCCGCTCACTCAGGGTCTTCAGTCGGTACATGAAGTCGTCCCAGGCGGAGACGGAGATGCCCAGTTGTTTCTTCACCAGGTCCGCATCGAAAGCCGTGTTGTGCTTCACCTTGACGGCGTTGGCGGTGGACCCCTTCAGAGCAACAGCCAGCGTGTTGTTGCACACCACGCGGATACTGGTGAACTGAGCAGTCGTTGCCATGGTGCCGTCACAGGCGGTGGCCAGTAGCACGTAGGCATTGGTTTGATCATTGCCTTTGAGCATTCCGGACTGGCCAGTACGAGCCAACGCCCACATCTTCCGGCCACCTTTCAGCACACCAGCGGTTTCCAGCTCAAAACCGGACACCTCGGTCAGATCCCGATAGAACTCCAGGATCTCTTCAGGCTGGACCACTTTGAAGCGGTTACCGACCACCGACAGCGGTGCCCGTGTATCCGAGCGGTAAAGCACCTTCGAATCCGGATAGGACAATATCTCGCCCAGGGGGCTACCAGAGTTCGTGACATAACGGACCGGGCTTTCCTGGATCTGCCAGTCCAGACCGGCTTGCTTTGCCCAGACTTCCAGAGGCTGATTGGAAGTCAGTTCATTCCCCAGGCCATGCCATGGGGTTTGGCCAACGTAGGCCATTTGCTCGATGAGATGAGCCATGGTTGTTCTCCTTTGAAATTCGCGAGGGGAATTAGTGGGTGTCGTCTGGCGAGTCAGGATCAACACTGAAGGAATAACCGCAATCGAGGCAGCGGTAGTTGTCTAGCACACGATCATCCAGGACATCACCCAGAATCACGCCAGCGGAAGCGCCAGAAGCGCCACCCAGTAGCGCGCCGATGACGGCCCCGCCGATACCACCCACGGTTGCACCTACGGGACCGGCAACGATTCCCAAGGCAGCGCCTGCTTGAGCACCGGCAGTTGCAGCCGCGTAGCCACCGTATGTACCGGCAGACGCACCGACCACACCAGCGGTTTTCTTGCCATAGTTGTTCTTGCCAATCCGCCGGGACAGGCAGTTGGGGCATTGTTCAGACATTGGAAATTACCTCTGTGAATTGGGAGGGAAGGCACTGTCAGTGCCCTAGTTCACAGGGGTGATATAGGTTTGAGAATTATTGGGATCAATCCTTGGCTTGATGCCTGCACTCCGGTCCAAAGCTAAGCGATATTTCTGTTCTTCAACGACTTGGAATACAGACAAACACCTAAGCACGACATCCACGCTATACTCCACCCGACGAAGCATGAGACCTAGGTTGAGAGAGCACTAGCGTGGCCAATTTGTCGGCTGAAAACTGCCTCTATGGCGAGCTGATGCACAGCTCTTTTTAGGAAGGGAGGTTAAGGAAATGTCAGTGAAGGAAGAGCGAGGGTCGAGCCCGGCCTCGCGCGGCGGTGCCGGTGTATATATCGAGGGTGAACTCGGCGCATTTTATCTCCTTAACCTACTTGCTGGTGCATCGCCAAGAGGATTACCAAGATCACAACTCTCAGGCGTTACATTCCAAGGCACTGACTCAGGTTATGCGCTCGATGATCTAATCCTTCACGGAAACATGGCAGAATACGCTTGCCTTCTCGAAATCCAGTCAAAACGTACGGTTAGCTTCGCTCCAAAGGACGCTGTTTTCAAAGAGGTGTGCGAACAAATTGCACGAAGCGACGGAGCGAATGTAGTCGAGGAATATCACTTTTTAGCCGTTGCAACGCAACGCACCAGCCGCTCTATCTCGGGGCCATACCAAGAAGTACTCCAATGGGCCAAAGCCGCTCAAACGAGCACCGAATTCTTTGGCCGTTTGGCAGCGCATGGCGTGGCAAGTAAGTCCATGCGCGAATTCACGTCGACTTTTCGAAATAACCTTGTCGCGGCCGGAGTGGCAAATGACGACGATGCAATATGGCGCTACCTTCGCCGATTTCTAATTCTGGAATTCGATTTCGAAGCAACATCCTCGCTAGCGAGAACACATGCCTTGACGCTGGCTAGACAAGTTTTATCGAACCAGGATTTAACTCGCGCTGAATCATTGTGGGGCAATCTCGTTGACATTTCATTGGCCACCGCCAAGGTCGGGGGGACCGTCGACCGTCAGACCCTGTCCAAAGAATTGGCAGAGCGAGGCTTCCATTTAACAGGCTACCAGGATTTTGCATTAGCTCGGGAGCGACTGGCAGAGATGACATGTCTCGCTATTGCCAATATCGGCAATAGCCTGTCAGGTATGCAGTTACCACGGCTCGATATAATTACCTCGGCCGAAGAGGCGCTGGATAAGCATCGGCTCGTGGCTATCCAGGGCGAACCTGGCACAGGTAAATCCTGGGTTTTACGCCACTTAGCTGAACGGACTTTGAGAGAGTCGCACGTTATTCTGCTCGATCCCACGGGTACGCCCGAGGGGGGCTGGCCGGCGCTAGCTCAATCGATAGGTGTAACAGGAACCGCAAGGGCTTTCTTGAATGACCTCGCAGCCAGTGGCGGCGGCATTTTGTTTATCGATAGCCTCGAGATGTTCACCTCACCCGGCATTCAAAGGACGGTGAATGATTTACTGCGCGCGGTAAGCGACATTCCCGGTTTCTCAGTAATCACAACCTCTCGACCGGAATTTGATCAAGACAGCGATCCTTGGTTAGCGGAAGATGCGATCGCAGCACTGGGTGCCCCCCAAACGGTAATGGTAGAAGAGCTCAGTGACGATGAAGCAGAAATGCTACGTAAAAACGTACCAGAGCTTCATGAGCTGCTCGCCCCAACTCACCCGGCGGCTCGGATTGCTCGGAATCCCTATCGACTTTCACGGCTACTCAAGGTCAAAAATCCAGCGTCCATTCGGACAGAGGCTTCTCTCGCCGCCCATTGGTGGCAAACAGCTGATGGCGCACGCCGGGAAGACATCCGGTCAGCACAGCGGCTCCTCTCTGACCTCGCAGAGACTGCGCTGAAGGGCGAAAATACCCTCGAACTCAGAAGCGATAGTGGTGCGCGAACGCACCTGTTGAGCTCGCTGACCCTACGCGAAACTAAGCGCGATAATCTAGCCTTCTATCACGACGTCCTTCGCGACTGGGCCATCGGCAACCGGATAAACGAAGACCCCACGTTTTTAAAAGAAGTGGACCTCTCCGCTCCCGTTTCGCCAAGACTTGCACGCGGCATAGAACTCGCAGGCCGGTTGCGGCTCGAACTTAACAATAGCGAAACTCCATGGCTGGAGCTACTTAATACGCTAGCGGCATCCCGATCTCATAGTTCGTGGCGACGACAAGCCCTCATGGCCATAGTTCGATCGGAGCGAGGGCCTGAACTTCTAGAACAATGCAGCACAGCACTGCTTGCCCGCGGAGGTGCTCTATTCAGAGATGCGGCCACATCAGTTATCTCAGTAGAGACGGTTGCAACTGCAAATCTTTTGAGAGACGTGAAAGAGGTCTCCTCGCTCCCAACCGTGCCGGCATCGATGCGTAGCAGCTCCACCAGATCTGCACTCGATTTACTGCTCTGGTCCATATCCCACGCCAGTGAGATTCCATTGCAGGCTATCGGCGCAGCTCTCAAACTTATTGAAGTTCAATACCTTACGCTCATGGCGATGCCAGAACTTGCTCAGTCTACCGCAAGGATGTTGTTTAACTGGCTGCTCCAGTTAGATACGGACATCGTCGACTGTAAGATTCTGCATGATAAGCAGGCCGCAGGATTTGACCAAAGGGCTCGCACACGACTCATCGAAGACCTCCGAACATCGTCACTTTTATTCGCGAATCAAACGCCCGACGATGCCAAAGCTTATCTCCGATCCGTGACAGCGGAGCGCGGCCAATACAAAGTAAAGGCAATCCGCCTCTTCAGCAGGGTACTTGCGCAAGCGGCCCCGGCTGAATTTGCTGCTCTGATCTCAAACAGCCTCATTGAGAAACGTAAGCGCCGCTCCAAATATGAACCCTTGGATCGCCAAGCATTTAGCTTTCTAGATTCCGACTACCTTCCAGCATCACCTTCTCAGACACCTTTTCTAGACATCCTTGAGAATGCGCCCCAAACAGGTCTTGCACTAATCTGGCAACTCACTGACGAAGCCGTCGGTTTCCGTACAAGAGGAACAGACAAACCTTCTAATGGTTTTACTCTAGAGCTTCACGACGGAACACGGTTCTTTCCATGGAAGGAAACCTATTTGTGGTCACGGGACCAAGCCACGGAATATTCAGTCGCATCTGCACTGAAAGCCCTCGAAGCATGGGGTCATTCCCGCCTTGATGCGGGGGATTCCGTCGAAACGGTCATTCCCGACATTCTTGGCCCAAAGGGAAACTGCGCTGCATTTGTTCTTGTAGCAGTAGACCTGCTTCTCTCACACTGGCCCGCCAGCAGAGATGCACTCGTTCCCTTCCTCACTTGCCCGGAACTGCTAGCTATCGACCACGGCCGTGCGATTCATGATCAAATAGACCGCTTTCAAGATTTGTTTGGACAGGAGCCTGCGGGGAAAGTACAGCTAGCTGATCTCGCTGCTCGTCCTTCTCGCCGAATTTCATTGGAACACGCTCTAACTGGATTTTTAGACAATGAACCGGTCGTCAATAGATTGCGGACGCAACTAAAGGCTGCCGTCGAAAGTTTGGAAGTCTACGACGAAAATGCAACGTTCGACGACCCGGCCTTTATGGGCAACCATGCCCTGAACCTGCTTGACCAAAAAAACTGGGTGAACGTCGAACACGGGATGGCATATCAATCGCCGCCTACCGAACGCAAGCACCTTGAGCGCCTTAAAAAACTTTCAAGCGCCCAGGTTGAAGCTAGCGAAGTAGAAGCAAAGATT
Organism: Marinobacter sp.; assembly: GCA_018066865.1. GTDB lineage: Bacteria > Pseudomonadota > Gammaproteobacteria > Pseudomonadales > Oleiphilaceae > Marinobacter. Next base: position 27,077 of record JAGPVT010000114.1, on the reverse strand, counting down.
CAGCTGGCAATTAATGACCCCGCCAAGGGCTCGCCCGAGCTTGCCCTAGAGTTCGTGGAATATGCTGATGGCGCATTACCCGACGGCTCAGATCCCGATGTGCTAAACACACGATCGACGCGCTTGGTTTCTACAGCAATGCTGGTAGCTCGCGATGGCGACGATGACCTGCTTGATTCGCATGAAACGTGGATACGTTCAGTAGTTAATTCTGAGTTGACCCGTGACAAACGACGCCACTCTGGATCGGGAGACCTACTGGAGTTTAATCTGCCCGCGCTTGCCACGTGCGCCCTCATTTACCTATGGGCTCGCAAGAAGCAACCGGTAGATCGTGATGAGCTCGTAAGGATTGCAACTCGCACTGATAAAACAGTATCTATTGCATTTGCTAGGGCTTTAGAAAAAATACTGACAACAGATCCCCGCCTGCTGAAGGCCGTCATGCGCGCAGCATTCGGCAGCTCTCGGTGGCGAAAGAGCACTTGGGGTGAAGATGCTGGCGAACAAGAGCGTTTCCAGCATGAAAAGGCTGACGCAGATGCTCGCGCGATTGCAGCTGAGATCGCTTGGTTGGATGGCGGCACTGAGCCGGAGTGGCCCACATTTCCCTGTGAGCGGCCGCCGGCTAAAACTGGCATTCACTTAAAACTCCCAGGCGCAGATGCGACCAAAGAAGAAAACAGCCTAATCGAGTCTGACTCAGCCCCAGCTGGTGAGGACCCATCCGTTCATACCGATGTTCAAGGAGCAGCTCGATGGCTTCGAGTGATTTCGGAACACTCCGAATCTACGCTCGATTGGGGAGGGGAAATTGTTGACGCCTACGCTCTCTGGACAGCGAGAATGAACGGGTATGGCCTTCCCATGGACGCCCAAATCGATGATGGCCAAAGCAATTGGAACGAGCAATTTTACTCTTTGCTTACGAGGGCCCTCATGGACATGCCGCCACAAAGGTTCGAACATGAACTGTCATTTATAACGAGCCTTCCAGATGAGTCATTTGGGGCGGTAACAGAGATACTTCTTCATACGGCTGACGTAGTTTACTTCAACGACTCACAACAACCTTCGGATCGAGCCGTTGAACTACGTGCGCAGATGGTCCAACGGACAATGACGCTGCGCGGATGGCGTCACCGGCGGCCCCCTAGTGACCTCTCGGTGGACTACGACATGGGTGGCATCGTTGCGAAGCTGTTCATGAACACGCACAACCCTTTCACTGGGACAAAAAGCTACTTGGTCCCAGCGGTATTCGACCGTGTTGATCCATTGCTGGAACCACTGCGCCCAATACTGTCCGGAGGACCAACCTCCTTCATAGCTTTATGTACAATGAATATGCTCTTGGTGGCCCCCTCTGGCCGCCATATTGACTTCCTTCTTTCTGCTACTGAAGCTTGGTTCGAGTACTCAGCGGGCGATCCAACGCTGTGGGAGGAGCTGGGGATCGGTCGAAAAATAATCGAGTGGTTTGAACATGCAAGCACCTTAGATCCCCTACTGCTCAACGGAGAGCACCCACTGCGAGATCGCATCGACACAATGCTCGGTCGCCTGGTGGAATTCGGGGTGCCAGAGGCTTACGAATTGGAACAGCGTATCGAGCGACCCTAATTCGTGCCACACTTCTTCAGTCGCTAAAATAATGATCAACAAAGATGCAGAATTATTGAGGGTAGGCAAAGCATTGCAGAAGCAGGGCGCCATCCGGCTCAAAAGCTTGTGAGACACGGCGGAATTGTGGGTAACTATGCGGGTAACTCAAATTTTCTATAAAGTTAAAGTATTATTTATCAATGGGTTAAAGAGTTAAAACAGTGGACGCCGTCTCCACCAACCAAGAGTTTCAGGAGGTCCATCGAGATCCACTGAAACGCCCCAAAGCCCCGGAAACGGGGCTTTTTTATGCCTACGCACTCCATAACCCCCGCTAAATTCGAAGTGAGGGAAACCGACGACGTCAGGGCCGCAGACTAAGCCACGACTTGCCCGAACTCACGATTTTCTATGGTAATCGGTGCGGGTCGTCAGTATCCGGCAAGCGGACATTGACAACCCCATTCAGAGAGCTCTCAGAGCATGTCCCTGGTCAGACTGCCCCAATGGTTTGGGCGCCATTCTCTTCGATTTCCCAATAAAACATTCCCGCTTTTTTCCCGAGAATCGTCGCTGAAACGTTCATTTTGCTGGCCTTGTTTGCCAGCCCGTAGCACACATGCAGCGGCAAAAGGTGTTCCTCGCGCGGGTGACAGAACCGGGCGTAGGGTGCACGCTCCCAGTTCAGCAGACGCGAGGCTCGCTCCGCCTCGGGCAACGCCACGTCGGTGCAGGTTTCCTCCAGCCAGTCTTCAAAGGCCTCGTTCCGGGAACGCATCTCCGGAGTGTTCGGAGCAAAGAATGCCCGCATGTTATGAAAAGAGAAGCCCGACCCGATGACCAACAGATTTTCATAGTCCAATGCCTGTAATGCACGGCCGATAGCGAGATGCGTCGCTGCATCCAGACTATTCACCAGGGACAGCTGCACACAGGGAATATTCGCCTCCGGATACATCAGCTTCAGTGGTACGAACACGCCATGATCAAAGCCCCGCTGGTCATCCAGTCGTGAGGCAATACCGGCCTGTTCCAGAACACTATGAACCCGGTTTGCAAGAGCAGGCTCGCCCGGGCATGGATACTTGATCTCATAGGTTTCTCGCGGAAAACCGGAATAATCGTAAATCAACTCGGGACTAGCCCCCACGGTGATCGTCGGCTCCCGCTCCTCCCAATGCGCACTGATGACCAGGATGGCCGAGGGTTTGCGCAGGTCGCCAGCGATCTGTGTAAGGGTTTCCACCATTTCAGCATGGTCCGGATCCCCCAATAAAGGCAGCGGGCCGCCGCCGTGGGAGATAAACAAAACATCGGTATGGTTATTCATTCAGCCATTCCTTCCGGAGCCGAGGCGTTCCAGCAACACGCTGTCCAGTGCAAACCGTCCTGCGCCCTGAATCGCCAGCGCCAGGGTCACAACAAACAGAGTCAACGCATACTCGTAGCCGTTGTTGGACATGAACAGACCATTACCAATATGTACTGCAAAAATGGCCACCAACATCGCGAAAGCGGTTACCACCGCTGCCGGACGGGTCAACAGGCCAAGTGCCAGTGCCAGACCGCCGAAAAACTCCGCGCCGCCGGCTAGCAACGCCATGAGATACCCTGGTTCCAGACCAATGCTCGCCAACCATTGCCCAGTTCCTTCCAATCCGTACCCGCCGAACCAGCCAAAAAGTTTCTGTGCACCATGGGCGGCCAGAACAAGCCCGACCGGCACGCGGAGTATCAGCGCGGCAAAACCGCCGTTGGATTGAAACAATGCCTTTGCGAATTGAGTGTTCATGATAATCACCTCGATTATTCTCTGTGGGTTGTCCTGAAGCCGGGCCTCAGGTGATGTAACTACTTTACTATCACTAAAATCAAAGAATAAGTCGGACAATATTGCTTTATTATCTATGTAGTGTTGATAATTAGAGATGATCTATAATCTGCGAGCCCAGCAGATCCTGAATGACATCGATACCACAGCAATAACCGGGACGGATTTATTTTTTAACGCGATATCTGGTACAAATAGAGTTCAGATCGCGTAGTTGAATCTGTCCCGGTTTCCAGCAATCCTCAATAAAGGGCTGGTTGGAGGCGTCATGAAGTCTCTCTCAAATACAGGGTTTGCCCTCTTTGGTGCAGCGCTGATCGCGATCAGCTACGGGCTCGCGCGCTTCGCTTTTGGTCTTTTTGTACCCCCTATCCGGGCCGAACTGGGCCTGACGCCAGACGTAATCGGTATTATCGGCGCGTTGCCGCTTATCAGTTTCCTGCTGGCAACGTTGGTGGCACCGCTCTCCGCCGATCGTCTTGGTGCCCGCAATACGGCCGTGTCAGCTCAGTCATGAACGCGGGCACCAGCATTGGCGTGGCCGTTGCCGTACCAGTGGTGCTGTTTCTGTCTGGCGCCTGGCGCTCTGCGTATGTGTCTTTCGCCAGCCTTGGCAGCGTTGTAATACCGGCGCCGGCTTCCAGCATTGCGATCAATGAAATCGTGTTGGATATATAGAAGGCACTGTTTTCGACCAGTTCGGCAGCCGCAGTGCTCATCAGTAGTCTGGAGGTACCGTTGCGTATCAGCTTTTCACCCTGCAGGCTTCGCCAACCCAAGGTCTCATGGGAAGCGAGAGGATGATCCTGGCGGCATACAACACCAATTTTGTCCTCAAACAGGTGGGTGTACTCCAGGTCTTCATCGCTCTTCCATATGCTGATAATTCCCAGATCGACCTCCCCATGCGCCACCATCTGGCACACGTAGTGAGCATTTTCATCGTGCAGGCTGATGTTTATGTCCGGAAAGCGAGAGATGAACTCTGCGAGAAAAGTGCCAACGAGCAGACTCACGCGAAGCTGCGCGCACTAATGGCCCGCGCCCTCAAGCACCTGCAGCAAACCAGAACAGAGGACCTGGAACAGACCCGTCGTAACAGGGAAACAATCGCTTCTGTGGCAGAAGTTATTGACTGGCTGGACCGGACACCCGCCCACCATACACTTTACGAAGAGCTCATAAGCTGGGCCAGGCAGCACTGCTCCCTGGAAGCCCAGGAGCTCATCAACACCATGCTGATAGAGCTTTACCCAAAGCTGGTAGACAGCCTGGATGACGAGCTCGGCTGCCGGGAGTCCATGGACTTGCAGCCAGACATGAAGGCCCGACAGCTGAAAGACCTGATTAACCGGAAGTTCAGCTGGGCCCTGAGCTATCGTGAAGACTGCCCGAATGACAATTACTGGTTCTGGTACCGCTCTATTGAAAAAGAAGAGCCGAGGCTGGGTATTCGGGGAAGCGAATCCGGCGCCGAAAAAGAAACAGCTCTGGCGATTTGCCCGGGAGGAAATGCTGGTGGAAATCCTTGCCTATGCGGTTGTACCCTCACCCGAGGGCCAATACACGTATTAACCTTTCGGCTTTATCGGATGATAACCGCACGTAAGCTTGCTATCTTTGGCCCATATCATCTTTGACCCCCCGGAAACTCGCTGGTTTCGGGGGGCTTTTATCTGCAAGGACCGGGTTATGACCAGCAAAGCCAAGCAATCCCAGAAACTTCTGCTGTTCAGGCTGTCAGGCACCCGGCTGTTCGGGATTGGCACGCTGAAGATCAGGGAAATACTGCCCTACAAACCGCTGACAAAACTTCCGCACAGCCACCATGCTGTCGTTGGAACAACCAGCTTTCGCGGCTCCGCTGTACCGGTAATAGATATGGCCGCTGCGGTTGGCTATCCGGCTTTAACCCCTGAGGAGCTCAAGGCTTCGTCGATTATCATTACCGACGTGCAGCGTCAGGAGACCGGCTTTCTCGTGCGCGGCGTGCAGAAGATCATTGAAACGGACTGGAAGAAGGTAAAGGCACCACCGGCAGTGCTGGGTGACAAAGCGTTTATAACCGGTTTGCTGGACGTGGAGGGCGACATTATCCAGCTGCTGGATGTCGAACTGTTACTGGCGAATGTCTACCCTGATTCGCTGGAGGCCGGCGATGTTGCGCTGACCGACGTACAGAGCGAAACTCTGCGAGCCCTCAATATTCTGTTGGTAGACGACTCCCGTATCGCTCGTAAACAGCTGTGCGATGTGCTGGACGCAAAGGGTATCCCGTACCAGGTCACCACCAATGGTGACGAAGCGCTGCAAGTGCTTCTGGGAGACAACGAAATCGGGCAGCCGGTTGATGTTCTGGTAAGCGATATTGAGATGCCCGGGCTGGACGGCTACGAGCTGACATTCGATGTACGGGATAACGGCGTGCTGAAGCAGCCTTACATTATCCTGCACACGTCCCTGAACAGTGAAATGAGTCTGAGCTACGCCAACCAGGTAGGCGCCAATGAGGCGCTCACCAAGTTTGACGCAGAGGAACTGCTGCACGCCATGTTGAGGGGTGCGCGTCAGCCCGTGTAGCCTGAACGCTTGCGCACCAGCCTACTCGGCCTGCGGCGGCTCGGCTTGCAGATCTTGCGCGGGCAAACGGTTTTCGCCCCAGCTTCGATACACTCGCTCCATCACCCGCTGCAATTCCTCTTCCCCCACATCCGCTGGCTCACCGCGCTCTAGCGGATCATAGTGAAAGATGTACAGTCGGGAGGCGAACTGCTCTAACGGCAGAGACGCCTCACCAAATCTTTCGCCGCAGCCCTCCGTGCCCACGTGCACATCATCACCCCAGCTCTGGCCACTGTCGTTGTTCGGGTTGTAAAAATACACCCGCATCTCCCCTTCCGGGTCCAAAGCCACTCGAAGAATCGTTATGGCGTGCCAGCCAATAAAGCGCGCCGCCCTGTCGGTTACTGCAATACCGGCAGGTTGAGGGTGTATGAGCGGCTGATTACCGTTGTAGTAAGGGTGATAGCTGGCGTAGAAATGCCGGATAAAACCTTCCAGGTCGTCCAGGTTACCGGTGGCCACATCCACATTGATGGCAAAACCCCGCCCTGCAGACCAGCCGTGGAATTCCGGGTTTACCCATCTGTGTGGATCGCCTTCGCGCCCGATGCACAGGCGGCCCATCTCGCCGTATATGCGGTCAAGGTGTGGCACTACAACCAGCGATACTGGGTCCAGATCAAAGGTTACTTCCGAAGCCACGCCACCAAGGCTCTGCGCCGAGGATACCGGCTGGCCTTCAAAGTGCATGACAATTTCGTTGTCACGAGCTGCCCAGGCAACCATCTGCAACAGGTAGTCCGGATCGTTGTAGGCCCACATGGAAAGAGCCCGGGCGGATTGGCAAGTCGGGTTATTTCCCTGACCAACCCCCAGCGGCTGCCCCAGAATATTCAACACGCCCTGAATCAACCAGGCGCCGGCTTGCGGCTGGTAGCCGTAGGCAAGCTGCAGGCGCTCACGGGCCTGCGGGCACAGGTTCAGCCGGGCCTGACGCCAGAGCGCAGGTGCTACGGGTGGCTGATAGAGGATGCCCCGCTCCAGCAAGAGCGCCAGGCCGTATAGGCCCTGTGCAGTTTCGGGGAAAATACCCTCGGTGATCAGGGTATAAACAAGCTCCCGATAACACATCAGACAGTCGCGACCTGTACTGGAAAGCCCCAGCGCTTCGCTGAGAAGATTGTCCTGGCCTTCCAGAATGTAGCGTACAAAGGATGCATGGTAGGGAGACACCAGGCCGGTGTCGTGCATGGAGCGTGCAAACCCGGTGGCTTCATTCTGCAACGTCTGGGAATCCATGGATTCCAGACGTTGCTGGTAGACCACGGTACCCGGATCCTCACTGCATCCTCGCGTCGGGCCGTAAAGGCTGGAGATGAGCCGGTCCGCTCCGCGCCCGGCACTGCCGAGATCGGCATCTGGTTCGGCCCGACAAATAGCAATTTGAGTGATCATCTTGCGCACACCAGCCACCTGAATCGGTCGCTGCTGCAGAATACGCCAGATTTCTTCAATCAGGCTGTCGATGACATGTTCGTAGCCAATGTGCTGGGCTACGTACTGCACCACGTGTTGGCTGATGAGTGCCAACTTGCCCTGCTCACGCTCGGCTTCGCCGGTCATGCCAAACAGCAAGCCGAGATTGATTGCGAGAACCTGAGTCAGATAATGGTGGGCCTGCTCGGCAGACACCGAGGGGTGCGAATAGGTGCTACGAGCAACCGCCAGCAAGCGAAGCTCACTGAGCGCTTCAATAACCACCGTGTCTGTATTCTTGCTTTGCAGAGCGTAGGTCGTTAATGAGGGGAGCAGAATCGCCGGCTCTGCCCAGTCTGTGCCGGCAAAAACCCCGGCGTTTTCCAGCCGTTCTGCTTGCGCTTCGACTATTGCGCAACCTTCCGGCTGTTGCAGTATCCTGCGGACAAGATCAAATACCGGCGGCAACTTTCCAAGCTTGGCAAACGACCGGCTTTCTTCCAGAACCCGAATCGAATCATCCAGCTTTATTGCCAGTTTTTCCAGATTCACAACAGGAGCTGCATTGCCCGATTGTTGATCGTTCAAACGATGTTCCTCAGGGCCTGAGCCAGGCCCTATAGTTGTTAATGCATCGCCCGATTATACATAGAAATCCAGATCTTCCTGATGTTTCAGCAGATCACGCATTACGTACGGATCCTCACCGAAGAAATACACCAGGCCCCAGTGAGTGCCGAACGCAGTGCGCTTGGTGACGGTTTCTTCAACCGGCGGCGTCAGCTCATGGGATTCAAAATACTCGTGATTCTCGGTTTCCTCGGGAATCTCGAGCTTGCTGACAACCCTGCGACGTGGGTACACACCAAAGCAACCGGCGTAGCCTTTCGCATCCTCCACTTCTTTCGGGAAGAAGGCTTTGATTTCTTCCTGCGTGGTCTTGGGATCGAAAGCCAGAATAAGCCCCTGGTAAGCGTTAAAACCATAGGCCTTCTCAAGCAATTCAAACACCTTGAACCCGGGCGGCCGGTAGGCCACTTCACCAAAGTACATGGTGCTGTCACTGGTCACGAAATATTCCGGGTGAATAAAACCGAAATCAATATCGAAGGTTTTGATCAGTTTTTCAATTTCACCGCGGATCTGGTCACGGTACTTTTCGAGGTCCGGCGTGGCGGGCACGAAAACAGAATAGCCCAAGGTGACGTACTCGGAGATGTTCAGGAAGGCAATCTTGCCATTATGGATCCACGCCTCTACGGCAAACTCCCAGCCATCGAGGTGCGATTCCATAAGCACCGGAAATTCTTCATCCGGGATGGAATCCACTTCGTCCGGAGTACGGATTACCCGGTGACCGAGACAACCGGCTTTATCGAAGGCTTTCAGGTGAATCGGGTCGTTGGGGTCGCCATCAAGCTTGAGCAGAGTCTGGTTAACACGCTTGAGAAAGCGGATGACATCGCCTTTGTCGTGGGCCTCTTCAAATATGCCGACACGAATGCCACCGAGTTGGGCACGGCGCTTCATCAGAGCTTTGTCACGCAGTAGCATGGCTTGCCCAAACAACCGCGGCTTGTCCATCAGTACCGAGTTGATCGCACCCGCCCACTCAACGGTTTCTTCAAACAGGGGGATGGAAACATCCACTCCCATATCCTTGAGGGTCTGGGCAATTTCGACGGAGCGGTCGTTGAGACGCTCAAAGTTCCAGGGCACGTAGGGAATATCGTGTTCTTTGCAGTAGGCCTCTGCCCAATCCGGGGCAACAACTACGTAGCGGCGGTCGAATTTGTCAGCAGCTTCTACGGCATTCAGGCTCCAGCCAAGAAGTGCGACATACCCCTTTTCCGGGTTATATTCTTGCTCGCTCATCGGCTTCCTCCTTGTTTCAGTATGTCCCTTTACCCTACGCCGATGAGTGAAAATCGCAAATATCAGCCCAATTTCAGCTCAACTTCAAGGTGGCGAGTGTTCTTTCCCGCACCTTCATCAGCAGCGCCTCATCGTCCACCAGAGACTGGCCGTAGGACGGCACCATCCGCTTCATGCGCGCCTGCCACTCATCCGTTTTGATATTGTCCGGGAAGCAACGTTCGATTACGCTGATCATCGCATTAGCGGCTGTAGAAGCACCTGGAGAAGCCCCCAGCAAAGCCGCCAGAGTGCCATCTTTTGAAGCCACAATTTCGGTACCGAATTCCAGTTTTCCGCCGCCGCCTTCAGCCTGTTTGATAATCTGAACTCGCTGGCCGGCATTGCGCAGTTCCCAGTTGCCTTCCTCCGCTTCCGGAAAAAAGTTACGTAGCGCTTCGACGCGATCACTGTGGGACTGGAATACTTCTCCGATCAGGTAGCGAGTGAGATCCATATTGCTCTTGCTCACCGACAGCATCGGCTTGAGGTTGGTTGTGCGAACCGAGCCGAACAGGTCAAAGATGGAGCCCTGCTTGAGAAAACGGGTGGTAAAGCCGGCAAAGGGGCCAAACAGCAGAGCCGGTTCACCATTGATAATGCGGGTATCCAGATGCGGGACCGACATGGGGGGCGCACCAATGGGCGCCTTGCCGTATACCTTGGCGTGATGCTGCTTTACCACATCGGGCTTGCGGCACACCAGCCACTGACCGCTAACGGGGAAGCCCCCATAACCGCGGGCTTCTTCAATACCGGATTTCTGCAGTAACGGCAGTGCCCCGCCACCCGCTCCGAGGAACACAAATCCGGCTTCCAGCTTGGTCTGCTCACCTGTGTGCTGGTTTTTCACCCGAATTTTCCAGCGACCATTATCGCGCTGATCTATGTAATGCACCGGGCACCCCAGCATCAGCTCAAAGTTGGGCTGGCTTTGCAGATACTCGACCAAGTTCCGGGTCAGCGAACCAAAATCCACATCTGAGCCGTGACGGATGCGGGTGGCAGCAACTCGTTGCATCGGGTCCCGGCCCTGCACAATCAGGGGCATCCAGTCCTCCAGTTCCCGCGGAGATTCCGTGTATTCCATGTCGCGGAACAGGTGATGGGCACTCAGACGCTCATGACGACGCTTGAGGAACGCCACATCTTTTTCACCCCAGACAAAACTCTGGTGCGGTGTACGATTAATGAATTTTGAAGGCTCGGGCAACAGACCCTGCTCTACCAGGTGCGACCAGAACTGCAGAGAAACCTCGTATTGAGCGTTGATCTGAAGCGCGCGCTCGATAGCCACATCGCCGTCTTCGGTCTCGGGCGTGTAATTCAGTTCACAGTATCCTGCGTGTCCGGTTCCTGCATTGTTCCATCCATCCGTGCTTTCATGGGCAACGTGATCAAGACGCTCCAACATGACGATTTTCATGGACGGATCGAGTTGCCTTAGCATCACACCGAGAGTGGCGCTCATGACACCACCACCGACCAGCACTACGTCTGCCTGTTTAACGGCCATTGGTTTTTCACCCTAGCTAGTTTTGAGCCTTTTACCCCTCCACGATCAGCAGAGGCGGTTGTCGGATGCGGGCCAGTCGCGAGGTAAATGGCGATGCCCTGTGCGTCCGCTAATGTATGTGTGCGCGCAATTATCCGGATTTCAAGAAAATAATAAATTGCGATTGTGAATCGTTGCGGGTCTGTGCGCGACCTTGAGACTGCATTGTCTGTTTACGAACAATGGCTTGCGCCGGCTTATAGGTAATCATCCGGACACATAATGCGACAAGCTTTTCAGGTATTTTCTCCCCTTTGACCCGCAATATCACCGCAACTTTAGTCTCATGCTCTTGCCACCCGGGATAGCATCACTTCATCCGAAAGGGGCTGACCTGAACTGCTTATATGCGGTATCTTGCACACCTTCCTGGCACTTACACCCTTGGATATACGGGTTTAACGCCAGAATCGAACGGCAAAAGGTACCTGACTGAGGCTTATCTATGGGAATGGCTATTGGCGCAATCATCGCCGGCCTGGTATTGCTGGTCTGGAGTGCAGACAAGTTCGTGGAAGGCGCTGCTGCAACCGCCAAACATCTGGGCATGCCCGCGCTTCTGATCGGCATGGTGATTATCGGGTTCGGTACCTCGGCACCGGAACTGGCGGTCTCCGCAATGGCCGCCGCCGATGGCAACCCCGGGCTTGCGCTCGGCAACGGATATGGCTCCAACATCACCAACATCGCTCTGATTGTGGGCCTTACTGCCGTCATTGCGCCCATCGCGGTCCATTCTCAGGTTCTCCGGAAAGAGCTCCCCCTGCTTGTAGTACTCACCCTGATCGCAGGCGCGCAACTACTGGATGGCGAACTATCACGGCTTGATGGCTGGGTACTGCTGGGCGTATTTGCCGTGGTAATGGGCTGGTCGATTTTCCAAGGCATGCGAGGCAAAGGCGACGCGGTCGTCGTAGAAGCCGACGCCCAGATGGCCGGCGAACTGATGGCGATGAAAACAGCCATCATGTGGCTGGTTATTGGCCTTATTCTGCTTGTCGTCAGTTCCCGTCTGCTGGTCTGGGGCGCAGTCACCATTGCGCAAAGCCTGGGTGTCAGTGACCTGGTAATCGGCCTGACCATCGTGGCAATTGGCACGTCGCTGCCAGAACTGGCTTCAGCTCTCGCCGCCGTACGGAAGAACGAACACGACCTGATACTGGGCAACATTCTCGGCTCGGGTATCTTCAATACTCTCGCCGTTGTCGGGTTGGCTGCCGTTATCCAGCCACTTTCGGTGGCTCCGGAAGTGCTGTACCGGGACTGGACGCTGATGCTGGCCCTGACGGTTGGTCTGCTGGTTATGGGTTTCGGAATGACTGGCTGGCGAAAGGTCATCAGCCGGTTTGACGGCTCAATTCTGCTATTGGTTTACGTTGCCTATACCGGCTATCTGCTTTCTACAGTTGTTGCTGCCAGCACGAGCTGACAGCAACAACTGTCCGCACTAACTGTTTTCCTGGAACACCATCGCAATGGAATTCAGGCAATAGCGCTGCCCGGTCGGGGGTGGGCCGTCTGGAAATACATGCCCAAGATGGCTGTCACAGCGAGGGCAACGCACCTCTGTGCGGGCCATCCCAAGACTTGTATCTTCAATATAGCGAATGTGTTCCTTGTCGAAGGGCTGGAAAAAACTGGGCCAGCCGGTACCGGAATCAAATTTCGCGTTTGAGCTGAACAGAGGAAGATCACAAAGACGGCAGTGGTAGGCACCCGCAAGTTTGTTGTCCAGCAAGGTCCCACAAAACGGATGTTCTGTTCCGTGATTCAACAGCACCTGGCGCTCTTCAGGTGTCAGGCTGGCTGCTTTTTCTTCTATCTGCGCCTCGGTCAGTGGCGTCAGGTCATAACCTGCAGCAGAACTGCTCATTATTCATCTCCTCAGGCCAGGTTTTCCCCGGAATTGGAATCGACATTGGAATTGGCAGCAGTATATTCCGGCTTGAGCCGGTCACTGAAGCCATCGATAAGTTTTTCCATTTTAGGAGCCGCCACTGCCATGATGTATGGCTGGTAGGGATTCCGGGCGGCGAAATTCTGATGATTCGCCTCAGCCGGATAAAACGCTTCCAGCGGCTCTAAAGTAGTTACTACTGGCTCGGAATAGACTCCCGCCTCATTGAGCTGCAGAATATAAGCCTCCACAACCCGTTTTTGCTCAGGGGTTTCGTAAAAAACGGCCGAGCGATATTGCGTGCCCCGGTCATTACCTTGCCGGTTTAGCTGGGTCGGATCATGAGCGACCGAGAAAAACACCCGGAGTAGCTCACCAAAACTGACCCGGGCGGGGTCGTAGTGCACATCCACCGCCTCCGCATGACCGGTCGTGCCGGTGCACACGGCTCCGTAGTTAGCCGTTTCCTGCAGCCCGCCAGCGTAACCAGACTCCACTCGATTTACGCCATCCATTGCCAGAATCACAGCCTCCACGCACCAGAAACAACCACCCGCAAGAACGACTCTTTGCTCACCTTCTCCGGCTGGCAGATCCTGCTCCGGCTCCGGGAAGCGGCTACGGGCTACGTTCAGGCCGGGAATACTGCAAGATGATGGCATAAAGACCTCTGTTACGGATGTGAATGTCTACAGGCTACAGATTGTGGCTGCTAACCCACCATTTTTCCAACTGGAACTGTCATGGCAGTCAGAGCTCACTCTGCCTGCCTGTTAGAAAACTGAAATGGAAAAAGTTCCCAACCACCTACATAAACATTGTAGCAACCGGGTTGCATCCCTTCTGTTGCCAACCATAATGAGAGCGAATCTATTGCAAAACAATGCAGTGACCCGATTCAAGAACAGAGGATAACCGATGACCTCACCGGCCAGAAAACCGGAACACCAGGATGAACTTCTGGAGTACCGCCTGAGCCTGAGGCTGGGACCGGTTCATGCTCGACAGCGACTGTGCATTGAGCGTGAAGCTGAAGCCAGAGTGTTCGGCCGATATCGCTCCTCATTTCATCTTGAAAACCTGACGTCTGCACCCGGTTTTATCCGCTTTTGCCTGAGAGTCTCGGGGCTCCTCGGTCGTGGGCAGGCCAACAGCCGGCGCTTGGACACGGTCCACAATCGCTTTCTTCTTCCAGGCCTTCCAGGCTGCTTTGAGGGTTTTCGCATCCTCCACTTGACAGATCTCCATGTGGATATGGACGAAGCCAACCTACAGGCCGTTATACAACAGATTTCTCCACTGGATTACGACCTGTGCGTGCTCACCGGCGATTACCGCAAAGAGACCTGGGGGCCGGCTGAGGCCGCCCTTGAAGGCATGGCGCGGCTACGAGAAGCGATCCGGGGCCCTGCCTACGCTGTGCTTGGCAACCACGACAGTGTGCGCATGGTGCCAGCTCTGGAAGACATGGGCTACGTCCTGCTGATGAATGAGATGGTTCCGATAGAGCGGGGCGGTGAACACCTGTACCTTGCAGGGGTTGATGATCCGCACTTCTACAAGGTTCACAACCTGCACCGCGCTGGCGATGACATTCCCCCTGGTAGTATCAGCCTTCTACTCAGCCATTCGCCTGAAATATGGCGGGAAGCCTCCCACGCCGGCTACGATATATTCCTCTGCGGGCACACCCATGGCGGCCAGATCTGCTTGCCCGGACGTATTCCAATCACGCTGGATGCTGACTGCCCACGCCGTCTCGGCCGCGGCTATTGGCGAGCAAACGGCATGCAGGGATACACTTCGCCCGGGACAGGTACTTCTGTGGTTAACGTGCGGCTGAATTGCCCGCCTGAGGTGACGACTCATACCCTCACACGAGGCCCCTCTCAGTAAGGCTGTCGCCGGATCCCCAGGCGATAGAGCAAGGGCGATATCCACATATTGGATAGCGTGAAGACCATAACAATCAACAACGCAGACCAAGCCCCAACCAACCCCCAGCCCATGGCCAGTAACACCGGCAAAGTGGCCTCAGGTATCTGATCCAACCACGGCATGCGCTCGCTGGGGGAGAGCCCCAGCCGGCGTTTGATAAAACTGCTGAGCAGGTCACCGGTGAGTGCCAGCACACCGAAAAGCAACCCGAACAGAAACCCCTGACCAGTGGCCAAAGCAAACAGCGCACAGCTCAGGGCACCGGAAACGCACCCCCGCCAGGTTTTGCTTTTGCCCAGCAGCGGGCGACCATCAAACCATTTCCGCCCGGCATCCACCGGTGCTGACCAGCGGTGCCGGAAAACCTTTGCGGCAACCACTGGCGCGCCATTGGCCAGAACCAACAACACAAATAACTTCAGGGATATCAGCAAGCGCCGCTACTCCTGATCCGTTTATTTCAGGTGCCCCCGCCTTGAGCCAGCTTGAGCGGGTCCATCAGCTCCTCCAGCCGTTCCCGGCTGAGACCACTTCTCTCTTCTGCCACATCAATTACCGGCCGGCCAGTTTTATAGGCTTCCTTGGCAATGTCCGACGCCAGGCTGTAACCGATTTCCGGATTCAACGCTGTCACCAGCACCGGGTTTCGGCCCACACTGGCATCCAGCGTTTCTGTGTTTACAGTAAAGCCCCGGATAGCCTTGTCTGCCAGCATGCTGGCCGCATTGCCAAGGAGCCCGATCATGTCCAGCAGGTTGCCAGCAATGAGTGGCAGCATCACGTTAAGCTGAAAGTTACCAGACTGCCCGGCAATGGCATTGGCACTGTCCAGGCCCATTACCTGCGCGCCTACCATGGCCACTGATTCGGGAACAACCGGATTCACTTTGCCCGGCATAATACTACTGCCCGGCTGCAAGGCCGGCAGGTTGATCTCCGCAAGCCCATGAATCGGGCCGCTGTTCATCCAGCGCAGGTCATTGGCAATTTTGGTGAGCACAATACCCAGCCCCCGCAATTGCGCTGAGAGCGCAACCGGGCCATCCACCGAACTCAGCCCTACAAATTTGTGCTCCATAGAACGGAACGAGTAACCGGTGTTGGCCTTCAGGAGCTTCACAAACTGGCCGGGGAATTCCGGCAGCGCATTCACGCCTGTGCCTACGGCAGTGCCGCCCTGGGGCACCGCTAGCAGTTCAGCGACCGCCGCTTCAAGGCGCCGTTCAACCGCAAGAATCTGCTCCCGCCATGTGCGCAATTCCTGGCCAAGGGTAATTGGCATGGCATCCATGAGGTGGGTACGGCCGGTTTTTACCTGCGTAGAGAAGAGCGCTTCACGTTCGTAAATAACCCCACGCAAGTGCGTGAGCGCGGGAATAAGCCTCTCTGTTACACCAATGACCGAACTCACGTGAATGGCCGTGGGAATCACATCGTTGGAACTTTGGCTCATATTCACGTGATCGTTAGGGTGCACCTCCACACCTTTGCTGGCGGCAATGGCCGAAATCACCTCGTTCACATTCATATTGGTGCTGGTGCCCGAACCGGTCTGATAGCGATCGATCGGAAACTGATCGGCAAATTCTCCACGAATAAGCGCCCGGCAGGCGTCCGTAATGGCGTCGCAACGGCTGTTGTCCAGGAGCCCCAGGCTGGCATTGGCCTCTGCCGCTGCCTGCTTGACACGGGCTACCGCCGAGATAAAGGCAGGCGGCATGGGCTGGCCACTGACCGGAAAGTTATCGATCGCGCGCTGGGTCTGGGCGCCCCAAAGTGCGTCAACAGGTACGTGGACATCGCCCAGACTGTCGGTTTCTACTCTGGTTTGGATATCTACGCCCTTGGCTCTGTTTGCGCTCATGGCTCCTCCTGTACTGTTCCTGAGTCAGGATGGCTTACTGCACATCAAAAGGTGCGGCAGGCGAGCCTCCAGTCGGGCCGCCTGTCGCTGCCAGGTCAGAAAAAACCTAACGGGTTGATGTCATAGCTGGTCAGCATGCACTTGGTCTGCTGATAATGCTCCAGCGCCATCTTGTGGGTTTCACGGCCAACACCGGATTTTTTATAGCCGCCAAAGGCTGCGTGTGCCGGGTATGCGTGATAGCAGTTCATCCACACCCGACCGGCCTGAATGTTGCGGCCCACACGATAGGCACGATTGGTGTCGCGGGTCCAGACACCGGCACCCAGGCCGAACTCGGTATCGTTGGCAATCGCCACGGATTCCTCTTCGGTTTTGAACGTGGTCACGCCTACAACCGGACCAAAGATCTCCTCCTGGAACACCCGCATCTTGTTATCACCCTTGAACAGAGTGGGCTGAACGTAGAAGCCGTCTTTGAATTCGGCATCCATTTCCTCTATGCCGCCACCGGTGAGGACAACAGCGCCTTCCTGCTTGCCGATCTCCAGATAAGACATGATCTTGTCGAACTGCTCTTTACTGGCCTGGGCACCCACCTGCACGTCGGTGTCCAGCGGGTTGCCACGTTTGATGGCCTTGGTGCGCTCAACCACCTTCTGCATGAACTCTTCGAACATGTCTTCCTGCACCAGCGCGCGGGACGGGCAAGTGCACACTTCGCCCTGGTTGAAGAACGCCAGAACCAGACCTTCGACACACTTGCTCACAAACTCCGGTTCGGCTTTCATAACGTCAGAGAAATACAGGTTTGGGGACTTGCCACCCAGCTCAACCGTTGAAGGTATGATGTTTTCTGCCGCGCACTTGAGAATGTGCGAGCCCACAGGGGTAGAGCCTGTGAAGGCAATCTTGGCAATGCGCTTGCTGGACGCCAGAGCCTCACCCGCTTCAATGCCGTAGCCGTTAACAATGTTGATAACGCCTGGCGGCAGCAGATCACCGATGACCTCCATAAGCACCAGAATACTGGCAGGCGTCTGCTCCGCTGGCTTGAGCACCGAACAGTTGCCAGCCGCCAGGCAGGGGCCAAGCTTCCACGCAGCCATCAGTATCGGGAAGTTCCAGGGGATGATCTGCCCGACTACACCAAGGGGTTCATGAAAGTGGTAAGCCACGGTATTGTGGTCAATCTCCCCCATGTGCCCTTCCTGGGCCCGGATGCAGCCGGCAAAATAACGGAAGTGGTCAGCCGCCAAAGGAATATCAGCGTTCAGGGTCTCACGAACGGCTTTGCCGTTATCCCAGGTTTCTGCGACCGCCAGCTTTTCAAGGTTGGCCTCAATGCGATCGGCAATTTTGAGCATGATATTGGAGCGCTCTGCCGGAGACGTTCTGCCCCAGGCTGGTGCAGCCTTGTGCGCAGCATCGAGAGCCAGATCAATATCCTCGACGGAGGAGCGTGGAATCTCGCAAATAACAGCGCCGGTTACCGGCGTTATGTTCTCGAAATACTCGCCTTTAACCGGAGCAACCCATTCACCACCGATATAGTTCCCGTAACGGGATTTGAAAGAAACGACGGAACCGTCTTTTCCAGGTTGTGCGTAAATCATTGTCGTCACCTCTTGTTGGGTTTGTGAATGACAACGCGATCATTCGCGTTTACCCATTCACTGTAGACCTCAAACAACAATAGGTGAACCACCCGGAAGTTCTGACAGCTCCTGCAGGCAATCTTCCAGGAACGCCTCGGGGTCATCCAAGACGGCTTCATCTGCCACCACACCGAACTGAACCTGCCCGGCATAGCTGACAATACTGACCCCTAACCCGATATCACCGGCCTGGGGCACCCAGAACATCTGCTCCGCAATCCGGCAGCCGGCGATATAGCGCGCCTCGGGGGTACCGGGCACGTTCGATACCACGGCACTGGCTTTGCGGTAAAAAACATCCGAAAGCGACTGGCGCAGGGGTTCAGGAATGAGGGATGAACAGGCTGCCAGGCCCCAGGCAATTCCGGGCTGCCAGCTCTTTTTCAGCCGCCGGGTTTCCTGCTTGATGCGATAGAGTCGCTCCAGAGCGCTCTCACCATCCACAGGCAAGGGCACAAAAACTGTACCGAAATAATTGCCGAGAGAATCCGGCTCCGGCTGCAGGTCCTCCGGCAAGCGGCTGCGGATATCAACAGGAACGGCAGCATGCATAACTGCGTCTTCCAGAGTCGCCCCGGAAATCCCGAGGCGCGGACGAACCGCTGCCGCCACGCAGCTGAGCAGAACATCGTTAATGGTTACATTCGTTGCCTTGGCGATTGACCGAAACCGCTCAAGGGGAACCGGCGCAGACCACCGGCAATGGCGCCGGCCGAGCAATGGGCGCTTGAGATCAGACGGCGTATCCTCCGGCTCTGCCAGGAAGTCACTGAACTCATTCACCAGCTTCAAGCCGTTGCAGACCAATTGGTCCAGCAACCCGCCGGCCTGTTCCCACTGGCCTTCCGTCTCCACGGGGTGTTTGTCAGTGTCCGTTCCCGGAGTGAAACCACTGCCAATCAACTGCTCAATCCGACTTTTGGCCGCCGATATCCAGGGCGCCAGGTCCCCGGTTTGCCGGGCCCCGTAAACAGCGGGGTGCTGCTGCGGTGAGGCCGGGCACAAGCGGTCAAAAATGCCCGTAAGAGATACTCCATCGGCATAGCAGTGGTGCACCCGCAACAGCAATACCGAGCCGCCCTCTGCATTCGGTGCCAGCCAGAATTTCCAGAGCGGACGATAAAAAGGCAGGGGCTGATTCAGACGAGCGGAAACCCACTCCTGAAGGGAAGGTTCCGTGAAACGATCAAGCACCACATCCAGGTGGTGCCTGAGATCAAAAACCGGATCCGGCTCCCACCACCACGCTGGCGCACGCTTGACCGGCATATACCGGAATCGCTCCCACGCCATCCAGTAAACCCGCAAAAATTCCCGAAGCCGGGGCGCGGTCAGACCATCCACCCGCATCATGACGGTAATGGTCATAGGGTTCCGGGAGTTCTCCAGAGCCAGCCAGGCTGAATCCGCAGGAAGCATAAGGTGCGTTTGCTCTTGGCTCAAACCCGAACGTCCCCGGAAGTGGTGGAGTTAAAAACACAGTGCCGGGCATTGTGCCAGACATCCACTAACGGCTCCACATAAGGCATCGGCACCCAGAGGTTACAAAAAATTACACGCGGGCATCCCTTCGCTTCTATACTGGTTATAAGCCTTGGTGTAATAGTTATTAAACGCTATCGCCGTGCCGGGAGTGGAGGCAATATGAAAGCAAGCCATATACGCAAGCTGATCCAACCGATCGACAATGCCTATTCAGAGATGTTCTCAGGGCGGGTCTATCGTGTTGGTGAAGGCGCGGTTTCTGTTCGCAATCACAGCGGCGAGGCAGAATACACCGTTATAGGCGTACATGGCTTTCTGGAAAACCATTGCTACTTTACCCAGACCTACGACGCACCGACCACAGAACTGATCCTTCTCACTTGCAGCAACTACCATATACCGGTAAACGGTGTAACACCGGAAACCCCGGAATGGGAAGTGCCGATCAAGCACCTGGAAGGCACCATTGAATACGATGCCTGCATTCTGAACCAGGCGGTGACAAACCTGCCCAGCACTCGAAATGTGCGAGTTCACGGCCATTCACGGGGTGGCGCCGTGATTCTCGAGGCGATTAAACAACGGCCAGAGCTCTACGAAGACGTAGAAGTAGTGCTTGAAGCGCCGGCGTTGCCACAGGGCAAGATTCACCCGCTGGTGTCAACCATCCTGGAGCCCGTCAGCCATGGCATGTGGCCTTGGGTGATCCGCTTGATTAACAGCGCACCCTCATCTGCCTATGGGCAAACCTTTTTCGGAAAAATGAACCCTCGCAAAAAACAGCTACTCGCCAAGCTGTTTTACGCAACCCGCGACCACCTGACCATTGTTCGCAATATAGAGAACATCCTCGACTGGATGGAGCGCACCGATACTGATGTTTACCGACATGTGCGCCATGGCACCTTCCTGATTGCCGGAGTAGACCGTATTCTTGATCGCCCGGCCATGCTTGCAAGCGCACGGAAGAGCCCGACCAGCATGCGCATTATCGAGACCCAGGCACCAAGCCACTTCGTTACTCTCGACAGCAAGGAATGGCTGCCAGGCTTTGAATCCCTGCCTGTTGCCGCCCAAGGTTGAAGCCAAGGCTTACTGCACCCGCGCTTATCCTCCGGTAAACTACCCAGCTCTATTCAAACCTCTACACAGATCTACGGGAGCTGGCCCCATGTATCGTGAGCGCCTTGTTGGCACGGAAGTGCGCTCAGAAAGCGCCCGCCGCTTGCAACAGCTGTTACTGGACTATCACGACTTCCGGCATTACAAAGCAGACCACAGGCTGCTCGACAGCGCGCTCACCGTTGCAGACTGGCAGGCCAGACGCCTGAAACAGACCCACAGGGATCTGTATCAGCACTCTGGCTATCAGGGAGGGTTGGAATTCCTGCTCACCGATCTTTATGCCCCCGCCAACATGACCCGACGCGACGACAACATAGACCGGGTGTTTCCAAAAATGGTCAAGTGGCTGCCAGACCACCTGCTGGATACACTTTCCGGATTGGTGGAGCTGAACCTGATTACCCAGCAGCTGGATCTTGAGCTGGCTGAACTGCTTGATGAGCGCGACATGCATGCCAGAACGGTCACCGTTGAGCACTACTGCGAGGTGTATCGCGCCAGCCAGAAGCTGGAACAGCGCAAACACCAGGTAATGCTGGTCGCCGACGTCGGGCAGCAGCTCGACCGCTATGTGCGTAACCGCACGCTGGGGTGGCTGCTTTCAATGAGCCGGACACCCGCAGAAATGGCTGATCTGAGTGATCTGCACGATTTTCTTCACAGGGGGTATTCGGCGTTCCGGAAGATGGATAAAGTGAACGTACTGATTGACCGGCTGGTGACCCGCGAGCAGCAGGTTATGGACAACATTCTCAGTGGTCACCCGGAGCCTTTTGTGCTCCCGGACGACCTTTAAAAAGAAGTGTCCCTGCTTCTTTCTGAAAGGCAGATCAGGCCTTGAGAATCTGGTCCAGCTGGCTGTGAATCTCCTGCTCAATCCGCGATTTGAAAGGCCGCAGTAACATACCCAGCTCCAGATGCACGTTGAGGTCGTCGCTGGTAATCTTCAGGTGGCCTTTAACGCCCGAACGTTTGAACTTGAGATGGTCCCCTTCCCACTGGTAATCGAGCTCGAACTTGCTGGAGAGATCCTTGGCAAGGGTTTCTGCCGCTTCGCGGGCATGTTCTTTATCAAGAGTGTGGGCGCGATGTACATCGATTACGGACATGAATCAGTTTTCTCTTCAAAATTGAAAGGTTTTACAGTGTAAGACGGTATTTAACGTCTAGCCACCCTTGTAGCAACCCCGCCAAGCGTTAGAATACGTGGTTCAGATTCTGACAGGACATGCCCCATGAGCGATCAACAAACGCCGGCCAGCTCCAGCAACGGCCAGGACGACGTCACCCATTTCGGTTTCCGGAATGTACCCAAGAGCCAGAAGGCCGGCCAGGTCGCCGAAGTTTTTCACAGCGTGGCGGGCAAATACGACCTCATGAACGACCTGATGTCCATGGGTATCCACCGGTTGTGGAAACGCTTCACCATTGAGCTTTCCGGCGTGCGCCCCGGCCATCAGGTACTGGACATCGCCGGCGGCACCGGCGATCTGACCATGAAATTTTCGGACCTGGTTGGGCGTGACGGCAAAGTGGTTCTTGCCGACATCAACGCCTCCATGCTGCAGGTTGGCCGTAGCCGCCTGACCGATCGTGGCTATGCCGGCAACATTGAATACGTGCAAGCCGATGCCGAACACCTGCCTTTTCCGGATAACAACTTCAACGCAGTATCCATTGCCTTTGGCTTGCGTAACGTGACCGACAAGGATCAGGCACTTCGGGATATGACCCGCGTACTGAAACCCGGCGGCAAACTGATGGTGCTGGAGTTTTCCAAGCCCTCCAACCCGCTGCTCAGCAAGGCCTACGACACCTACTCCTTCACGGCCCTGCCGTTGATTGGCCAGCTCATCGCCGGCGACAGCGAAAGCTATAAGTACCTCGCCGAGTCCATCCGTATGCACCCGGATCAGGATACGCTCAAAGGCATGATGGAGAACGCGGGCCTGGTGAACTGCAAGTACTACAACATGACCGGCGGCATTGTTGCCCTGCATGTGGGAATCAAACCCTGATGTTTCCTGGCCCGACCCTGCTTACGGCAATAACAGCCATAATCGAGCGGGCACTGAACCACGCGCTTGAACTGGACCCTGCAGGCCAGCAAGCGCTGCTGAAGGCGCTTGAAGGGCCGATACAGTTCCGCATTACCGATCCGGTCTCCCTTGCCTGCTCGTTGCACAGAGCCGGCGACCGCGTGCAGGTGCGCAGCCAGCCCACAGATCACCCGGCACTTGAAATCAGCGGCAAACCCTTGGCCTTCGCTGCACTGGCTACAGGCGACAACCGCGTATTCACGGATAATCGCCTAGACGTCGTTGGCGACACCAACCTCGCTCATCAGTTTCAAAGGGCGCTGGATCAGCTCAACCCGGACTGGGAAGCCGCCATGGCAAGACACATCGGCGACGTACCCGCTCACTTTATCGGCAAACGTATTCGAAACTCGGTGAGCTGGAGCCGCCAGGCTTTCAGCACCCTGAACGCCAACATTGAAGAATACGTGCATGAGGAAAGCCGCGCCCTGCCCGGCCGACGCGAACTGGAAGCCACCTTCGAGGATATCGACACCCTCCGCCTGCGCACAGAACGCCTGGAAGCACGCGTGAACCAGATCGAAAGCCGCAGCAATACTGACAAACCGGAGACTCCGTGACCCGCCTGCAAAGAATGTTCCGAATTTCCTGGGTATTCTGCCGCTACCGGCTGGACATATTTCTCCCAATAGCGGAGCTTCCCGGGCCATTGAAGCTATTTTTTCTTCTGGCCCCCTGGCACCTTTTCCCACAGCCGAAGCTTGATCGTGGTGATCGCCTGCGCCTGGCTCTGGAAGAGCTCGGGCCGGTGTTTGTGAAGTTTGGCCAGATTCTGTCTACGCGCCGTGACTTGCTGCCCGACGACATGGCCGATTCGCTCAAAACCCTGCAGGATCGCGTACCTCCGTTTCCCAGCGATGTCGCACGCAACATTATTGAAAAATCCCTTGGCGCGCCGGTATCCGAATTGTTCAAAGAGTTCAGTGCAGCCCCCTTGGCTTCAGCCTCTGTGGCACAGGTTCATGCCGCGACTCTGCTGAACGGCCAGGAAGTGGTGGTCAAGGTACTGCGCCCGGGCATCGAGAAAGTGATCCACCAGGATCTTGCCCTGATGTACCTCATGGCAAACCTGCTTGAGAAATACTGGACAGAAGGCAAACGCCTGCATCCGGTAGACGTGGTGGCAGACTATGATTCCACCATTCACGACGAGCTGGACCTGCAGCGGGAAGCCGCCAATGCCAGCCAGCTGCGCCGTAATTTCGAGAATTCCCCGCTGATTTATATTCCCTTCATCGACTGGGATTACACCCGCAAGTCTGTGATGGTAATGGAGCGTATCCACGGCATCCCCATTGCCGATGTTCCGGCCCTGAAAGCAGCGGGCGTGAACCTGAAGGTGCTGGCAGAAAAAGGCGTTGAAATCTTCTTTACCCAGGTATTCCGCGACAGCTTCTTCCACGCAGACATGCACCCGGGCAACATTTTTGTCGACGTTTCCAACCCGGCCGATCCGAAATACATCGCCATCGACTTTGGCATTGTCGGCACCCTGGCGCCGGATGATCAAAGCTACCTTGCGCGCAACTTGCTGGCCTTTTTTCGACGCGACTACCGACAGGTGGCTCAGCTCCACATCCAGTCCGGCTGGGTGCCACCGGATACCCGGGTGAATGAATTCGAAGCCGCCATCCGAACGGTATGCGAGCCGATTTTTGAAAAGCCCCTGAAAGACATTTCCTTTGGCCACTTCCTGCTTCGCCTGTTCCAGACGGCTCGTCGGTTCAACATGGAAGTGCAGCCGCAGTTGGTTTTACTGCAAAAAACCCTGCTTAACGTGGAAGGCCTGGGCCGCCAGCTTTACCCGGAGCTCGACCTGTGGAGCACCGCACAGCCCTTCCTGGAAAGCTGGATGCGCAAGCGGATCGGGCCGGCGGGCCTGATAAAATCCCTGCAAACCCATCTGCCCTCATGGCTGGAACAATCCCCTGAAATGCCACAACTGGTTCACGACGCACTGTTACAACTGCGCGGTGCCGGCCCCACCGAAAAACAAAACCAGGACACGCTGGCGTTACTCCGGGAACAGCAGCGCAGAACCGACCGACGCTGGCGTCGGGGCATTACCGCTCTGGCACTGGTTGCCGCAGCCATTATCGGAACCCAGCCGGAAGCGCTCATGTGGGCAGAGAACGCACCACTCTGGACTTGGGCTTTGCTGGCTGCATCCGGAGTTCTGGTTATACGCGGCAGCCGCTGAGAATCACATTGAAGAACTATCAACCGTTTCAAACATCATTCTTTCGGGCGGGTTTCTGCAGGTTAATCCCGTCCCTGGCGAGAAGGTTGAAGAATTCGAAACGCGGATTAACCGCCTGGGTCACCAACTTGAAACGGTTCATGACGCCGTGCATATTAAAAACGACCGAACCTACGAACAGGCATTGGCCAGCCTGACACTCTCGGAGCGCTTGACGGCGGTTGGTTTTGTGGTCTCAATCATTGGCGCAATTCTGGGAATCATGATAATCAATCGTTCGCTTGTCAGCAGCATGGATCAATTGGCGGCCGGTGCCACGAGTGTTGCCGTCGGCGACCGCGACCATCAAATCGAGATCCAAATTCCCCGTGAACTGACTAGTGTGGCCGATGCCTTCAACCTGATGACAAAGCGAATTTGCGAACAGGAAGACGCTTTGGAGCATCTGGCGAGGACCGACGGCTTGACCGGCCTGTATAATCGGCGAGAGTTCGATCGCATACTGGCCGAGGAGCTTCAGCGCGCGGAGCGATACGGCAGACCCGTCAGCCTGATCATCGGTGACATCGATCATTTCAAGAACTTCAACGATACCTATGGCCACCAGGCGGGGGACGAAGCCTTGCGCGCCATCGCCCACACGCTAACTGAAAACCTGCGCGACACAGACAAAGCGTGTCGGTTTGGCGGTGAAGAATTTGTTGTGGTTCTCCCGGAATGTGCCGCGGAAACCGCGCGCCAGGTGGCGGAACGGACAAGGCTCGCCGTCGAAGCAAGTGTCCTCCACCTTGACGGAGAGCAGACTGCAAAGTTAACCATTAGCCTGGGTGTCGCCACCTCGCCCGATAATGGCGAGACGCCAAAAATCTTGTTTAAAAGTGCCGACTCGGCCCTGTATAAATCCAAAGAACATGGCCGCAACCGGGTGATGTCAGCGGTGTGAGGAGCTTATTGCGATTAGTCCACTCCAGAAGCAGCGTGCCCGAAACGAAAGCAACAAGGATGATATCTGCGCCTAACATTCAAATGCATCCACCTCCTTTGCCGGCGGCTGACTTGAACGTTATGTGAAAAATAAACCAACGAGATTTAAACCATGAGTCAAGATTTGAAGTCAATAACAAAAAACTATAAAGAAGATAAAGAAACAGTATATAACAGCTGGTTCGTAAATAATGATGAAAGATTAAAAGCATTTCGCACTATTCGAAGAGGCGTATTTGATGTAATACAGGATATAAAGAATGGTAATTTTGGAAATGACTTTAAAGGCTCATCCTTAGAAGTTGTATTGAACTGCATTACAGAGCAAAAACAAGTATTCAAAGGAGCCTCACATCCTTTTTATTGGAAACCAAAATTAAGAATACCAGATATTTATGAAAATGAAGAGAACAAATTAGTTTTTGGTCAGTTTCTTGAAAAATGTATAAATGCCACAAAAGAAGACCAAATACTAAAAGAAATAATTTTACTAGACAAAAGAAAAATCAAAGGCTTAGGACCTGCAGTTGCAAGCATTATTTATTTTCTGCACCCTACAATTATACCGCCTTGCAATACCGCCATTGTTAATGGTTTTAATTCACTATTTAAAGATAAAGTTAAGCTCGGATCATGGACTGAATATTTAAGAATGAGAGAAATTATAATAGAAAAAAATAACGAGCTAAAATCCGAACTATCAAATGATCTTGGCGCCTTCTCAGGTCTTTTATTTGATGTCGGAGAAAAGAAACTATTAATTAGCAATGATAATATTTCTGAAGAAGATAGAATAAAAATAGAAAAGAAACTCAAAAAAAGGCACAAAGAAGTAATAAGCGAAATGGAGGAAGAAGATCTCCATACAGAAATGCAATATCACA
>JAGPVT010000112.1 GCA_018066865.1 Marinobacter sp. | reverse complement strand
TTGGCGGTGGTACCTCCGAAATTGCCATTATTTCCCTTAACGGCATCGTATACGCAGATTCAGTGCGGGTGGGCGGCGACAAGTTCGACGAAGCCATTGTTACCTATGTGCGCCGTAACTACGGCAGTCTTATTGGTGAATCTACTGCCGAACGTATCAAGCACGAAATCGGTTGTGCTTACGAAGGGTTGGAAATTCTCGAAATTGATGTGCGTGGCCGCAACCTGGCCGAAGGTGTGCCACGGGCGTTCACGCTTAACAGCGAAGAAATTCTGGATGCGCTTCAGGAATCCCTGGCGCAGATTGTACAGACCGTTAAAAGTGCGTTGGAGCAGTCCCCACCAGAACTGGCCTCGGATATCGCCGAGCGCGGTATCGTACTGACCGGCGGCGGCGCATTGCTGCGCGGGCTGGACAAGCTGATCAGTGAAGAAACCGGGCTGCCGGTGATCATTGCCGAGGATCCGCTGACCTGTGTTGCCCGTGGTGGCGGCAAGGCGCTGGAAGTTATTGACCGGGGTGGCATCGGAATGTTCTCACCGGAGGGATAATCCTTTGGGGAGGGATCGCCATTAAAACCATTTTTGTCCAGGGGCCAGTGCCTGGCCTCAGGCTGTTGCTCGTAATTATTGTGTCGGCAGCTCTTATCGTTGCCGATCAGCAGTTCGATCGGCTTGCACCTGTCCGCAGTACTCTGGCCACCGGCCTCACCCCTGTTCACTGGCTTGGCAATGCGCCTTATCAGTTCAGCGATTGGGTTTCCGGGCTATTTACAACCCGTGAAGACGTGAAACAGGAAAATGAAGACCTGAAAGTCCGCCTGCTCATTCTTGAGCGAAGGGCTCTCAAGTACGCTGCCCTGGCATCTGAAAACAACGAACTTCGCCGCTTGATGAATTCGTCAGAACTTCTGGATGATCGAGTCATCGTCAGTGAAGTGGTGGGCGTGTCGCCGGACCCGTATTCCCACGAAATCATTATCAATAAGGGTCGCAGTGATGGCTTGCAGGTCGGGCAGGCGATACTGGACGCTTATGGCCTTGTAGGGCAGGTAGTGCAAACCAGCCAGGTTACCTCTCGTGTACTTCTTGTTTCAGACAGTAGCCACGCTGTGCCGGTTGAGGTTGTGCGCAACGGGTTGCGGGCCATTCTTCTGGGCACCGGCGATTCTGGCGCGCTTGATCTGGTTCATGTCCCTGATA
The DNA here is from genome assembly GCA_018066865.1 of Marinobacter sp. Classification (GTDB taxonomy): domain Bacteria; phylum Pseudomonadota; class Gammaproteobacteria; order Pseudomonadales; family Oleiphilaceae; genus Marinobacter. The sequence goes on along the minus strand of JAGPVT010000112.1, from coordinate 20,914 downwards.
CTGCGGATATTCGTGAGGGTGACCTGCTGGTCAGCTCCGGCCTGGGGGGGCGTTTTCCAAGAGGCTATCCGGTTGCAGAAGTCAGTCTCATCAACAAAGAGCCGGGCGAGCCTTTTGTATCGATTCAGGCGCAGCCAAAGGCAAAGCTCAATCAGAGCCGTTTGGTACTGGTTGTGTTCCCTCCGCTGGACAACACTCCGACCACCGAATCGGCTCAGGAGGGGCAAGACTGATGTTATCTGTAATCAGTTATCCGGTATTTGTGCTGTCGGTGATCGTCTCACTGGTGTTGAGCATTTCCCTGTTCCCCGTTGGCTGGTTTGAGTTCCGGCCGGAGTGGCTGGGCTTGATTGTGTTCTACTGGACGTTCCGGGCCCCGGCGCAATTCGGCGTCCTGTTTGCCTGGTGTCTCGGCCTGTTGCTTGATGTGCTGGAAGCAACGCCGTTGGGCGTTAATGCCTTGGGAATGGCCCTGGTCGCCTTTCTTGTGCTCACCATTCACCAGCGGCTGAGGATGTATCCCTGGCCGCAGCAGTGCCTCATGGTTTTTCTGCTTCTGGGCATAAACCAGATGCTGGTGCACTTCCTCAAGCAGGTGTTCGGAGGCGAGGACGCCGGTTTCAGCTACCTGTGGCCGGCACTGACCAGTGCCTTGATATGGCCAGTGTTTTCCATATTGATGGACAACATCAACCGGAAGCTTGGATAGTCATGGCCTCGATCATTCTTGCTTCTGCGTCGCCGCGTCGGTCAGAACTTCTTGAACAGATCGGTGTCCGATTTACGATACAGCCTGCCGATATTGACGAAACTCCACGGATCGCAGAAATGCCCGGTGATTACGTTGAGCGGCTGGCGCGAGAGAAAGCGCTCGCGGTTGCGGGCAACTATGCCGGCGCACAGGTTCTCGGCTCGGATACGTCGGTGGTGCTGGAGGGCGAGATTCTTGGCAAGCCATCTGACCACCTTGAAGCGAGAGCCATGTTAGGGCGGCTCTCCGGCTCAACCCATCAGGTTATGACGGCCATTGCATTGGCACAAAACGGTTTATGCACATCTTGTCTGGTGACGACCGAAGTTACGTTTCGCACGTTGCAGAGCGCGGAAATTGCAGCCTACGTTGCCACAGGTGAGCCCATGGACAAAGCTGGAAGTTATGGAATTCAGGGCCTTGGTGGTATTTTTGTGAAAGAACTTAAAGGTAGCTACAGTGCGGTTGTTGGCCTGCCATTGCAGGAAACAGCGGCCTTGCTGGCCGATGCTGGCTGCCCTGTCTGGACACATTGGCCGAGTAGTTGGGAGAGCCAATCATGAGCGAAGAAATCCTGATCAACGTAACGCCGGTTGAAACCCGTGTCGCGTTGGTCGAGAACGGTATGCTGCAAGAAGCGTATATCGAGCGTGCCAGTCGCAAAGGCATTGTCGGTAATATCTACAAAGGTAAGGTTGTGCGCGTGCTTCCCGGCATGGAGGCGGCATTCGTCGACATCGGCCTGGAAAGGGCTGCCTTTATTCATGCCTCCGATGTGGTCTCGAACCAGTCCAATGCTGCGGATTCCGGCGACGGGCCAAAAACGGTTCCGGATATCCGTACCCTGTTGCGAGAAGGCCAGTCATTGGTGGTGCAGGTCACCAAGGATCCTATCGGTACAAAAGGCGCCCGGCTCACCACTCAGCTTTCCATACCCTCCCGCTATCTGGTTTTTATGCCCGATGTCAGTCATGTGGGTATTTCCCAGAGGATTGAAGACGAGGCCGAACGCACCCGGCTGAAATCGCTCGTTGAAGAAGGTGCAGCGACGCACCCTGATGTGAAGGGCGGGTATATTATCCGCACGGCGGCTGAGGCCGCATCAGCGGAAGAACTGATGGCAGACATGAACTACCTGCATCATCTCAGCCAGTCCATTCATGAGCGGATTGAGAAAGTGCAGGCGCCTGCAGCCGTGTACAAGGATTTGCCGCTGTTCATCCGCACCATCCGTGATCTCATTCGACCGCAGACAGAAAAAGTGCGCATAGACAGCCGCGAGAGCCACCAGCGGGTTATGGAGTTTGTCGATGAATTTGTGACCGAGTTTGCCGATAAGGTGGAGTATTACCCCGGCGAGCGCCCGATTTTTGACCTCTATTCGGTGGAAGACGAGATCCAGAAGGCGCTCAGCCGCAAGGTTCAGCTCAAGTCCGGTGGCTACGTGATCATTGATCAGACCGAGGCAATGACCACCATCGATATCAACACCGGCGCGTTTGTGGGTCATCGGAATCTGGAAGAAACCATTTTCAAGACCAACCTGGAAGCGGCCCGGGCGATCAGCCGTCAGCTGCGCCTGCGTAACCTGGGCGGCATCATCATCATCGACTTCATCGATATGGACGATGCAGAACATAAGCGTCAGGTTCACAGAATGCTGGAAAAGATGCTCGAACGGGACCACGCTAAAACCAAGATCACCGGTGTATCGGAGTTGGGCCTTGTGGAGATGACACGTAAGCGAACCACAGAAAGCCTCGGCCAGGTTCTGTGCGAACCCTGCCCGATCTGTGATGGCAGAGGCTTCCTGAAAACCAGCGAGACGGTGTGTTTTGAGATTTTCCGGGAAATTCTGAGGGTTAACCGCGCGTACGACGCAGAAAGTTATCTGGTTATGGCCTCCCAGAGCGTGGTAGATCGCCTTCTTGATGAGGAATCCGACAACGTGGCAGATCTTGAGACCTTCATTGCCAAGACGGTCCGTTTCCAGGTAGAACCCTTCTACAGTCAGGAACAGTACGATGTCGTTTTGCTCTGATTCCGGGGCGATGCACCGGCGTTGGGAATAGTACCCCGATGCCTACCTCCGAACGCCTGCCTACCCGCGTGATAGCGCTGTTTGCCAACGCTATCTGGTGGCTTCTGGTGGTCGTTCTGGTACTGTTTGCGCTCTATGCCGGGATTGGCCGGCAGCTCACCCAGAACATCGACACCTTCCGGGAAGATCTTTCCCGTGAACTTTCCTCCCGCCTGGCGCACGACGTAAGCATTGACAGTCTCTCTTCGCGCTGGTTTTGGCTGGACCCCTCCTTTACGGCACAGGGTATAGAAGTGACGAACCCCGATTCCGGGGTGCGGGTGCTGAGCCTCCAGCATCTGACCATTCGTTTGGATGCATTGGCTTCGCTGATGCGTTTCAGAATTGTGTTTGAGGATTTTGAAGCCGAAGGGCTTGAGCTGACGCTGAGCCAGAAGGATAGCGGCGAAGTGGGTGTTCGGGGTGCCGACTTGCCGGTCCCCCTTAACAACCGGTTCCGGCACTGGCTGGAAGTTTCCGGAAAATGGCTGTCAGACCCCTACATAAAAGTGACACGCGTCAGTCTTGGAGTTCGTGATAACCAGGGCCAACTCCGATATCTCGATATCCCCCAGCTTGATTTGCTTTACCGCCAGGGCCTGTTCCGTGCGTCCGGACGCGCCTTGCAATCCTCAACAACCCAGCAGCTTGCCAGCTTTACCCTGGTCGGAAAACAGTTCTTTCGCGGTGACTTTACTGGCCAGTTATACCTTGATTTCGATTCCGGGCGACTGTTCGACGGGCTAATTGATGAATATCAATGGCGGGACATGCGCATAGAAGGGTTTGATCTGGGAGGTGAAGCCTGGCTTACCTTTCGGGAAGGTGTCTTGCAGCAAGTCAACGGAACGGTAAAAACGCCTTACCTGCAGCTTGGAGTTGCCGGTGAATCTTTGGCACCGCTGGAGGACATCAGCGCCCGTTTCGGCTGGCGCCGTCATTCTGCTGTGATGGGAGAACGGGATGAGGAGGGTGACCAATCAGAAACCATTGGCGAGTGGCACCTGAAACAGCTTGGCTGGACGTGGAACGGAGACAATGTTCCGCCGTTCAGCCTCCTTTTGGCTCCCAAGCCGGAGGGCTTCTCAATAACGGCCGACGCACTCCCTCTGCGTCCGTTAAGACGTTTGGTGGGAGCCTTGCCGCTGCTGCCGGGCGTGGCCCGGGATGCGTTGGAGAACTACCGACCGGTTGGATTTCTCGACAGCATGACGCTCAACATTCCGGGCGCTGACGGTAATGGTTTTGAATTGTCCGGCCGTATGAGGAACGTTGGAGCTGCAGCCTATGGCGGTGCGCCAGCGGCAAGCAATGTGAACGGCTTTATCTATGTTGATGAGAGCTCCGGCTATGTGAAGGCTCGTTCAGGCAGCCAGCCCGTTACTCTGGCATTTCCCGTGCTCTTTGGTAGTGAGTGGTCACTGCCTGAACTTGCTGCCACCGTTGCCTGGCAACGGAATGGCCCGGTCACTCGAGTGTATTCCGACGATATACGGCTGAGCTACGGTGAGGGTGCCCGGTTCAGCGGGGCCTTTGATCTCAAACTCAATCAACAAGGTGAGGACGGTCTGGGGCTGCGGGTGGGTGTCGAGAATGCATATGCCTCCATGCTGGCGGATTTCGTGCCTGAAAAGCTGGTAAATGCAGGCCTTTATGGTTGGCTCACGACCGCAATTCAAGAAGCTGATATCACCTCGGGTGTCTATTACGGCCATGGCCAGATCGGTGCGGACGCGCCCTCCGGATCATTTGTCTCCTCCATGTGGTATGAATTTGATGAGGGCACTGTCCGGTATGACGAAGCATGGCCGGAGGTGACCGGTGTGCGCGGGCGGGTCGTCGTACAAAATGGCGACACTCTGGTCTCTCTTGAGGCCGGAAAAACCGGCGGTCTTTCACTGAACCCGAGCACGGTTGCCGTTATTCCCCAGGATAGCGGAGCACTTGTTCGGGTAAAAGTGTCGGCGCCCGTGCCGGGCAGTGCCATTGCCTTCTGGATGTCAAATAGCCCCTTTGGAGAAATGGCAGGACCTCAGGCCGCAAGCCTGAAGTATGGCGGCGATTACGCGCTTGATCTGGACATTGACTTGCCTTTGCATAACAGCGAAGACGTGGCAGTGAAAGCCGGTGTCAGTACTTCGAATGGTTATGTGGGGTATCCGGACGCGGATCTGAGTTGGGAAGATATTTCCGGGTCCCTGACCTATGACACGAGCAAGGGTTTTTCCGGGGGTCCGCTTAGCGCCCGGTTTCTGGACGAGCCGGTCGAGGTAATGTTCGGCCAGGCATCGTCGGGTAACGCGTCTGGCCCAGACATACTCACTATCCGGCAGACCGGCTCCTTGTCTGTGCCGAGCGCGCTTCGCCATGCTGGGTTGACGGGATCAGATGTCGGATCCGGCAGTGGCGATGGTGGGGATAATTACGGACTAAAAGGCAGCATTGATTACTCTGCGGAGCTGGATGTGATGACGGACACAGCGTCGCGCATTACTGTTCGCTCCAGCCTTGAAGGGCTGTCCATCGATTGGCCCGGCCCGTTTTCGAAAGAGTCGAAAGAAGCAGCCCCGCTGGTTGCCCGAATTGATCCCGAATCAGCCGACGGGGTCGCGATCACAGGCAGCTGGGAGGGTCGCGCGACCTTTGATCTGCTGTTGAAAGCCTCTGGCGTTGAACTGACGTTTGGCGAGCTGTACCTCGGTAATCAGACTCTCACGAACATCCACCTGGAAGCACTGGACCTCGGTGATCGCTGGGTGCTTACCACGAATTCAGAGCGTGCTGTTGGCCGCATCGTCGTTCCCGATGATGACCGTGCGGTCACCGTAAATCTCGAAGTACTACGCCTCCTGCGGGATAACGCCAGCGCGAAGGATGCACCGGAGCTTCTGACCATAGAACAGCAACTGGAAGCTTTCCGGGCAATGGATATGGTGAATTGGCCAGATGTGGATATCACGATATCCCAATTGCTCCTCAATAACGATAGCCTGGGTCGCTGGTCGCTCCAACTTCGGCCTCAGCATCAACAGCTCAATATCACGGGAATCGAAGGTCAGCTCCATTCTCTTGTCTTGAGCGGTGACATGACCTGGGGGGTCATAGACAACCGGGAGACCAGCAAGTTTTCCGGGTCCATATCCGGCGGGGCGCTGGCGGATCTGGGGGAGCTTTTCGATTCGGAGATTCCACTTACCAACAAGCAGACGAATATCGAGCTGGATCTGGACTGGCCGGGGCGCCCGGATGAGTTTGAATTGGCGAGCCTTAGCGGTTCAGTCAGCTTTCGTCTGGATGATGGCGTGATCCTGCAGAGCAACAACAGCGCCCAGGTGTTCCGGATTTTCAACCTGCTCAACTCCGATACGCTATGGCGCAGGCTGAAGCTGGACTTTTCGGATCTCTATGAACGAGGTGTCGCATTTGATGCCATCTCAGGTAAGGCCAGGCTCGGTGATGGCTTGTTGACCATGGACCCGGAACTTCAGGTGGTGGGGCCATCAGGCGCCTTCAAACTCAGCGGCAGTACCGATATGGAGAATGAGATTCTTGATATGCGCCTTGTCGTCGTGCTGCCGCTGACTCAGAATCTGCCACTGGCAGCGCTGCTGATGGGCGCAGGCGCGCCGATAGGCGGTGCTCTTTTCGTGCTGGACAAGGTTCTGGGCGATCCACTGAGCAAACTGACCAGCGCCACCTATAACGTTACCGGCACCTGGGACGAGCCCAAAGTGGATCTGAGGCGGGTATTTGATACCGGTAAATGATGGGGGTACCTATGAATAAACCGGTCTCCAGTCGCGTTGCGGCTATACAGATGGTAAGTACGCACAATATGTCGGCGAACCTGGCCAGAGCTGAAAAGCTGTTGGCTCAGGCGGCACGAGACGGCGCATCTGTGGCCGTTTTGCCCGAGAACTTTGCCATGTTGGCGACAGGCAAGATGATCGCCTGTGGTCAGCGCGAAGCGGGACCAGACCCTGTTATCCGAACGTTTCTTTCAGAACAGGCCCGCCGTAACAAACTATGGATAGTGGGCGGCTCTCTTCCTATGGCAACGCGCCCGGACGGCGCCCTGGTTGACGGGCGAGTGCGGGCTACCTGCCTGGTATTTGATGATAAGGGCGGGGAAGTTGGGCGTTACGATAAAATACACCTGTTCGATGCCATGGTAGACGATGCCCATGGTCAATACCGCGAATCAGATACCTTCGAATCAGGCCGTCAGGTGGTCACAGTGGATACGCCGGCGGGTAAGCTGGGCCTTGCCATCTGTTACGACCTGCGATTTCCTGAACTCTTTCGGGCACTTCGGGAGCAGGGCGCGGAGTGGGTGTGTCTGCCCAGTGCGTTTACCTGGCAGACAGGCAATGCACACTGGCACCCATTGATTCGTGCCCGGGCTATTGAAAACCAGATATGGGTGGTCGCACCGGCACAGGGCGGTCAGCACAGCTCGCGGCGGACCACCTGGGGACACAGCCTTATCTGTGACCCATGGGGTAAAGTGGTTGCTGAGATCGACGAAGGCCCCGGTGTTGTTACTGCAGAGCTGAGTCTGGAGCTTATGGAGCAAACCCGTTCCCGGATGCCGGTATGGGAGCATCGACGGCTGTAGGCCTGAGTTTTACGCCTCGGCTTCGTCAACGCACTCCCGCAGATAACGGAACAGTTTGCGGGCCTGCCCGGTGTTGTTCTGCTTCTCCACATCCCTGCGGGCATTGCGAACCAGGTTGCGCAAGTGCTGTATATCAGCGCCCGGGCAGTAATTGAAAAACTCACCGGCCACCGAGTCTCCTTCCGCAATCATACGGTCACGCCAGCGCTCAGCCAGGTGGTGCCGGCGAGTGTGTTCCTCGCTCCCTGAATCGAAGGCATCAATGGCACGCTCCACCGCTTCCGGGTCGTCTTCCTGCCGGATGATTTTGCCGATGTATTGCAAATGGCGCCGCTTGGCTTCGTTCTGGCGAATCCTGCGGGACTCCTCAATGGCGTTTCTCAGCGTATCGCTGATGGTCAGCGTATCAAGCTGTTCATTGCTCAACTCCAGCATGCGCTTGCCAATATTCTGGAGTGCGTGCATATCCCGCTTGAGCTGGGATTTGCTGGGGCCGGAGTATTGCGGGGTTTCGTCTTGGTTGCTGTCGATCATTGTTCCTTCCAGGTTTGTCGGATCAGGCGTAGAAAAGGGTGGCAAGGCCCAGAAAAGACGTAAAGCCGACCACATCTGTGACGGTTGTCAGTATAACGCTGCCTGCCAGTGCCGGGTCGATATTGCGGGACTTCAGGAACAGCGGCAGTACCGTGCCCACCAGCGCGGCGGCGACCAGATTGATAACCAGAGCGGCAGCAATGATTACACCGATCATTACGTCCTGAAACCAGACCATGGCGGCTATCGCGACTAACGCGGCCCAGAGCAGGCCGTTCAGAATACCGGAAAGAAACTCCCGGTTCAGTAGCCAGCCCACGTTGGCGCTGCTGATCTGCCCTACAGCCATACCTCTGATTACAAGGGTCAGGGTCTGGCTACCGGCGATGCCGCCCATGCTGGCGACGATCGGCATCAGTATCGCCAGAGCCACGACTTTGTCGATGGTGCCTTCGAACAGACCGATCACGCCAGACGCAATAAAGGCGGTGATCAGGTTAATACCAAGCCACACAGCCCTGCGCCGGGTGGTTTTCCAGACCGGTGCAAAGGTATCTTCGTCGTCATCAAGGCCGGCCATACTCATCAGTGAGTGGTCCGCGTCCTCGCGGATAACATCCACCACGTCATCGATGGTAATCCGGCCCAGCAGCCGCCCCTGGTCGTTCACCACCGGTGCAGAAATCAGATCGTAGCGCTCAAACAGGTGGGCTACTTTGGTGTCGGAGAGGGTGACGGGTATCGGCTCGATATCGGTATCCATGACTTCCCGCACGGTTGCGGTCTGGCTGGATACCAGCATTGCCGTAATGGGCAGCATGCCGATAAATTCGTCGCGCCGGTTTACAACAATCAGGCTGTCGGTCATCGGCGGCAGAGCCCTGTGCCGGCGCAGGTATCGCAACACCACATCAATGCTGAGGTCCGGGCGCACAGTGATGGTGTCCGTGTTCATCAGGCCGCCAGCGGTGTCTTCCGGGTAGGAAAGCACCTCTTCGACCCGTTGCCGGTCCTGCTCGTCCATGGTGTCCAGAACTTCCTGGATCACCGTATCCGGCAACTGTTGCAGAAGGTCGGCGAGATCGTCGGACTCGAAGTCCTCTATGATATCGGCCAGTTCCTGAGCATTCAGTCGGCTCAGGTATTCGGCACGAATGTCCTCATTGAGGTACTGGAGAACATCGCCTTCCAGCTGTTTGTCGACCAAATTCCAGAGCAGGGCACGCTGGCGCGGTGGCGAGGATTCGAGCAGGTGAGCAATATCACTGGGGCTCAGGCCGCCATTGAGAATGCGTGCGACCTGTTTCAGGGCACCACTATCCAGAGCTTCACTCAGTGAGCGTAAACGCTGGCGAGCCTGGCTTTTCTCCGGAATCTCGGACATGAATCACCTGCAGTCAGAAAACGCCCGTATTATAACGGAGTTAGGCGGTGCACGTGAGAGAGAGTTGCAGGGATCTGCTGTAAAAAATGGCGGACTATTCACCCTCTCCGAAATAGTCGTTTATCAGAGTGACCAGTGCATCAATGGCCTCCTGCTCCCTCGGACCATCCGCCACAAGCTCCACTTCTGTGCCGTTACTGGCTGCAAGCATCATCACCTGCATGATGTTTTTTGCATCCACCTCACGACCCTTGCCGCAGACCTTTACGGAGCAAGGGAATGCCGAAGCGGTGGCAACCAGTTTGGCAGTGGCCCGGGCATGCAGGCCAAGTTTATTGATAATAACAATCGGCTTGCGTATCACGCTGTATCAGACCTCATCCCGGGCCTGCAAATGCGGCAGCTCGGCGTGACGTACCTGGGCATTGCTGCTGTGCTCCCGAAAATGACGCCCCAGCTGCTCGCAGATATAAACCGAACGGTGCTGGCCGCCCGTGCATCCAATGGAAATGGTCATGTAGCTGCGATTGCTGTCTGCAAAAGAGGGGATCCAGTTTTCCAGGAACGCAATAATATCGTTTACCATTTTATGGCTTGCAGGCTCGTTCTCCAGAAACTCGATAACCGGCTGGTCAAGGCCGGTAAATTTGCGCAGGTTGGTGTCCCAGTATGGGTTGGGCAGGCAGCGAACATCAAACACGTAATCGGAATCCAGTGGTACACCGTGTTTGAAACCGAAAGACTGGAAAAGCAGGGCCAGTTCCTGATCTTTGCGGCCGGCTACTCGCTGTTTTACCATATCCCGGAGTTCGTACATCGACAGCCCTTTGGTGTTGATGTAGAGGTCCGAGAGCTTGGAAAGGGGCTCGAGCAGGCTCTTTTCGTTACTGATGGCCTCTCTGAGAGAGGTTTTGTCATCACTTAGCGGGTGCTTGCGCCGGGTGGCGTGGAAACGCTGCAGCAAAGACTGCTCATCGGCGTCCAGGAAGATGATCTCTACCTGAATGTCGTCTCTGCGAAGCTTGCGGTAGATCTTCTCAAAATTAGCCAGCTCCCCGGACAGGTTGCGAGCATCAATGCTGACCGCCATCTTGTCGAGCCGCCCCGGAGCGCTCTGGTTGGCGGCTTCCCGGGTGAGCGGAAACAGAAGCCCGATTGGCAGGTTATCAATACAGTAGTATCCGAGGTCTTCCAGTACGTGAAGAGCGGTACTCTTGCCGGAGCCGGACCGGCCACTGACGATGATCAGCTTCATGGTGAAACAGCCTGTTGCCAGAGTGGATATCAGCCGCTTGCGGCGGTCATGCGTTGGTAAAGCGTACCCGCATCTTCGCACTGCCTGATGTGGTCGCAGAAGGTGCGGTCATTAAATTTTTCGGCGAGCTGGCTGAGTAATTCAAGATGCTCGCTGGTGGCCTCCTTAGGCACAACAAGTGCAAATACAAGATCCACCGGCTGGTTATCAATAGCGTCAAACTCTACCGCTTCTTCCAGAGTCATCAGAACGCCAATCACATGTTCCAGCCCTTCCAGGCGACAGTGAGGGATGGCGATCCCCTGGCCAATTCCAGTGCTGCCCAGCCGCTCGCGAGCAATCAGGTTATTGAAGATCTGGCTTTCGCTGAGCGAATCATTGTGCTGACGGATCTGCTCGGCAATGAACTCCAAAGCCCGCTTTTTACTCGATGCGGGTACCTTACACAGGGTCAGTTCCGGTGCAAGAATGCTCTCTATCGTCAGGGGTGTGTCGCTCATGAATCGACCGCGCTTCTGTTAAAAAAAGCTGCGACACGTTGTGCGCGCCGCAGCCTGATTAGATGACATGCCTGAAAACAACCGCCTAGCGGGCGGCATTCCCCTGCATCCTGTCCACACTCTTTTCTTTATGCTTGAGGATCTGTCGGTCAAGCTTGTCGACGAGGCCGTCGATCGCTGCGTACATGTCCTCGTTTTCCGCCTTTGCGTGAATCTCACCACCCACCACGTGGAGCGTAGCATCCGCGATCTGACGAACCTTATCCACTTCCAGTGTTACCTGGCAGTTACTGATATGGTCGAAGTGCCGCTCCAGTCGTTCAAACTTTTCGGATACATAATCCTTCAGGGCGGGAGTCAGTTCTACGTGATGGCCTGAAATGTTGAGTTGCATAGACGTCTCCTGTTGTCATTCGTTCCGGCTCCGGGGAGCCGGCCTGAGTGCCAGCGCTTGTGGCTGCGCCAGCTAAATTCGTGTGAACCGTTAAACCGTGCCGGCTTAAACCAGGCGTTTACGTTCGTTCGAGGGCGGAATGTGCATCGCCTCGCGGTACTTGGCAACCGTGCGCCGCGCCACGTTAATTCCCTGTTCTCCCAGCATGGCCGCAATTTTGCTGTCACTCAACGGCTTTTTCGGTGTTTCGGCCGCAATCAGCTTTTTGATCATTGCGCGGATCGCAGTAGAAGAACATTCGCCGCCTTCGTCGGTACTGACGTGGCTGGAGAAAAAGTACTTCAGCTCAAAGATGCCCCGGGGGGTGTGCATGTATTTCTGCGTGGTTACGCGGGAAATGGTGGATTCATGCATTTCCACAACCTGGGCAATGTCCGAGAGAATCAGCGGTTTCATCGCTTCTTCCCCGTAATCCAGAAAACCCTGCTGATATTCAACGATACGAGTGGCAACCTTCAGCAGTGTTTCGTTCCGGCTTTGCAGGCTCTTTATAAACCACTTTGCCTCCTGGAGCTGGTCGCGAAGGTAGGTGTTATCAGCACTGCTATCTGCTCGCCTTATCAATGAAGCATAGCTGGCATTCACGCGTATGCGCGGAGCGATTTCAGGGTTCAGTTCCACACGCCAGCGGCCGTTGTGTTTGCGCACGATGACATCAGGAATGACGTAATCCGGTTCCGTGCGATCGATGATGTCGCCAGGCCGCGGGTTGAGGCTGGTGATCAGTGCAAGAACGTCGCGCAGCTGGTCCTCTTTAAGGCGGCTACGGCGAAGCAGCTGGGCATAATCGCGATTGCCCAGCAGGTTTATGTAATGGGTGATAACCAGGCGTGCCTGGGCCAGCCAGGGGGTTTCAGGAGGCAGCTGGTTAAGCTGGATCAACAGGCAGTCCTGAAGGTCCCGGGCGAAAACCCCCGGTGGATCGAAGTATTGTAGCCGGCGTAAAACGGCTTCCACTTCATCCATTTCAAGAGGATCTTCTTCGGTATCGTCGATCAGGCCTGCGTAGATCTCGTCAAGAGGGCTGGTGAGGTATCCGCGCTCGTCTACAGCATCCATCAGTGCGTGGGCAATGGCCTGGTCCCGCTCACTCAGAGGTGTAAGGTTAAGCTGCCACTCAAGATGATCCCTGAGGGTTTCGGTCGGTGAATTCCGGGTTTCGAAATCGTGGTCGTTTTCATCGTCATTCCGCGCAGCCGAGGCAGGGGCGGACTGGTAAACGTCTTCCCAGGCGGTATCAACGGGAAGGTCATCGGGAAGCGTGTCCGGAATTTCGTTTTCAGATTGCCAGTCCGGGCCGGTTTCACTCTCGTCCCAGTCAGAGCTGGTAGCGTCAGCAGCCATATCTGCCGTGTTGTCAGTAGGGGTTTCGTTGGGGGTGTTGTCCTGATTCTGATCGCCATCGGTTGATGGCGCTTCAGTCTGGTCGTCATCTTCCGACGTTTCCAGCAGGGGGTTGGACTCCAGTGCTTGCTGGATTTCCTGCTGAAGGTCGAGAGTTGATAACTGCAGAAGCCTGATCGCCTGTTGCAGCTGGGGCGTCATTGTCAGGCTCTGACCCAGCTTTAATTGTAATGAGGCTTTCATAACCATCGCTCAGGATCCGTCACTCATACCCGTTCTGAATTTCTTGCGCTGGCTAAAAAATCTTTGTATGGCGGTTACTTGCCGCCACTTAAGAATGCCTTGCAAGTTCTTTGCCGAGTTTACTTGCTCCGGCTCAGCAAAACAATCGAACGGGTCTATCCCGGTGCTGAAAACAGTGTTTACAGGCGGAATTCGTTGCCAAGATAAACTTCTTTGACCTGTTGGTTGGCCAGAATGGATTCCGAGTTTCCGGAGGCGATAATGTGGCCGCCGGATACGATGTAAGCGTTCTCGCAGATATCCAGCGTTTCGCGCACGTTGTGATCAGTGATCAGAACACCAATGCCCTTGTCCCGGAGGTGGCGGATAATTTGTTTGATATCACTGACGGAGATAGGGTCTACACCGGCAAACGGCTCGTCCAGCAGAATGAAGGCAGGTTCCATTGCCAGGGCGCGGGCAATCTCGACCCGGCGGCGTTCGCCCCCGGAGAGCGCCATACCGAGGCTGTTGCGAATGTGGGTAATGTGAAACTCTTCCAGCAACTGTTCGAGCTTGCTCAGGCGGTCAGCACGGTTGAGGTTTTTGCGAGTTTCCAGAATCGCCATAATGTTATCCCGCACCGAGAGCTTGCGAAATACCGAAGCCTCCTGCGGCAGATAGCCGATGCCTTTGCGGGCGCGCCCATGCATGGGTAATGGCGTAATATCCTGGCTGTCGATGGTTATGCGGCCATTGTCGGCGTTTACCAGCCCTACGATCATGTAGAAACAAGTGGTTTTGCCGGCGCCGTTAGGGCCGAGCAAGCCGACGATTTCACCGCTGCGAATTTCCAGCGAGACATCAATGACCACTTTTTTCTGCTTGTAGCTTTTTGCCAGGTTACTTGCTCTGAGAACTGCCATCGGATCCCTGTCTAATGTAATCAGCTGCTATTGGGTGGAGTCGTTGCTGATATTGCCATTGCCTGGCTGGATAACCATCTCAACTCGCCCCGGGCCAGAGCCGGTATCTTTGCTTCCCTCGGCCGTGACCACCCGTTGCTCGGTATCGTAATGAATGATGTCGCCGCGGAACAGGTTGCCATTCTGCTCAATCTCCGCCTCCCGCTCAAAGATGAGCTGCTTGTCTGAGGCCGACCAGGTGATGTTCAGGGCTTTGGCATCGGTTTCACCTTCGCCGTTGGTGACCGGCTGTTGGTAGCGAGCGGGTGAACCCGTGGCTTCAATGCGGTTGAGACCGTCTGCGCTGCGGTAAAGAACGACCCGTTCGGCCGTAAGGCGGGTTTTGCCCTGAACCAGTTCAACCGCTCCGGTGTATGTGGCAATGCCCTTGCCATCGTCCAGGCGGGCGCTGTCGGCGCTGACGGTGATCGGTTCATCGGAACCAAGATCAAAGGCCAGCGCCGGGCTGGCAAGGCCTGCTGCCAGAATGGTGGCCAGAAGCCTGCGCATCGGGTTATTTAACGGTTTCATAGCGTCCTTCCACCTGGGAGTTGAGTTCCAGAATGCGTTCATTGATCCACGCTTTCATACCCTTTGCTCGGGTAGTGCCAACGCTGTCGACAATGACCACCGGGTCATCGGTATAGACGATGCCCTGATCATTATCCAGGGTCAGGCTTTCAGTATTCAGTATTGCTGTCCGGTTACCAATGGTCCGCACCACGCGAACGTTGCCGGTAAGGTTCAGCAGGTCTTCGTTTCGAAGCAGGCTGCCATTATCGGCTTCGAGAATCCAGGGCTCGGGATCGGTTGCGCTGAACAGTTCTGCGTTGGGCGACTCCATGGTCGCCAGGTTTCCTTCTTCAAACTGTTCGATGCGAGGGCTTGTAAAAACGATCTTGCGGTGGCCTGTTTCATCGTAAGAAGTATAGTTGCCGTTGATTACAAAACCATCGGGTTCTGTCTCACCCCGGAGCTGGCG
The DNA here is from genome assembly GCA_018066865.1 of Marinobacter sp. Lineage (GTDB taxonomy): Bacteria > Pseudomonadota > Gammaproteobacteria > Pseudomonadales > Oleiphilaceae > Marinobacter. The sequence goes on along the minus strand of JAGPVT010000112.1, from coordinate 5,825 downwards.
TGCGTCGCTGTAGCTGGATATTGGCGGTTCATCGCTTTGCCATAGCAGGAAAACCGTTGCCGCAATCGTGGTTGCAAGCGCCAGCATGCGAAGCCGGGGCCTGTTTGCCATGGCCATTACGGAAAGCAGGCTGGTTTTTTCGCTCTGTGCCATGGTTATGGTTCCAGGTAAGGCATCAGGGTTGCGTTCAGGTGGTTGCCGGCTGTCAGTAGCAAATCACAAAGCTCCCGCACAGCACCACTGCCGCCGTTAGCCCGGGTACAATAATCCGCATGCTCGCGCACCAGCCAGTATCCGTTCGGCACTGTAACTCCGAGGCCTGCGTAGCGAATAGCGGGCAGGTCTGGCAAGTCGTCGCCCATATAGGCGATAGCTTCCGGAAGAATGTTCAGTTTGTCCACCAACTCCTGCAAAGCGACCTTCTTGTCTTCCCGCCCTTGCATCAGATGGGGAATCCCCAGATCTCTCATGCGCTTTTCAGTTAATGGTGAGCTGCGACCGGTGATGACGGCTACAGTGATTCCTGCGGCCATAATCTGCTTCAGGCCCAGCCCGTCCAGAATGTTGAAGCCTTTCAGTTCGTCACCCTTGGCACTGAAGTAGATCTTGCCATCGCTCATAATGCCATCAACATCCAGGGCAACAAGCTTGATGTGCGCAGCTTTAGCCAGCAGGGCTTCAGGCCAGGCTTCCTGAAGTGGGCTTTTCAGTTCTCCCATCATACTGCCTCTCAATTTTGCCTATTAAATAACGCCGGCGCGGAGTAGGTCGTGCATGTTGATGGCGCCGACGAGGGCGCCGTTCTCGTCGGTAACCGGGAGTGCACTGATCTTGAGGCCTTCCATAATGTTGAGCGCTTCCGCAGCCAGCTGATCCGGCTGAATGGTTCGTCCATTGCGTGTCATCACATCCCGCATAGGGGTGGTGTGCACATCAATGGACTTGTCCAGGGTGCGGCGCAGATCGCCGTCCGTGAAAATTCCGGTCATTGCACCCGTATCGTTTACGACGGTGGTCATGCCCAGCCCTTTACGGGATATCTCCAGCAAGGCACCACTCAAAGTGGTGCCCTCATTTACAATGGGGATGCGGTCGCCGGTATGCATGATGTCGGTAACCCGCAGCAGGAGTTTGCGCCCCAGGCTGCCACCGGGATGCGAGAACGCAAAGTCTTCAGCGCTGAAGCCCCGGGCTTCGAGCAAAGCAACGGCCAGGGCGTCGCCCATCACCAGAGTGGCGGTTGTGCTGGATGTCGGCGCCAGACCCAGCGGGCAGGCCTCCGCTTCAACGCTGACATCCAGGTTCGCAACCGCCTCTTTTGCCAGTGTGGAGGCTGGATTGCCGGTCATGCTGATCAGCGGCGCGCCCATGCGTTTGATAAGTGGCAGAATGGTAACCACTTCGCTGGTGTTGCCGCTGTTCGAAATGGCAATAACCACATCCTGGCTGGTAATCATGCCCATGTCGCCGTGGCTGGCTTCCCCGGGATGAACAAAAAACGAAGGTGTTCCGGTGCTGGCCAGAGTGGCCGCAATCTTGTGGCCAATGTGGCCGGATTTACCCATGCCGGTCACTACAACCCGGCCCTTACACTCCATGATGACTTCACAGGCACGTATAAAGTGGTCGTCGATTCGGTTTTCCAGGGCGCTGATTGCATCGCGCTCAATGCGAATGGCCTGAAGTGCGGGGTTCCGGAAATCGTATATTTTCTGCTCAGTCATCGGGCAAAGGGCCTGCTTTCTCGTTAAGGTACGTGATTGCGATAAAGTTGGCGAAGTATAACATTTCCCGTGGCTGGCGCGGCCTGGTTACGGCAAGTTCATTGGAACGATCAGCAAAACTGATCATTGCTATCAATTCATTTTGGGAACCACTGATTGAGCTTGAGGGCTCCTTGGCATAATGTAGCCGCTCTTTGAAAGCTAAGCGCTATGCGTTGAAGAGCTAAACGCAACGGGCTGAAAGCTAAAGGCTATGGGCTGAAAGGTAAGGAATATGGGTTTGAGCTCGTACATTTCATTGAAGGATGTTGTATTTTCCCGCTCTGGTCGCCGTATTTTCAATGGTGTTTCCGCAGAGATCCCCCGTGGCAAAATCACGGCCATTATGGGGCCCAGCGGCAGCGGAAAAACCACCTTATTGCGCCTGATTGGCGGCCAGCTTCGGCAGGACTCCGGCAGCATACTGGTGGATGGACACTCGATTTCTGAACTTCGCCGCAAAGAGCTTTACAAGTTTCGGGAAAAAATGGGCATGCTGTTCCAGAGCGGTGCGTTGTTTACCGACCTGAGTGTTTACGAGAATGTGGCGTTCCCGATGCGCGTGCACACCAAACTGCCGGAAGACATGATTCACGACATCGTGTTGATGAAGCTGGAAGCGGTTGGCTTGCGCGGTGCCCGCAAACTCATGCCGTCTGAACTTTCCGGTGGCATGAATCGGCGCGTGGCCCTGGCCCGCAGTATCGCTCTGGACCCGGAGCTGATCATGTACGATGAGCCCTTCGCCGGGCAGGATCCGATTGGCATGGGTGTGCTGGTGAAACTGATCCGTGATCTCAATAGCTCCATGGGGCTCACCAGCGTTCTGGTGTCCCATGACGTTAAAGAATCCCTGAGCATCTGCCACTACGCCTGCATCATTGCGGATGGAAAAGTGATTGGCACAGGTACACCCGCCGAGTTGCAGGACCACCCGTCTGAACAGGTGCAGCAGTTTTTGAATGGGCATCCGGATGGCCCTGTGCCGTTTCATTACCCGTCCTCGGCGGCTTCTGAGGATTTCGGTCTTTCCGGGGGTGTCTCTTGATCGACAGAATCGCGTCCCTCGGGCATAGCGGGGTAGATTTTATTATTTCCTTCGGGCACGCCGGTCGTTTTCTGGCTGGCGTGCTGTCAGGCGTTCCGCGCCCGGCAACCGGTTTTCCGCTTTTGATGAAGCAGCTGTATTCGGTTGGCGTGCTGTCGCTGGCTATCATAGTGGTTTCTGGTCTGTTTATCGGCATGGTGCTGGGCCTTCAGGGCTATACCATTCTTAGCGATTTTGGCTCCGAAGCGGCCATTGGGCAGATGATTGCGCTCACCCTGGTGCGCGAGCTTGGGCCTGTGGTGACAGCACTGCTGTTTGCCGGGCGCGCAGGTTCCGCGTTGACCGCTGAAATCGGCCTGATGAAAGCGACCGAGCAGCTCTCCAGTATGGAGATGATGGGTGTGGACCCCCTGCGCCGTGTTATTGCTCCCAGGCTCTGGGCGGGCTTTATAGCCATGCCAGTGCTGGCCATCATTTTTTCGGTGGTGGGTATCTGGGGAGGTATGCTGGTAGGCGTGGAATGGCTCGGCGTATTTGAAGGCTCCTACTGGGGCAACATGCAGGCCTCTGTGGATTTTTGGGACGACGTGATAAACGGCGTGATCAAGAGCGTGGCCTTTGGTTTCGTCTGCGCCTGGATTGCGGTTTACCAAGGCTACGATTGCGTACCCACATCCGCAGGAATCAGCTCGGCCACTACGAAAACCGTGGTCTACTCCTCGCTTGCCGTGCTGGGGCTGGATTTTGTGCTGACCGCCGTAATGTTCGGCAACTTCTGATTAACGATTGACGAGATAACACCGGGAGCCGGTAATGACACAAAGAACAACGGACATCACAGTTGGCCTGTTTATGCTTGCCGGATTGGCTGCGCTGCTTTTTCTGGCACTTCAGGTAAGCGGACTGTCCCCCAAATCGGCCAAAAGCACTTACACCATTTACGCGGATTTTAACGATACCGGCGGTATTACGCCTCGGGGCAGGGTTTCCATGGCGGGTGTAACGGTGGGCAGTATCGAGTCCATCAGCCTGAACAAGGAAACCTTCCAGGCGCGGGTCGCCATGTCCATTCATGGCGATGTGGACAATATTCCAGCGGATAGCGCTGCAGTAATACGTACATCCGGTCTGCTGGGCGAGCAGTACATTGATATATCCATCGGTGGTGAAATGGATTCCCTCAAACCGGGCGATACGTTTTATTCCACCCAGTCCGCCATGAACATTGAGCGGCTGATCAGCAATTTTGCGTCTGGCAAGTAAGTCGGCTTCGCGACAGAACAGGAGGAACTACATGATTGCTTTTATACAGCGATTTTCTCTCGCTCTGACACTGATGGCGTTTTTCGTAGCATCGGTTCAGGCGGGTCCGGAAGAAGACTTGCAGCGCTATGTGGATGGCAATACCCAGCGCCTGGTAAATCAACTCAATGCTGAGCGCGGGCTTTATGAGCGTGATCCTGAAGCCTTTTACCAGAGCATGGATGATGCGCTGGAAGGCTTTGTTGATTTTCGACGGATTGCAGCTCGGGTAATGGGGCGCTATGCACGCCAGACAACCCCGGAGCAGCGCGATGAGTTTGTGGTCGCGTTCAAGCGCAGCCTCTTTGATAAATACGCCCAGGTGGTAGTGAGTGCTGAGGGGGTCAGAATCAAGGTGAACGCTGCCACCATTAATCCTCAGGACGATAACCGAGCCTCTGTTGACATGGAGGTGATTACCGCCTCAGGCAATCGCCATTCGGTCACCTATTCCATGTACCGCAGGGAAGGCGGCGACTGGATGATGGAAAATGTAATTGTTGAAGGGGTCAACATCGGCCTTTCGTTCCGGGACCGTTTCACTCAGGAAATGGAAGCCAATCGAGGGCAGGTTCAGGTGGTGATTGACGGATGGAGCGATGCCGTGAAATCCCTCAACCTGGAAGATGAAGTGAATAAGTCATGAGTGCGGAGGCACAACTTCCGACCGTTCAGGTACAAGGGGGCGTGCTCTCGGTCTCGGGCGCCATCGACGCCCATACAGTGATACCGCTGCGGGCTGAGGGCGAGCGACTGATCAAAACAGCCAGTGAGAGCTTGAAAAGCCTGGTGGTTGATCTTGCAGGCTTGTCCAACACCCACAGTGCTGCTCTCTCCATGCTCCTGTGCTGGAGCCGGCTGGCTGAAAAACAGGGTATTTCGCTGTCGTTCAGAGAAGCACCAGACCGTCTCATTTCTCTTGCCGCTTTGAGCAACCTCGAGGATTGGTTACAATCCCGCACCTGATTTCTAAAACACCCGAGGATTTACTATGGACGCCACCGAAGTCACCGAGCTGGTCAAAAAAGCACTGCCCGATTGTGAGGTGCAGGTACAGATCGACGGTAACCATTATATGGTCGTGGTCATAGGTGACGTTTTTGAAGGCCTGTCGAGCATCAAGCGACAGCAACTGATCAACAAGGCGCTATTCCAGAAAATCATGGATGGCACTATTCATGCCCTTCACCCGAAACCGTTTACACCGGCTGAATGGGCCGCGCGCCAGGGCTGAACCGCTCGCACACGACAGGATTACTATTGTGGATAAACTCTTGATCCGGGGCCGTAAGCCTCTGGATGGCGAAATCCGGATTTCCGGTGCAAAAAACGCTGCCCTCCCTATTCTTGCGGCAACTCTACTGGCCGATGAACCGGTTACCGTAGGCAACCTGCCGCATCTGCACGACGTTACCACCATGATCGAGCTGCTTGGGCGCATGGGTGTGGAGCTGATGATTGATGAGAAAATGAGCGTGGAAATTCACGCCAACACCATCAAACATTTCCACGCGCCTTACGAGCTGGTCAAAACCATGCGCGCCTCCATTCTGGTGCTTGGCCCTCTGGTTGCACACTTTGGCGAAGCAGAAGTATCTCTGCCGGGTGGCTGTGCCATTGGCTCAAGACCAGTCAACCTGCATATAGAGGGGCTACGCGCCATGGGTGCGACCGTGGAAGTGGATGGCGGATATATCAGGGCCACCTCGAAC
>JAGPVT010000108.1 GCA_018066865.1 Marinobacter sp. | reverse complement strand
AAGCCCATGTCTTTGGCACGGCGTGAAATCTCGAAAATATCCGGCCGCATCAGTGGCTCCCCGCCGGAAAGAATCAGCACCGGAACGCCGTAAGCTTTGAGGTCGTCCATCACGGTATAGACCTCATCGGTGCTCAGCTCGCCCTTGAAATCTATATCTGCAGAAATCGAATAGCAGTGCTTGCAGGTTAGGTTGCAGCGGCGGATCAGGTTCCAGATTACCACTGGGCCGGAGGGTTTGGGGATGGCTCTTACCGGGGCCGGATTCGTCAGGCTTTTTATGTAGCGGGTCATTCTGAACATGGTGCTTCCCCTTGCGTTATTTGCGCAGCCGCAGGCCGGTTTTCTTCAGAATGGCCGAGCTGTAAAGAATGGTGTGCTGCTGGCAGGCATCGCCCAGCACGGCACGGATCTGTGCGGCTTTGTCTTCCACCTCTTCCCGGGTGGTGCCGTGCACCATGGCAAACAGGTTGAACGACCAGTAAGGCAGGTGCCGTGGCCGGCGATAACAGTGGCTCACGAAAGGCAGCTCACCGATTGCGGTGCCGAGTTCTGCGATGCGGTCATCAGCTACGTCCCACACGGTCATGCCGTTGTAGCGATAACCCAGGCGGTAATGATCAGGCACTGCAGCGACACGGCGTATTACGCCGGCTTGTTGCATAGCCTGGAAGCGGGCAAGTACCTCGTCCGCGCCCATGTCCAGCTGCTTGCCTAATTCAGCCCAAGGGTCGGATGCCAGTGGCAGGCCGGCCTGGGTGGCAAGAATCAGTTCGCGGTCGCGCTCGGTCATTGCGAAGTCGTTTTGTGTGGCGGTATCAGACAGGGAAGTGGAGGTGGACATGGAACTCCTGCTCCTTTGGCATGTTGTAAACCGGGTAACCGGTGGTGACTTCAATGGCGCCGATGGTATTTTCAATAGCGCTTCGTGTTTCGGTTGCCAGTACAAACCACATGTTCAGGTCGTGCTCACGGCGGTAGTTGTGAGCCACTTCTTCAAAGCTGTTTACCTGTTCGGTAACCCGCTCAAAGTCCACCTCAGGAATGCGCATGGCAGCCAAGGTAAGCCCACCGCCCAATTCGCCGGCGTGGAACATGGGGCCGAAACGGGTCAATACCCTTTCAGCGAGCAGTTTTTTAACCGTATCCAGGACCTGCTGTTCGTTGAGATTGAGCTCTTCTGCGATTGCCGCATAAGGGCGGCGCACAAGCGGCAATCCGTGCTGCAAACGGTTGATCAGAACCTTCTCTACCGGGCTCAGATCCGCAATCGGGGCCTGGCGGCGGGATTCAGTCGTGGCTGACATAGCGCCCTCCGCGCTGCCGGTAGGCTTTGTTGCTGAACAGCACGGAATGTTGAACCTGCTGAAGGCTGTGCTCAGTGATCAGGCTGTCCAGTTGTGCCAGTACGCGCTCGCGGTTGGTGCCGTGAATCATGCAGAACAGGTTGTAAGGCCAGTCCGGGAGCCGTCTTGGACGCTGATAGCAAAGGGTGATAAATGGCACGGCGGCCATGGCTTTGCCCAATGCTTGTACTTGCTCATCGGCAATGTCCCAAACCACCATGGCGTTGGCGGTGTAGCCCAGCGTGCGGTGTTTCACCACCAGACCGAAGCGTTTGATCAGGCCATCGCTCTGCCATTGGGTGATGGCGTTCATCACTTCCTGTTCGGACAGGCCGGTACGCTCGGCAAGTGCCAGATAGGGCCGAGGTGCTAGCGGCAGGCCCTGTTCAAGCTGCTGTCTGAGTCGCAGCAGCCCCCAGGCGCTTACTTCGCTTGAACTTGAATCTGCAGAGTCCGGGGCAAGATAATTGGCCGAAAAAGGTAGGCTCATGACAACGCCTCCCAGTCGATATCGAAGCCGAGGTCGATGTGATAACCCTCCACCATAGGGAGGCGCAGCATGGATAGTTTCAGTTCCCGTTCCAGTTCGTCGAGATGCTCTTCCAGAAGTTCGTGATCTGGCGCGGTTATAACAAACCAGAGGTTGTAGGTGTGCTCCCGGGCATAGTTGTGGTTCACCCCCGGAGCACGATTTATACGGGCGGCTACCAGATCCATCTGCTCTTCCGGAGCCGCCACAGCCGCCAGCAGGCTTGCACCTGCCTGGCTGTGTTCAAACACCGACCCGACCCGGCCGACGACATCGCGAGACTGTAACGACTGCAACCGCTCAATGACCTCCTGTTCAGAAATGCCCAGTTGCCGGGACATTTCCAGATAAGGCCGCTCACACACCGGCAGATGCCGCTGAAAGTGATTGATCAGTTGCTGATCCGTATGGTCCAGTCTCATCGCTCTTCTCCTCCGGGCCGACGCGGCTTAACGCTCTCTAGTAGACGTCGTGCTGGGTGTTGTAGACGTTGAACTTGCCAGTCGGAGTGACCAGGCGCTCGTCATTGATGACCTTTTTCAGCTTGCGGGTCTTGTCATCCACCACCACGATGGCTGATCTCTGCTCTTTGCCGTTCCACACAGAGAACCAGACTTCGTCGCCTGCTACGTTGTATTCCGGCTGAACGACGCGCTTGGGTCCTTCGCCCAGGTTTGCCCATTCGGCAATCGGCAGTACTTCGTAGCCGGCTTCCAGATTGTCGATGTCATACACCGCAACGCTCTGGCTGACCGACTCTGCAGGGTTGAGTGCAGTATCGACGTACAGGTTTTTGGACTTTGGATGGGTCTTGATGAACAGTGAGCCACCGCCCTGACCATTGAGGGTACGAACCACCTTCCAGGCTTTATCGGGATGACCTTTCGGATCTGTACCGATCATCTGGATGGTCGGGTCGCCCAGGTGACTGGTAGCCCAGACCGGGCCATGCTCCGGATCCACAAAGTTGGCGCCGCGGCCGGGGTGAGGGATTTTGCCCACATCGACCAAAGCTTCGAGCTCACGCTCCTTGGAGTCGACAACCGCGATCTTGTTGGACTGGTTGGCGGCGGTCATGAAGTAACGCATGCTGCTGTCCCAGCCGCCATCGTGCAGGAATCGTGCTGCGTCAATGGTGGTGGTGCTCAGGCTTTCCAGATCCTCGTAGTTCACCAGCATGATCTTGCCGGTTTCTTTTACGTTAACAATGAACTCGGGGTGCTCGTGAGACGCAACGATAGCCGCAACACGTGGCTCCGGGTGGTATTCCTGGGTGCCTACAGTCATGCCCCGGGTAGCCACGATTTTCATCGGCTCCAGAGTTTCGCCATCCATGATCACAAACTGCGGCGGCCAGTAGGCGCCTGCAATAGCGTACTTGTCTTCATAGCCTTTGTATTTGGAGGTTTCTACGGAACGGGCTTCCAGGCCAATCTTGATCTTGGCTACCGTGTCCGGATGTTCCATCCACAGATCAACCATGTTGATTGCCGCATCGCGACCAATCACGAACAGGTAACGGCCCGACGCCGACATGCGGGATATGTGAACCGCGTAACCGGTCTTGATGACTTCCACAATTTCTTTGGACTCGCCATCAATCAGTGCAATTTCGCCAGCATCACGCAAAGTAACACTGAACAGGTTTGGGAGATCCAGGCTGTTCATTTGCTTTTT
>JAGPVT010000061.1 GCA_018066865.1 Marinobacter sp. | reverse complement strand
GGAGGTATTAACAGCGTGTTTTGAAAACCGTTACTGCCTCGACTGCAGGCACCAAGCTCAAATATCAAGCAGAATCAGCTCTTGGGAATAACCCGCTCACGGACAAACACAATCAGAATCAACGCCAACGTCAGAACCGGCCACGAAGCCGTCATCATATAGGGCGTATTGCCGCTCGCCGTGAACACCTCACCCGTCAGTACCGCCCGCTCAAACTGCGGAATACGCGATGCAATCTGGCCCTTGTGATCAATGATCGCCGTCACACCATTGTTCGTGCCGCGAATCATATAACGCCCGGTTTCCAGTGCCCGCATACGAGCAATCTGCAAATGCTGCAGCGGCCCCACCGAATCCCCGAACCAGCCGTCGTTACTGATCGTCAGCAGCAAATCCGAATTCACCGCATTGCGGGCAAGAAAGTCCGGATAAGCCACCTCGTAGCAGATGAACGGCATCACCTTTGTGCCATTTGCGATTAAAGGCGCCTGATTTTCCGGGCCCTGGGTAAAACTCGACATGGGTAAGTCAAAAAAGCCGATCAGCCCGCGCAAAACGCCCTCAAGCGGAACATACTCCCCAAAGGGCACCAGCTTCTGCTTGTGGTAGATCCCCTCGCCGTTGCCTATAGCTGTAATACTGTTGTGATAGGTAAAACCGCCGGCCCGCTCGCTGAAACCGTACCAGGGAATACCCGTAATCAACGTGCTCTCTTCCCCGAGGTTTTCCTTGATGTGATCAATAATTTTCCCCGCCTGGTCCTGGGGAATGGGAATGGCCGTCTCGGGCCATAGAATCAGGTCAGTATCCCAGTAGGATTCCGTCATGCCCAGGTAGGCTACGATCTGATCCTTCAGAAACTCCGGATCCCACTTGATCTGCTGCGGAATGTTGCCCTGCATGGCGGCCACCGAAATGGGCTTTGTGCTAATGTCTGTCCAGTCAACGCGATTAAGCGCAGGAGCGGCGAGCCAGGGGATAAGTGCCGCAACCGCCACAATACCGGCGCTGGTATGGCGCTGCCGGGAGATGAGCCAGCCGGTTGCAAAGATTGCTGCGCTGCTGGCAGCAATCAAGAACGTGATGCCATGAACGCCAACCATCGGCGCCAGCCCTGCCAATGGGCCATCGGTGTGGGCTGTGCCCAGATACAGCCAGGGGAAGCCGGTAAGCAGCCAACCGCGGAGCCAATCCCCAAGAATCCAGATGGCAGGGAAGAGAATGAGCCTCCGCACGGCACTGCCTTTCGCCAGCTTGCCCCAGAACCAGAACGCGAGGGCCGGGAACAGGGCCAGCACAGCGACAAAGGCAACGGTGAGTAATACCGCAACAGGGATCGGTGTATTGCCAAACTCACTGATGCTGATGTAAACCCAGCTTGCGCCTGAACCAAACAGGCCGAGGCCGGTCAGCAAACCAGCGAAAAAGAGTTTTTTTGCCGGCAGAGGAAGGGTGGCCAGCAGAATGAGTAGCATGGAAACCGGCCCAAACCACCAAAAGTGGAAGGGCGAGAAAGTCAGGGTTTGCAGAGCGCCGGCAACCACAAGAGTTGCCGCACTTGACCAGCGATTGGAGAAAAAAGAATGGGCTGTTGCAATCAGGGGGTTTGAATCGTCACGGCTCACTGCGGGTTACCTGTACCAGACGGATGACACGGTTGTCTGCATTGGCAATGGTAAAGCGCAGCCCGCCAAATTCAACCGTTTCGCCACGTCTGGGCAGGTGTCCGAATTCCTTGAGCACTACGCCACCAATGGTGTCGAATTCCTCCTCATCCAGCCCCGTATCAAAGAATTCGTTGAAGTCATCGACCGGCGTCACTGCTTTTACCGCGTATGACCCATCGCCCCGGGCCTTGATATGGGTTTCTTCATCGAAGTCGTGCTCATCCTCGATTTCCCCGACGATCTGTTCCAGTACATCTTCAATGGTTACAAGGCCAGCCGTACCACCGTACTCATCCACGACGATTGCCATGTGATTGCGGTTTTCCTTGAACTGCTTGAGTAGCTGGTTCAGGCGCTTGCTCTCGGGAACAAATGTGGGCGGGCGCAGAATCTCGCGTACATGAGACCAGTCCATGTCGTTATTGAGAGCCAGTGGCAAAAGGTCTTTGGCAAGAAGGACGCCGATGACATCATCCTGACTGTCGCCAATCACCGGAAACCGGCTGTGGGCAGACGAAATGACTTCATCCAGAAACTCTTTCGGATCCTGGGAAGCTCGAACGGTGACCATCTGGGAGCGGGGGATCATGATCTCATCCACCCGCATATCCACCACCTGCATCGCGCCTTCGATGATGCTCATGGCATCGACATCGATGATGGCCTGTGATTCGGCGCTCCGTAATATTTCCAGCACGTCTTCGACAGATTCTGGCCCGCTGGAGAAAGCATGTGATATACGCTCCAGCCAGGACTTGTTGGAGCCCTGACTGCGACTCGACTGATCGTCGCTCATGAGTCTTTTACCGTTTCCTCTGCTGCGTAGGGATTGCCGAACCCAAACTGTGCCAGCAACCGGATTTCCAGGGCCTCCATGGCCTCTGCGTCTTCATCGTCAATATGATCGTAGCCCTGAAGATGCAACATACCGTGCACCACCATGTGTGCCCAGTGTGTAGACAACTCTTTGAGTTGCTCTGTGGCTTCATCTTCAACGACCGGGGCACAAATAACGAGATCCCCGGCCAATGGCACCGTTATACCGGCTGGGGCTTCAAATGGAAAGGACAACACATTGGTTGGTTTATCCTTGCCTCGATATTGTTGGTTCAGTGCCTGGCTCTCGTCGAGACCGACAATACGGATGGTTACCTCGGATGGATCCTGCTCCAGCCAAGCCGCTTGAGCCCAGGTCTGTAGCAGGGATTCCGCAGGCACTCCGGGCCCGTCGAATGCGTTCTGGAAATCAACCGTCAGCTCACTCACTGTTTGCGGTCGCTCCCTTTGTTGCTCCCTTCATCAAACGAATCGTAGGCTTCCACTATCCGCTGAACCAGAGGATGCCTTACAACGTCTTTGGCTTCAAAGCGGGTAAATCCGATGCCGGTGACCTTATCAAGCACGCCCGCCGCGTGAATCAGCCCTGAATTCTGGCCGCGCGGCAGGTCAATCTGGGTGGTGTCGCCGGTGATCACGGCTGTAGAACCAAAACCGATGCGAGTCAGGAACATTTTCATCTGTTCGCGGGTGGTGTTCTGGCTTTCGTCCAGAATAATAAACGAGTTATTCAGAGTGCGGCCACGCATAAATGCCAGTGGCGCAATCTCGATCACACTTTTTTCTATCAACCGTGTGACGTGCTCAAACCCGAGCATTTCGTAAAGTGCGTCGTACAGTGGCCGCAAATACGGATCCACCTTCTGTGCCAGGTCCCCGGGCAGAAAACCGAGTTTTTCGCCTGCCTCAACAGCCGGGCGCACCAGCAGAATCCGCTTGACCTGCTCGTCTTTCAGAGCTTCTACCGCACAAGCTACAGCCAGCCAGGTTTTACCCGTGCCTGCTGGGCCGATACCAAAATTGATGTCGTGGGAGCGAATGCTGTGCACGTATTTCTGCTGGTTCGCACCGCGAGGTTTGGCGGTGAGCTTCGGGGTTTTGATGATGGTGACGGAGCCGTCAAACGGTATGTCATCTGGCAGCCGTTCAAACCCGGTTTCCCGGATGTACAGGTGCACGGTATCCGGTGAAATATCATCCGTGGCTTCGGTTTCCCGATACAGGTGCCGAATCACTTCCACTGCAGCGGCAACGTGTTCGGTTTCACCTTCCACCCGGAAGTGGTGACCTCTTCGGGTGATCGCTACTTGCAGTCGCCGTTCAATGTGTTTCAGGTTCTCATCAAACTGGCCACAAAGGGTTGTTAGCCTGCGCTGGTCTGCCGGGTGTAAATCAAATTGTCTGGAATCGTTGGTGTTCAAGTTTTCTCCGTTTTACTCCCTTTTACTTTTTGGGAGTGCGCATAGCTGGCTTTGATGCTCTCGGTGCAGAGCGGGAACCCCCTTCCAAAAAGCGCCCGTGAATACGTCCATGTAGGGCTCGGTCGGGCCATCCTTGGCCCTCCACGTTTTTGGAAGGGGGTTCCCGCTCCGCCCCTGTTTGAACTATGTGTTGGCCGAAAACTTTAAAACAAGTAATCGGTAGCAATTAGATGGTTCGGCGATTTAAACCTGAGATCAGGTCAACTGTACTGGAAAGTCTTCTGCATGCCGCACTGAACTTTGCCGAGAGTGGTGGTGGCTTCCTCCCAAAAATGTCTGCGGCCAAGGATGGCCGCAGTCAAGCCCACATGGATGTGCTCGTAGCGTTTTTTGGGAGGAAGCCACCACCACTCTCATACTCCAAAACTCAAGAGCATAAGAGCCGAGGCCTAATACAACTCCGAACCCACAGGCAAACCGCGCAAAGAGTTAGCGTAAGCCTCAACAATCTCGACATCGATAAAGTGCCCGATAATCCCCGGATTCTCGTGCCGGAAATTCACAATTCGATTGTTCTCCGTGCGCCCTGAATACTCCCCCGGATCCTTCTTCGACAACCCGGTTACCAGAATGCGCTGGGTCGAACCCACCATCTTGCGGCTGATATCCATCACCGTCTGATTGATCCGATCCTGCAGGATTTTCAGACGCTGCTTCTTCACTTCCATCGGCGTCTCATCTGGCAGATCAGACGCGGGCGTACCCGGGCGGGCGCTGTAAACGAAGCTGAAGGACATATCGAAACCGATATCGTTGATCAGCTTCATGGTGTCTTCAAAGTCTTTTTCCGTTTCACCGGGGAAGCCGATAATAAAATCTGATGAAAAACTGATGTCCGGACGAATCTTGCGCAGGCGGCGCAGTTTGGATTTGTACTCCAACGCCGTGTGGCCTCGCTTCATGGCAGCCAGAATGCGATCCGAGCCGCTTTGTACTGGCAGGTGCAGATGACTGACCAGTTCGGGCACTTGTTCGTATGCCTCAATCAGGGCATCGGTAAATTCGACCGGATGCGAAGTGGTGTAGCGAATACGATCTATGCCATCGATGGTCGCGATCAGAGTAATCAGCTCTGCCAGGTCCATCACGTCGCCATCGTGGGTATCGCCACGGTAGGCGTTAACGTTCTGGCCTAGCAGGTTCACTTCCCGGACACCCTGGCTGGCCAGGTGAGCAACTTCGGCAATCACATCGTCAGCTGGCCGGCTGACTTCCTCACCACGGGTATAGGGCACCACGCAGAAAGTGCAGTACTTACTGCAGCCTTCCATGATGGATACGAACGCAGAGGGGCCATCGGCGCCTGGATCCGGCAGGTTGTCGAACTTTTCGATTTCCGGGAAACTCACATCCACTACACCAACGCCGTTACCTTTCATACGCACTTCGGTGATCATATCCGGCAGGCGGTGCAGGGTTTGCGGGCCAAAGACCATATCGACATAAGGCGCCCGGTCGATAATGGCCTGGCCTTCCTGACTGGCGACACAGCCACCGACACCAATGATCAGATCAGGTTTCTTCGCTTTCAGTTTTTTCCAGCGGCCCAGTTGATGAAAGACCTTCTCCTGGGCTTTTTCACGGATGGAGCAGGTATTCAGCAACAAAATATCCGCGTCGTCCGGGGATTCGGTCATCTCTACTGCTTCGCCGGTTTTAAGCAGGTCGGCCATGCGGGATGAATCGTATTCATTCATCTGGCAACCGTGGGTTTTGATGTACAGCTTTTTGGCCATGGGTCTCAACACAACTGGATGTATTTGGCGCCTGGAGCTTTGAACTGTCCGGACTGGGCGCACTGAAAAGGAGAACTGCGCATTATAACGGGGTGATCATTCTGCAACCAGCGTTGTCTCGGTAATCTGCCAGTTTTACTGTGGTATTATTTTTGCCGTTTAAGATTCGGAGTCTGAAGTGATTGGTGCAGGACTCTCCAAAAAGCGCCCGTAAATACTTCCCTGTATGGCTTGGTCGCGCCATCCTTGGCGCTCCACGTTTTTGGAGAGTCCTGCACCAATCGCTTACTAAAACTCCACAAGACTATGACCCCCGAACGCCTTGCCCGCATCAAACAGGTTTTAAACCCCCGTCAGCCTGATCTGAGTGTACTGACTGATCAGGTTCACAAACCCAGCAAACCGGCCCCGCTGGAACGAGAGCAGCCCAGTAGAAACCAACTAGCCAGATATACCTCGCAGGCCAGATCGGCCCGGGGTGCGGTGGCTCTTTTCTGCCGGAAAAAGATGTCTGAGCGCAGCGAGTTGCTTTTTCCAGAAGAAAAGAGCCACCGCGCCGCGGGGCCAGCCCCTTTGTTTCGGGAGGGAGAAAGTTAATCTTCCCTGGTCTGAAGATACCGCTCCAATTGCTCCCGCAAAGCCTTGGGTAAGCGCGTAATCGTAAGCGCATCCTTATCCCGATCGTAGTAAATCGCCTGATTCACCAGATCCGAAGAAAAAGAAACACTCATGCCGCCACCAGAGCCCGCAATACGCACCAGCTTCTTCACCTTCCGGTGATCCGGGTGCAGTACGCCGCTCTCAGGCATCTCCGCGGACTTGCTGGCAAACTCCTTGAAGCGCCCTGGCTCATCCTCATCCAGATAGCCAGATAAAGCCTCAATGGCCACCGGCTCACCCAGCGCATGCTGCTCCTTACAGAACTCATACGCCCGCGTACGCACCTCACCAGCTTTCTCCGGCTCCGAAGACTTCGCAAAAGCCTCGACAGCATCCAGGAACGTCAGAGTTTCCTTCTCAACATCCACCTGATTGGTAAAACCGCATAGCCGGATAAACAGCTCTCCGGGTTCGCCCGTGCCGCGGGCATGAACCAGTGTAAGGTAGTTCTCAGCCGGGTTATCGCCCAGCCAGTCATCCAGTTCAATACGCATCGCCAGGTTCAGGCGCGACGTGCTCAGCACATCTGTTGTGTCCAGCGCCTGAGTGCCATCAAAACGCAGGGCGCTGTCGCTCTCCAGAATCAGCAGATAAACGACATCTGAATCTGCCAAAGCCTCATGGACGATCATCAGCTGTCCCTGAAATTCCTCCTGAGATCCGGTAAGCAGCTCCTGCCACTGGCCGAACAACCGGTCAGTGAAAGACGCAAAACTCTGCTTGTCCTCAAGATAATCCTTCAGCCAGCTTGCAAGCGGGCTTTCACCGATGTCATCCGAAAATCGCCCGTACTTTTTACCCGGCTTGCTGTTAAATAGCCGCTTCATTTGTTTGTGCAGGGCCTCATAATCACCACCCGGCTCTTGCAGGGCTTCACCACTCTGAAGGCGGGCAGGCTGCCCCGGCTGGTACTGGCTGGCGAAAGCGGTGCGTAGATGTTTGATGGCCATAAACAGAAAATTCCTGAATTAATAAGCAAAAAAGCCCCGAAGGAAACCTTCAGGGCCACAGATTCTGCCACGGACAACGATTACATTCACGACTAAAAGGGAGAATTACTGCGTAGCCTGATAGCCGTGGGTCGGGGTGTCTTTTCTGCCGGAAAAAATGTCTGAGCGAAGCGAGTTGTTTTTCCAGAAGAAAAGACACCCCGCCCCGCGGCAGACTCCTGAGCCATCAGGCCATATTCCCGGGTTAAACCCGCTTACCGCGAACCAACTCCTGCACCAGAGCCGCAGCAACACCGGGAACTTCCTCCGTGCTATCGGCTGCTATGGAAACATTGGCCACATCAGTACCAAGGTTCACAGCAATCGCAATCAAACCATAAGCTGTAAGCAGTTGCGCAGTGCGGCGGCGATCATCGGCATTACCGGCGTTATCTTCGCTCAGAATGACGGTGGTTTTACCTTGGTCAAACAGGGCACGCTCAACTGCCAAAGCAAGGGCGGGTGCCTGCTTGCCGGAGCAGCCGACGATAATCGGTTTCTGAGCCAGCCGGCGTTCGCGCTCTTCCGAGCTCACGGGCTCCAGAGTTCCTGCGGTATCTGCCAGGCCATCAATCATGCCGGCACCAACGGTTACGTTGGTAAGCCGGTCGATCACAATAAAGCTGCCCGTGGCGTGATTGCGCGAGTAGGCGTCAAATGCGATTGGTTGGCTTAGTGTCAGGTCGCACAGGCCGATTTCATTCACCTGTAACAGGGTAGGGTTGGCGTGTTGTTTCAGCGTGTTTACGTCGGTCTGATAATGGATTTTCCGAACCGTGCCAGAGGTGAATGTCGGGCCCAGTTTGATGTCATACAGGCGCCCGGTTTGAAGCGGTGCATCGGTCATCCACACGATGTTGGCCTTGAATCGGTTGCCCACTTCCGGTTCGTCTTCCGGCTTTACCAGCATGTCACCGCGGCTTAAATCGATCTCGTCCGCGAGCGTCAGCGTTACCGCCTGATCGATATAAGCTTCATCAAGATTGCCATCGAATGTCACGACTTCTTTGATGGTACTGGTGCGCCGTGAGGGCAGGGCCATGACCTTGTCTCCTGGGCGGACCACTCCGGAGGCGATGGTGCCGCAGAAGCCGCGGAAGTTCAGGTTGGGGCGGGTGACGTATTGCACCGGGAATCGGAAGTGCTCCAGATTCTTGTCGCGGCCTACTTCAACGGTTTCCAGAATGTTCATCAGCGGCTGGCCGTTAAACCACGGCATGTTCTCGCTGCGGTTGACCACATTGTCGCCTTCCAGCGCCGAGATCGGCACGAAGCGGATATCGTTCAGCCCCAGTTTGGCGGCGAAGGCCAGGTATTCCTCTCTGATCTCGTTGAAGCGGTCTTCGCTGAAATCCACCAGATCCATCTTGTTCACCGCTACCACGATGTGCCGGATACCAAGCAAGGAGGCGATAAAAGAGTGACGGCGAGTCTGGGTCAGCACACCACGGCGGGCGTCGATTATCAGAATGGCAACCTGTGCCGTAGAGGCGCCGGTGGCCATGTTGCGGGTGTACTGCTCGTGTCCCGGTGTGTCTGCAATGATGAACTTGCGCTTGTCGGTGGAGAAGTAACGATAGGCGACATCGATGGTAATGCCTTGCTCGCGCTCGGCCTGCAAGCCGTCAACCAGTAAGGCAAGATCGAGCTTTTCGCCGGTGGTGCCCATTTTGGCACTGTCGGTTTTCAGGGTGGCCATGTGATCTTCGTAGATCATTTTGGTGTCGTGCAGCAGGCGGCCGATCAGGGTGCTTTTGCCGTCATCGACGCTGCCGCAGGTTAGCAGACGCAGCAGTTCCTTGTTCTCGTGCTGCTTCAGGTAGGCCTGGATATCGTCGGCAATAAGATCAGATTGGTGTGACATATCAGAAGTACCCTTCCCGCTTTTTCTGTTCCATGGAGCCAGCCGAGTCGTGATCAATCACGCGGCCCTGACGTTCTGAACTGGTGGCCAGTAGCATTTCCTGGATGATCTCGGGCAAGGTGTCTGCCTCGGATTCAATGGCACCGGTCAGTGGGTAACATCCAAGGGTGCGGAAACGGATGGACTTCATCATCGGCGTTTCACCTTCTTTCAACGGCATGCGGTCATCGTCCACCATGATCAGTGAGCCGTCACGCTCCACCACCGGGCGCACCGCCGAGTAGTAGAGTGGAACGATTTCAATGTTCTCCAGATAGATGTACTGCCAGATATCCAGCTCGGTCCAGTTGGAGAGCGGGAACACCCGAATGCTCTCACCCTTGTTTACCTTGCCGTTATAGGTGTTCCAGAGTTCCGGGCGCTGGTTTTTCGGGTCCCAGCGGTGATATTCGTCGCGGAAGGAATAGACTCGCTCCTTGGCTCGGGATTTCTCTTCATCCCTGCGAGCGCCACCGAATGCGGCATCAAACCCATACTTATCCAGCGCTTGCTTGAGTGCCTGGGTTTTCATCACATCTGTATGCTTTGCACTGCCGTGGGTAAATGGCCCGATACCCTGTTCCACGCCGTCCTGATTGGTGTGCACAATCAGATCCAGTCCGTACTCCTTCACCTTCCGCTCCCGGAAATCAATCATGTCCCGGAATTTCCAGGTGGTGTCCACATGCATCAGAGGGAAGGGCAGCTTGCCGGGAAAAAAGGCTTTGCGGGCCAAGTGCAGCATGACCGCAGAATCCTTGCCAATGGAGTAGAGCATGACCGGGTTATCAAACTCGGCGGCCACTTCGCGGATGATGTGGATGCTTTCCGCTTCCAGTTGTTTCAGATGCGTAAGACTGTATGTGGTCATGATAATCCGTTGCCGCAGCGGGCCTTGAGGGCGTGCAAATTGAACGGCAATTATATCAGAGGCGATAAGGCTATAAGAAGTCTTACGGTTAGAGTTTTACGTTATAGCAATATAGCGCTCAAGTGAACGCTATGGGGGGTGAGCGAAAGTCTTGGGTTGTCTGACCTCAAGCAGGTTTGCACGTGCTGGCCAGGAGTTGTCGCACATACCTGTCTACGTAATCAAGCCCATTACCCTCGAAGTCCGCAAACTGGATGCCCAGTTGAAATTCGTCCTTCGCCGTTCTTCGCAGATGAACGATATTCCCGTTGGCTAAAATTGATACGGATTGGGTTGTGACGACGGGAACGGAGAACCGGGCTTTAACCGAAACCCAGTCCCCCGGAGCGGGGGCTTTCAGGTGTGGTATGAGCTGACCCGCAGTTTCCTGATTGCAGGAAACCATAACGCCTGTACGAGAGAGATTGGAGATTTTGCAGGTGAGCTGACAACCATCCGGCTTCTCGATAACGATGTCACTTACAACATCCACACGTTGCTGGTTGCGCAAATTTGGCTTCATTGTGGCAGCTTTCATGGACGCTCTTGTTGGCAATCTTGTTGGCAATCCTGCAAGCCCTGTCAGGGCATGCCCAGATTCAAATAATGTTTCAGAACAACGCGTAAAGGACAAAAAGTGTAGTTGCTTATTTTCTGATCAGCAACTCGACTGTCGTATATTTTGGCAGATTTATTATAATTTTCTGAACGATGCATCACAAAATTGATTCAGATCACGAACGTTTAGCCTCCGCTGCGGCTCGGCTTTTGCTGCAAAAGGGTGCTCTACTGGTGTAAAATCACCGCCTCCATTCATTCGCGTGCTCCCGCCGGGCGCCAGGAATCCTGAAACGCTTTATGACAGAAAAAACCGAGAACACAGTGGCTGGTAACGGCAAAGTTGGCTTTATCAGTCTGGGCTGCCCCAAGGCTCTGGTAGATTCCGAGCGTATCCTGACCCAGCTGCGGCTGGATGGCTATGACGTGGTGCCCACCTACAACGATGCAGACATTGTGGTGGTGAACACGTGCGGCTTTATTGATGCGGCCAAGCAGGAGTCTCTGGATGCCATCGGTGAAGCCATCAAGGAAAACGGCAAAGTGATCGTCACCGGCTGCATGGGCGTCGAAGCCGATAAAATCCGCGAAACTCATCCTGGCGTTCTGGCGGTATCTGGCCCGCATGCGTATGAAGAAGTGGTTGGCGCCGTGCATCAGTTTGTGCCACCAATCCGCAAGCATGACCCGTTCACCGACCTGGTGCCGCCCCAGGGCATAAAGCTGACACCACGGCATTACGCGTATCTCAAGATTTCCGAGGGCTGCAATCATCGTTGCACCTTCTGCATCATTCCGTCCATGCGCGGTGATCTGGTGAGCCGGCCCATTGGCGACGTGATGGACGAAGCGCAACGGTTGGTCGACGCCGGCGTGAAAGAGCTGCTCGTGATCTCCCAGGACACCTCGGCCTACGGTGTAGATACCAAGTACCGCACCGGCTTCTGGCAGGGGCGCCCGCTGAAAACCAAAATGCAGTCGCTGTGCGAGGCCTTGGGCGAAATGGGTGTGTGGGTGCGTCTGCACTATGTTTACCCATACCCCCACGTAGACGACATCATTCCGCTGATGGCCGAAGGCAAAATCCTGCCGTATCTCGATATTCCATTTCAGCACGCCAGCCCGAAAGTGCTGAAGGCCATGAAGCGCCCAGCCCACGACAGCAAAACCCTGGATCGCATTCGCAGGTGGCGGGAAATCTGCCCGGAACTGACCATTCGCTCCACCTTTATTGTGGGCTTTCCGGGTGAAACCGAAGCAGATTTTCAGTACCTGCTGGATTGGCTGGACGAGGCTCAACTCGATCGCGTGGGCGCCTTTACTTACAGTGCGGTCGAGGGTGCCAAAGCCAACGAAATTGACGGCGCAGTGCCTGAAGAGGTCAAGGAAGAGCGCCTGGCTCGCTTTATGACCAAGCAGGCTGAAATATCTGCCGCCCGTTTGCAGGCGAAGATTGGCACAACCATTGATGTGCTGATTGACGAGGTAGACGAAGAGGGCGCCATAGGTCGTTCCAAAGCCGATGCGCCAGAGATTGATGGCATGGTGTATCTGAACGATGTCACCGACCTGGAGCCGGGGCAGATTGTTCGTGTGGTGGTTGAACACGCCGACGAGCATGACTTGTGGGCGTCTCTGGTCTGACGATGCCCTGAAAACAGTGCGCTGAAAACAATGTGCTGAAAATAAAACGCCGCCTCTGATTCCAGGGGCGGCGTTTTTTGGTTTTGCTTTCCAGGGATTACGACGATCAGACGATATCGATCAGCACCTCACCCGGCGTTACGCGATCGCCTTTGGTTACGTAAATGGCCTCTACCTTGCCATCGATGTCGGCGTGAACCTCGGTTTCCATCTTCATGGCCTCGGTAATAAGCACCGCCTGGCCCGCACTGACTGTATCGCCTTCGTTTACCAGAACCTCCACCACATTGCCGGGCATGGCGGTGCTGACGTGTCCGGGTGTTGAGGCTTTTTTGCGACCGCTGCTGCCTTTGGCCACATATTCGTTCAGGGGTTCAAACACCACTTCTTCGGGCATACCGTCCAGCGACAAGTACAGCTTGCGCCTGCCCGCACCCGAGTCACCGGAGCCGGTAACAGCCACTTCGTAGCTCTCGCCATGGACTTCAATCCGGAACTCAGTGGCAACGCCGGTGCCCAAACGCTCCTGGGATTTCGCTTCTGGCGGTAGCAGAGGTTCCGGTACGAGAGTGCCGTCTTTACGCTGCTGCAGGAATTCGCGGCCAAGGTCCGGAAACATGGCGTAGGTGAGCACGTCTTCTTCGTTGAGGGCCAGTTCGCCAATGTCTTTGCGCAGCCTGTTCATCTCAGGGCTGAGCTGATCGGCGGGGCGGCCTTCATCGACGGACTCATTGCCGATGGCTTTGTTGCGAAGTTGTTCATTTACCGGCGCCGGTGGCTGGCCGTAGCCACCCTGAAGATAGCGTTTTACCTCGTTGGTGATGGTTTTGTAGCGCTGGCCGGCCAGAACGTTGTAAACGGCCTGAGTGCCTACGATCTGCGAGGTGGGTGTGACCAGTGGCGGAAAGCCCAGGTCTTCACGCACCCGCGGAATCTCATCGAATACTTCGCGAATGCGGTCCAGGGCGTTCTGTTCTTTGAGCTGGTTGGCCAGGTTAGACATCATGCCGCCGGGCACCTGGTTGATCTGTACCGATACGTCCTCACGGGTGAACTCGCTTTCAAATTGCTGGTACTTCTTGCGGACTTCGCGGAAGTAGTCGGCAATCTCGCTCAGCAGCTTCAAGTCCAGTCCGGTGTCGTAAGCGGTGCCTTTGAGTGCGGCCACCTGGGATTCAGTGGCAGGGTGGCTGGTGCCCGAGGAAAACGATGAAATGGCCGTATCGATACGATCGGCTCCGGCCTCAATGGCTTTGAGTTGGCACAAAGGCGCCAGGCCTGAGGTTGAGTGGCTGTGAATGACCAGCGGCAGGTCCACTTCAGCCTTGATGGCTTGCACCAGATCAAAGGTAGCGTAGGGTGTTAGCAGCCCCGCCATGTCCTTGATAGCGATAGAGTCTGCGCCCATGGCCTGCATGGCTTTGGCTTGCTGCACAAACAACTCCGGGGTGTGCACAGGGCTGGTGGTATAGCAGATGGTGCCCTGGGCGTGCTTGCCGGCTTTTTTCACCGCTTTCATGGCCGTTTCGATGTTGCGCAGGTCGTTCAGTGCGTCGAACACCCGGAATACGTCTATGCCGTTGTCTGCGGCTTTCTGTACAAAAGCCTCTACGACGTCGTCGGCGTAATGGCGATAGCCCAGCAAGTTCTGGCCTCGCAGCAGCATCTGCAGGCGGGTGTTGGGCAGGGCCTCTCGCAACTGGCGCAGCCGCTCCCAGGGGTCTTCTTTCAAAAACCGAACGCAGGCGTCAAAGGTGGCGCCGCCCCAGACTTCCAGCGACCAGTAGCCAATCTTGTCCAGCTTATCGCAGATCGGCAGCATGTCCTCGGTACGCATGCGGGTTGCAATCAGCGACTGGTGCGCGTCACGCAAGGTCAGGTCGGTCACTTCAATTCGTTTTGCTTGGCTCATGATGTCTTTCTCCTGCGGATTACCAGCCTGCATGCGCGGCAATGGTGGCGGCGAGGGCAAGCGCAATTTCACTGGGGTGGCGCTTGGTTGAATAGTTCAGCAATTCCGGGTGGTCGGGCACAAAGCTGGTGTTGAATATCCCTTTGCGAAAATCCGGGTGATCCAGGATTTGCTGGTAATAGATGGCGGTGGTTTTGATGCCGTGCAGGCGCATGTCGTCCAGTGCGCGTTTGCCCCGGGCGATCACCTCATCCCATGTCAGCGCCCACACCACCAGTTTCAGGCACATGGAATCGTAGTAAGGAGGGATTTCGTAGCCGGTATAGATGGCAGTATCCACCCGTACGCCGGGGCCGCCGGGCGCGTAGTAATGGGTGATGCGACCAAAGCTGGGCAGAAAGTCGTTTTTCGGATCTTCCGCGTTGATGCGAAACTGCAGCGCATAGCCCCGGTACTGAATATCCTCTTGTCTATAGCTCAGGGGCAGCCCGGAGGCGATGCGCAGTTGCTCGCGCACAATGTCCACACCGGTAATGGCCTCGGTAATGGTGTGTTCCACCTGAACCCGGGTGTTCATTTCCATAAAGTGCACTTCGTTGCCAGACAGCAGAAATTCCACGGTGCCAGCGTTCTCGTAGCCCACGGCTTTGGCAGCCCGAACGGCCAAATCGCCGATGTACTGTCGCTGCTCTGGCGTCAGTTGCGGGCTGGGGGCGATCTCGATCAGTTTCTGATTGCGGCGCTGTATGGAGCAGTCACGCTCGAACAGATGGATAGCGTTGCCCTGGCTGTCTGCCAGTATCTGCACCTCAATGTGGCGCGGGTTCACAATGCACTTTTCCATGAACACTTCGGCGGAACCAAAAGCCTTCGTGGCTTCAGAAATGACCCGTGGGTACTGCACTTTCAATTCTTGTGGTGTGTCACAGCGGCGGATGCCGCGGCCGCCTCCACCAGATGTGGCTTTCAGCATCACCGGATAGCCGATGTCGTTGGCCAGTTCCAGGGCCTCATCAAGGCTGTCCAGATTGCCCTCGGAGCCCGGTGTAATGGGGATGCCTGCGGCACGCATGCTGTCGCGGGCCTGGGTCTTGTCACCCATGCCATGGATTACGCTGGATTTCGGGCCGATAAACGCCACGCCTTTTTGTTCGCACAGGCGGGCAAAGTTGGCGTTTTCTGACAGGAATCCGTAGCCAGGGTGAATGGCATCGCAGCCGGTTTCGACCGCCAGATTTACGATGCGAGCCGGGTCGAGATAGCCTGCCAGAGGGTCATCGCCCAACGAGTAGGATTCATCGGCCCGCTTGACGTGCAATCCGTAACGGTCCGGTTCGGTGTAGATGGCCACCGAGCGTATCCCCATTTCTGCACAGGCGCGAATGATGCGGACGGCGATCTCGCCGCGATTGGCGATTAACACTTTCTTCAGCATGGGAGGTTCCTCATTGCTTCGTCCCGAATGAAGGTGACAAAAAGAGTAAAGGGATAGATCTTCGACGAAAAATTGATATTATTTTGTTTATCTATAAGTAATAACTTATAAGTGGCAGAAGGAAACATGTTTTATGCCCCTCAGTATCCAGAAACTGGCCAGCCGACTGACCTTCCGACAGCTTCAGGTTTTCAAGGCCGTGAATGATTTGAAAAGCTACAGCAAGGCAGGAGAGCTGCTTGGCCTGACCCAGCCCGCCGTCAGCAGCCAGGTACGCCACCTGGAGCAGGCGCTGGGTATGCCGATGTTTGAGTATGTTGGGCGCAAGCTCTATTGCACTGCTGCCGGCGAGGAGATGGCGGGTTGTGTACGTTCAGTGTTCCGGGAGCTGGAGCGTGTGCAAAATAGCTTGGCGGCGCTTGAAGGGCGGGTGGCAGGGGAGCTAAGGCTGGTGGCGGTGAATACCGCGCAGTACGTGGTGCCTTACATGCTGAGTGCGTTTTTGCAGTTGAACCCGCAGGTGACTGTATCGGTGGCAGTGGTTAACCGGGCAACGGCCCTGCAGCGGCTGAATGACAATGCCGATGATTTGGTGATTATGGGTATGGTTCCAGCCGAGCGGCCGCTGACATCGTTACCGTTTCTGGATAACGAGCTGGTGCCGGTGGTGCCCAGTGGTCATCCGCTGCTCCAGCAGCAAAATGTGACGGCTCAGGAGTTTCTGGATAGTGGGCTGCTGGTGCGGGAAAGTGGTTCAGGTAGCCGCTTGGCGCTGGAGTTGCACTGCCAGGATCAGCGTTTACGGGCAAAGCCAAGTATAGAGTTAGGCTCTAATGATGCGTTAAAGCACGCTGTTCTCGCTGGCCTGGGTGTGGCCGTTCTGCCCAAGCTGGGTGTGTCGTCAGAACTTGCCTTGGGCAGCCTGCATATTGTTGATATCAAGGGCTTTCCACTGAGACGCAGTTGGTGTGTAGTCTACCCGCAGGCGCGGCACCCTACGCCGGCCATGCGGGCATTTATTGACTACGTGCAGCAAAATATCCGCCAGTTCGAGCAGATGTTTCTCAGTCGCTGAGTTTTATCAGCAGGATTTCAGTAAACAGCTTCGGGTTGCCTTGCCCTTTGGAGGCCTTCATCAAAGGCCCCATAAAGCCACCGAGCATCTTCTTCTGCTTCTTGGGGTCGGTTTCCTGCTGGTACTGTGCAACCTGATCCGGCATGCCCGCCAGAACCTCATCCACCATCTGCTCCAGCGCACCGGTGTCCGATACTTGTTTCAGGCCTTGGGCTTCGATGATGGCATCGGCATTGTTGCTGTCACCGTTCCAAAGTGCTTCAAACACTTTCTTGGCCCCGGACGACGACACGGTGTTGTCGGCAATGCGCGCGACCAGTTGGCCGAGCTGTGTACCAGAGATGGGGGCTTGAGCTACGCTTTTGTCTTCGGCATTGAGGCGCGCGGAGAACTCACCCAGCACCCAGTTGGCGGCCAGTTTTGCATCTTTGCCGTGGCTGGCGGTTTCTTCGAAGAACGCTGCCATACGCGCATCATCGCTGAGCAAGCGGGCGTCGTAATCATTGAGGCCATACTGCTCTTTGAATCGTGCTTTGCGTTCGTCTGGTAGCTCCGGCAACAAGTCGCGGGCACTTTCAATAAAGGCGTCGTCGATCACCACCGGCAGCAGATCCGGGCAGGGGAAGTAGCGGTAATCGTTAGCTTCTTCCTTGCTGCGCATGGAGCGGGATTCGTCGCGGTCGCCGTTGTAGAGGCGGGTTTCCTGAATGATTCTGCCGCCATCTTCCAGAATGTCCATTTGCCGTTCCACTTCGTGGGCGATAGCCTGCTCCATAAAGCGGAATGAGTTCAGGTTTTTGGTTTCGGTGCGGGTGCCCAAAGTGTCCGAGCCCTTGGGCTTGAGCGATATGTTTACGTCAAAACGCAGGGAGCCCTGGCTCATATCGCCATCGCAGATGCCCAGCGAAGACACCAGGCTGTGCAGCTTTTTGGCGAACGCGACAGCTTCTTCGGCGCTGTTCATGTCTGGCTCGGTGACGATTTCAATCAGCGGTGTGCCGGCGCGGTTCAGGTCGATGCCGGTCATACCATGAAAGTCTTCGTGTAGCGATTTGCCGGCGTCCTCTTCCAGGTGGGCGTGGTGAATGCGCACACGTTTGCTGCTGCCGTCAGCCAGATCAACATCCACAAAGCCGGGGCCGACAATGGGGTGGTCCAGCTGTGTGGTTTGATAACCCTTGGGCAAGTCCGGGTAAAAGTAGTTTTTACGATCGAACACCGAACGCCGACCGATTTCGGCGTTCACGGCCAAACCAAACATTACCGCGTAACGGAACGCCTGTTCGTTGGGCACCGGTAGAGTGCCTGGCATGGCCAGGTCAACGGCGCTGGCCTGGGTGTTGGGTTCGGCACCAAAGGCGGTGCTGGAGCCGGAAAAAATCTTGGTTTTGGTGGCAAGCTGAGCGTGAATTTCCAGCCCGATCACAATATCCCACTGCATAACGGTTCTCCTGATTCGGGCTTACTGGGGAAGTTTCTGGTGCCAGTCGGTAACCTGCTGGAACTGGTGAGCTGCGTTCAGCAGACGGGCCTCTTCAAAATAGTTCCCGATAATCTGCAACCCGACCGGAAGGCCGTCAACAAAACCTGCCGGAACCGACATGGCTGGAACGCCTGCAAGGTTCACGGCGATGGTAAAAATATCTTCCAGGTACATGGTCACCGGGTCGTTGATTTTCTCGCCCTGCACAAACGCAGGTGAAGGTGAAACCGGGCTCATCAGCACATCTGCTTCCTTGAAGGCATTGATGAAATCTTGCTGGATCAGACGGCGAACCTTTTGGGCTTTCAGGTAATAGGCATCAAAATAGCCGGCTGAAAGCGCATAGGTGCCCACCAGAATGCGGCGCTTTACCTCGCCTCCGAAGCCTTCGGCGCGGGTGCGGGTATAAAGATCGTTGAGATCCTGTGGATTTTCGCAGCGATAGCCGTAACGCACACCGTCAAAGCGCGACAGGTTGGCGGAGGCTTCGGCCGGGGCAATCACGTAGTAGGCGGCAATAGCCAGCTTGGCGTGGGGCAGTGAGACTTCTTTCACAGTGGCGCCCAGCTTCTCGTATTCCTTCACTGCATTGCGCACCTGCTGCTCCATCGCAGGGTTGAGCTGGTCTGAGAAATACTCTTTCGGAAGGCCAATGCGCAGGCCTTTTAGAGGCTCGTTCAAAGTGGCGGTGTAGTCCGGCACGGCGCGATCAACGCAGGTGGAGTCCTTAGGATCGAACCCGGCCATAACATTCAGCATCAAAGCGTTGTCTTCTGCCGTGCGCGCCATGGTGCCGCCTTGATCCAGGCTGGAGGCGAAGGCAATCATGCCGTAGCGGGACACCCGGCCGTAAGTGGGCTTCAGGCCGGTGACGCCGCATAGGGCTGCGGGCTGGCGGATGGAGCCGCCGGTATCCGTAGCCGTGGCTGCAGGTACCAGGCGTGCCGCAATGGCCGCTGCGGAACCGCCGGAGGAGCCACCCGGTACGCGTTTCTGGCCATTGCTCAGGCCCCAGGGGTTGGTCACGGGGCCGAAAAAGCTGGATTCGTTGGATGAGCCCATGGCGAACTCGTCCATATTGGTTTTACCCACACACACCGCTCCGGCTGCGCGGAAGTTAGCGGTTATCGTGGCGTCGTAGGGCGGCACAAAATTGGCCAGCATTTTCGAACCGGCCGTGGTTGCCACACCGTTGGTGCAAAAAATGTCTTTGTGGGCAAAGGGTACACCCGTCCAAACGCCAGCTTTGCCGGCTGCGCGCTGTTCGTCAGCGGCTTTGGCATCGGCCATGGCCTGTTCTTCGGTTACGGTAATAAAGCTGTTGTACGGGCCGTCTTCGGCCTTGATGCGATCGAGGAACTCACGGGTCAGTTCCACGCTTGAAATCTTGCCGCTTTCCAGCTCGCGGGAAAGCTCTGCTACGGATTTGTTATGCATGTTCAATCCTGATAGTGGGCTGATGGTGGGCTTCGTCAGATCACTCAATAACCCGGGGTACAAGATAAAGGCCATCTTCGGTAGCTGGCGCGATGGCCTGGAAGGCTTCCCTTTGATTGGTCTCGGTCACTTGGTCGGCGCGCAAACGCTGCACCGCATCCAGCGGGTGAGCCAGCGGCTCTACGTTGTCGGTATCGGCGGCGCTGAGTTGGTCAACCAGGCTGAGAATGTTGCCCAAGTCGTTTTCCAGCGCCGGTATCTGCTCTTCATCGAGACGGATACGGGCCAGTACGGCGACTTTTTCAATGTCTTCGCGGGAAATGGTCACGTTGGCTCCAAAGTATAAAGCGGCGTTATTATGAAGGCCGTTATGGTAACAGATTCGCAGCCGCACGGGAGGGGGTGCGGTGAGGCGTGCAATGCGGGGCAAATGACGTGAAGAGCCGTTCACGTCCTCGGTCTTGCGATACCGAAAATCTATTCAATCGGTCGGGTATCGTCCAGCAGATCTTCAGCGGCGGTGTCGCTGCGCTCTTCCCGTACTTGTCGGGAAATATGCGTGTCCGGGCGCACATTCAACACATCGCCAGACGGCGCCTCGGGCGCGGATTTAGCAGCGTCTTTGTTCAGTCTTTCCGCCTTCTCGGGCGAGTCCATGGCTGCCAGCGTGGCGGGAGTTTGATCGAAGCGCAGCCGGTATATGGGTTCCGGCAACGTGAAGCCCTGGGTTTCCAGTGCATTCTTGGCGGAACGAATCGAGAGACTGCGGGCTTTGCCGTAATCGGACTCGCGCTGGTCAATCCAGGCCATGAATTTGATAAGAATGTTGGAATCGCCCACGGATTCGATGATTCCGTTGGGCTCGGGGTCGCCCAGCACCCAGTCCAGCTGCTGCATAGCCGCCAGGCCGGTTTGTATAGCCAGGGCCGGGTCGTCTTCTGCGTCTACCCCCAGAACAAAATCGAAGCGGCGCTGAGGGTTTCGGGAGTAGTTCAGAATAACGGCTTTGAAAACGGTCGCGTTGGGGATGCGCAAATGGTTGCCATCCAACGTCATTAATACCGTGGAGCGCGACGTAAGCCGTACCACAACGCCTTCATAATCATTGATGATTACATGCTCTTGAGCCCGGAACGGCTGGCGTATGCTCAGCATAATGCTGGATATGTAGTTCTCCATGGAATCTTTGACGGCAAAGCTGATTGCCAGTCCCAAGACGCCCGCGCCGCCCAGTAGAGTGCCCATCAAGGCCGTGGCCCCAAGTATGTTCAGAGCGAGCAACAGGCCCAGAAGCATGGTAACAAGCCGAACAGCGTGGCCCGCAAGCTCTCCCAGAAACGGATTTTTGGTTAGCCGTGACCACAGAGGTGTGTGGCCTGCAAGGCGGTGCCCGGCGAACGCAACAAAGGCAAAAATACTGAATGCCACCAGCAACAAGGGTAGGGCTCTTACCCAACCGCGTAGAGTGTTCTGTAGCGAATCCCACAGTGGGTTGAGGTTGTCTTGCAAGTCCAGAGTGCGAACAACTCTGTCATCGACGGCGATGGCACCTTCCACTCGGCCAGCCAGCTTCAATGCCCGCTGAGCCTGGGCCTCGTTTGCGATCTTGCCCGACAGCGCCACCACGCCGCTGTTAACGTTAACCTGTAATGACTCAAACTGTGGAATCTGGGAAAAAATGCCGGAAATGCGCTGCGCGATCAGCGCGTCGCTGTCGGCTCCCGGTTTAAGGGTAATTGCGCCAGCTGGCTCGGTTTCGTGTTGCTGAGCCAGAGTTAAAGAGGGAGCAGAAACCGTTAGCGCCACAATCAAGAGTAAAC
This sequence comes from Marinobacter sp., assembly GCA_018066865.1. Taxonomy (GTDB): domain Bacteria; phylum Pseudomonadota; class Gammaproteobacteria; order Pseudomonadales; family Oleiphilaceae; genus Marinobacter. Next base: position 449 of record JAGPVT010000061.1, on the reverse strand, counting down.
GCCAGCCAAGGCGCGCCGTATTGAAGCCCTGCGGCAGGTTAATCTTTGGTATTCTCAACGTTGGCCCCAGCAATGGCAGGTTGATCCGAGTAGTGTGGATGGCCTTTCGGGCCATCTTTAGTGTGAAGCAAAGTCCAACTCACCGCTCGCGTCAACCAGCAATTAACGTGCGGCGGGATGCTGGCCCTCGAGGCGCATGAACAATTGTTCATGCGCAAAGCAATATCATTTGCCTTTGCAACGGGCTGCGCCTTGCCTGCGCGGGGGGGCACTGCTAAAGTTGCCGCATCTTTCCGCAACCGCAACTCTCAGGTTGAAACTACACGAATGTTGATTAAAAGACTCCGAGGCTTATTTTCCAGCGACCTGTCCATCGATCTGGGCACCGCCAACACCCTTATTTTCGTGCGTGACCGCGGGATTGTGCTGAACGAGCCTTCCGTTGTAGC
>JAGPVT010000041.1 GCA_018066865.1 Marinobacter sp. | reverse complement strand
CCGCCCATGGTGAAGGAGGGGCGGATAATACACGGGAAACCTATCTGGTCCAGCACCTGGAAAGACTCCTCCAGGCTATGTGCGAGAGCTGCACGGGGCGTCTCCAGACCTATGCGCTTCATAGCTTTATCGAATAGCTGGCGGTCCTCCGCCATGTCGATAGCCGCCGCGGTGGCGCCAATCATTTCTACACGGTGCTCATCCAGCACACCTTCGCGGGCCAGGTCCAGGGCACAGTTCAGTGCCGTCTGCCCACCCATCGTCGGCAACAACGCATCAGGACGTTCTTTTTCGATGATCTTGGCAACCGTTTGCCACTTGATCGGCTCAATATAGGTCGCGTCAGCCATCGACGGATCGGTCATGATCGTCGCCGGGTTGGAGTTAACCAGAATCACCCGGAAACCCTCTTCCTGCAGCGCTTTACAAGCCTGCGCGCCGGAGTAATCAAATTCACAGGCCTGACCGATCACGATTGGGCCAGCGCCGAGGATCAGAATGCTTTTGATATCAGTACGTTTTGGCATAGTCTTTTCAACAAATCCTTGGGTGTTCCGGGGCTCAGGCGCGCTTGCTCATGGCATCGATAAAACGGTCGAACAGGGGGGCGACGTCATGCGGCCCGGGGCTCGCTTCAGGGTGTCCCTGAAAGCTGAATGCCGCCTTGTCGGTCCGCTCGATACCCTGCAAGGTGCCATCGAACAATGATTTGTGAGTCAGGCGAAGATTCGCTGGGAGCGTAGTCTCATCAACCGCGAAGCCGTGATTCTGACTGGTGATCATGACCACACCGCTATCGAGATCCTGCACCGGGTGGTTGGCACCATGATGGCCGTGCCCCATCTTCACCGTCTTGGCTCCAGAGGCCAGTGCCAGCAACTGGTGACCCAGGCAGATACCAAAAACCGGAATATCGGTTTCCAGAATGTCCTGAATGGCCTTGATGGCATAGTCGCAGGGCTCAGGGTCACCAGGGCCGTTCGACAGGAAGATGCCATCCGGCTTCATGGCCAACACCTCAGCGGCAGGCGTTTGCGCGGGCACTACCGTCAAGCGGCAGCCGCGTGCAACCAGCATACGCAGGATGTTGAACTTCACGCCGTAGTCAAACGCCACAACGTGGTAAGGCAAATCAGCATCGGCTATTTCCGCATGACTGTCAGTCGCGAGATCCCAGACAGTGGAGCGCCACTGGTAAGACTGCTTGACCGATACTTCTTTAGCCAGGTCCATACCCTTCAGACCCGGGAAGCCGCGAGCCAGCTCGAGCGCTTGCTCATCAGAAATATCATCACCGGCTAACAGGCAGCCGTTCTGCGACCCTTTTTCGCGCAGGATACGCGTCAGGCGACGGGTATCAATGCCCGCAATAGCCACAATACCGTTGTCTTTTAGGTACTCATCCAACGACTGCTTGGAGCGCCAGTTACTGGCCAGCAGCGGTAGATCACGGATCACCAGACCGGCAGCTTGCACCTTGCCTGACTCGACATCTTCAGGGGTAACACCGGTGTTACCAATATGCGGATAGGTCAGAGTGACAATTTGGCGCGCATAGGAGGGATCAGTAAGTATCTCCTGGTAACCGGTCATAGCCGTATTGAAAACGACCTCACCGACGCTGGAGCCGTCGGCGCCGATGGACTCACCGCGAAAAATACTACCGTCGGCGAGTGCGAGAATGGCTGGCTTGGACAAGAAAACCTCCGAAAGGACTGACACGTTTCACCAAACGCGGGCTGCACAAAAGCGGGAATGAAGTGTGTAAAACACAACATCCCGCTCATAAAGGCTTTGTCAGATACGCGCTGAATAGACAGATTAGCGCATTAGTTTAACGACTTGCCCCCAAAATATCCAGACCACAGACCGCCTTCGGCGCAATGGATGTCGCCCGGCGACAGCCCATAACGTGATTTCATTCTCATTCACTTCTGTGTTAAAACACGCATTGGAACATTCGTAGCAGGGCAATAGCCCAACATAGACGGCGACAGATCGTCTTTCAGGCCGGGCAACCAAATGCCTGAGCTACATAACAATAACAAAATGGACTCGGGGATTTTCCACCATGGTAACGCACTTGAAACGCCTGCTTGTGTTGGCATTGCTGTGCATGGCACCGTTCGCTCACGCTGACATTCAACGATTACAGCAGCTGCATGAGCTGCGCAGTCAGGGATTTCTCGCAGGCACCTATCTGCTAATCGACAACAACCTGTTTGAGCGCGTTCGCGAGCCCGGAAATCGCGAGATTTATCGCGGCGCCATGGGGCAAATGGATCGCCTGCTAAAGCAGCTAGGAAGTACCGGCGAACTGCGCCCCCTTTATAACGACTTTGCCGCACTAGTCACCGAGCTCGAGCAACTACCCGAAGGTGAACAAGCCTACTACGGCCTGGCTACGGTAAACCGCATCATGATGGCGCACGGCAAGTTTGAAAAAGCCGCTGGCGAACTCTACGCAGCCGAAACAGCCGACGCGCCAACAGAACTGGTCGCCTTGCACGCACAAAGCATAGAAACCAGCCGCATTCTGTTGCTATACGAGAACAATATGTTCAGCTCGGTCGGCGTCTACTTCATCCAGAC
>JAGPVT010000040.1 GCA_018066865.1 Marinobacter sp. | reverse complement strand
GTCTGGATTCTTTCAGCTGTTTGGCTTCAAGAGCGTCTTCCAGCTGATCCAGAGATGTTTTCAAGCTATCGGCTGAAGCCTGTTTCTGCTTCGAGTCATCATTTGCTTCAACCGGAGCCTTGGGCTTTCCAGCCAGCTTGCGCGCGGGCTCCAGTAGATCCGGAGCCAGAAAGCCTTGAGGCCAGTTGATTTCGTTTAGCAGAGTCTGAGCGCGCTCCCGGTCTTCCGGGCTAGTCTCTTCCTGTGCAACAGTGGCAGAGAGGGAGAGAAGCGAATCTTTTGCCTGGCTTATTTGTCGGATCGCAGAAATATAGTTACGCAGTACCATCATCGACGCTTCGTAGGTTTTCTGCTGTTGCTTTTCAACCTGGGTATCGCGGGTTGCCTCAAGCCATCGGTTTTCCTGGGTTTTTTGAAGCGCGTCCAGTGAGGCGAGGGAGGCGAGCTCTTCGGCAGGTTGATGGCGCAAGTCTTCGAGGGTTCGAGCTATAAGAACCAGAGTCTCATTGCGCTGAAGCTGTTGTTCACGCTGGCGCTGCTCTTCGACCCGGGCAGCCTCCATATCGGCAAGTCGTTCCCGGCAGCGGTGTGCCGACTGCAAGAACTCACTGAGCTGATCTGGCGTTGCGCTGGTCTCTACCCTGGCCCATTGGTTCATGAGCGTGTCCAGGCGGGCTCCATAGAGGCTCGTGTCGTCGCTTTTTGCCTGGTCGTGGGCATTGCGGATCAGCGCAGCTATGGTTGCGGAAACAGCCTCCTGGCGAGTCTGCTCATCCCGAATAACCTGCAGCTTTTGCCGCACAACCTGATAGACACCTTTGTCTCGGCCTTTTGCCTGCTTTTGAACGCGCGTAAGGAGTTCTGCTTCCTCAAGTTGGTTCACGGCTCTGAGCCGGATGTCCGCTGTCAGACCTTCAATCGCGAGGCCGGCAGCAACTTCCTGAGTGGGAGGCGCTTGCAGTGCCTGAAGCTGTTCTTCCCTTAGATCTGCTCGCTTATCCTCCACCGGGGCGGCAACCGGCTGCGCCGGGGCTTTTGCTTTGGCTTTGCGATCAGGCGCGGTGGTGGATTTGCGGGATTTAAACAGTTTCTGGAGGAATGCAGCCATGAAGATGTCCTTTGGGATTGAAACCAGTTTGCGGTGTCGGGCAAAGTATGCCGCACCGGTCGTCGGAGATTCGGGAATCAGCGCCGACGGTTGAAATTGGGGCTAGTCTAGCGTTTTGTGAGCGTTTGCGGGAAGGGTTGAATGGCAAAACAGGAAAATAGTGACGATCAGGAGTACAAGGCGCGCTCGGTGGCGCTGAGGCTGCTTGCTCGCCGCGAACACAGTCGCCACGAACTGACGCTGAAATTACGACAGCGTAAGCTTGATGGCCCGGTTATCTCGATGGTCCTGGATGATTATGAGCGTGAGGGCTGGCTGGATGATAATCGCTTTGCGGATGTTTATTCACGTCAGCGGATTGATCTCGGCTACGGCCCCCTGAGAGTGCTGGCGGAACTCCAGCAGCGCGGTATTCATCAGTCTCCGGGCTGCCTTGAAGAGCTTGCCGATGCAGACTGGATTCGCAATGCGATTTTGCTGAGGGAGAAGCGTTTCGGCCTGTCTGACCTGAGTGATGATTGGGATGAGAAGGTGCGCCAAGCCCGCTTTCTTACCCGTCGTGGATTCTCGGCGAGCCAGGTGGAGCAGGCACTTGAAGTCAGTGAATCAGACGGTCCTTGCACGTAAGGATCAGAGCGTTGGCGGTATCATTCCCAGCTCCGGGGGCAAGCCGGCTCGCATGTCGGCCCCTTCTTCGGGGAGTCCCCCACCGGCAGAGCCCTGCTCCAAACCGACAAACGACGAATCTGTAGTGGGGGTGTCTTCTGTAGGCTTCATCATCCGCGCCAGAACATCATAGTAACGGCGAATATTCTGCACGTAGAGGACAGGCTCGTGGCCACGGGCATAACCGAAGCGGGTCTTCTTGTACCATTCCTTCTGCGCCAGCAATGGCAGAAACTCCTTAACATCCATCCAGCGGTCAGGGTTTTTGCCAGCACCTTCAGTTAACTTGCGGGCATCTTCCAGGTGCCCGTAGCCTACGTTGTAGGAGGCCAAAGCAAACCAGGTTCGATCCGGCTCGGCGATGCGTTCGGGAATTTTTTCGTGAACCATGCGGAAATACTTGGCCCCGCCCTGAATACTTTCTTCAGCATCCAGTCTGTTATTGATACCGATGTAGTTCGCAGTGTTGCGCGTCAGCATCATCAGTCCCCGGACACCGGTTGGCGAGACCGCATTGGGGCGCCAGTGTGACTCCTGGTAGCCAATGGCGGCGAGCAGGCGCCAGTCCATACTGAATATCGACGCATTATCCCTGAACAGGGTTTCGTAGTTGGGCAAACGGTTTTCCACGTGGTGCATGAACGTACGGGCGCCCACATAGTTCAGGTGGTCCAGGTGGCCGTAAAAGCGTTCAGAGAGCTGCGCGATGGTGCCATCTGCCTGCATTTTCTCGATAAATGCTTTTGCTGCGGTAATCAGTGAGTCGTCCTGGTTTGCAGGGAACAGCCATGCCAGCTCCTTGGCTTCGCCAAGGGCAAACCCTTGCTTTACCTGAGGGAAAAATACGTGGTTAAGCTCAAGTTCATTAGATGAGACAATCGCGTAAGAAAGTTCACCGGTCTCGACGCGAGCAAGAACGCCGGCGGCATCCAGGCCTGGATGAACCTGCCAGTGGATATCAGGAGCTGCGTCTGTAAGGACCTGCAGTTGATACTCGTGATTGCTGTCAGAGACCAGATGCAGGATCTGGCCGGCAAGATCCCCAAGAGCCTCTGGGCGTTCCACGTCGCGATTGTAGACAACGATAGACTGGGCTTTGATGCCGGTAGGAAGCGTTTTGTACTGGTTTTCGAACAAGGGTTGCGCAGAGAGGCCAGCCAGGCCGATGTGGGCAAAGTCTTTGGATAGCACGGAAAGCACTTCCGTGTTGTCCTCGGCAACCCGGAGCCGGAGTTCAACGCCAAGTTCTTCAGCAAAGAGCTTGGTCAGCTCGTAGTCATAACCTGTTGGCCCGTTACGTCCTTCATAATATATGGATGGTGCAACCCGGGTAATAACGTGCAACACACCCTCGTTCCGGATTTCCTGCAGCGTGCTTGGCTGACTGCACCCGGAGAGGGTCAGCAGGGCCAAGGTGCAACCGATGAGGTATTTATAGGCCGTCGCTGCATAGCGTGCAGTCAGGATTCTGCGCAAGTCCCTGTTCTCCGTTACCGCTGGATCATCGGGATGCACGCAAACTTGCTGGCGGCATCCGGTGTCTTTTCGGGCGTGGTCTCCATGTCCACGTCCTAATAATCCCTGCTGCTGGAAGAGGGGTCAATAAAGTTGATCAAAAACTATGCAAAACAATGTTAATTGTACGCCAGGGGAATAACGTTTCCACGCTGTATCCTGGCACTGCTTTCAAGTATCATGTGCGCCTTCTCAGAATGCACCCGGACTTCCCCGTTTCGCGCGATACAGGTTGATATCATGCTTGAACTTCGCGGCGCACCCGCGCTTTCACTCTTCCGTTCTCATAAATTGTTCGCCAAAATTCAGGCCATTGTGCCGGAGATTGAGCATGTTTATGCCGAATTCATGCACTTTGTGGATCTGGAGGGCGCACTCTCTGATTCCGAGCAGGCTATTCTTGATCGGCTCCTGACCTACGGGCCCAGCGTACCGGGCGAAGAGCCGGATGGCGTGCTGTTTCTCGTTGTGCCACGCCCGGGAACCCTGTCTCCCTGGTCCAGCAAGGCAACCGATATTGCACGTAATTGCGGTTTGCGCCAGATTCAGCGCATCGAACGCGGCACGGCTTTTTATATCAGGGCCAGCAAGAAGCTTGGCCTGGATCAGCGCGAGAAGGTTGCCGCGCTGTTGCATGATCGCATGACCCAGAAGGTCTTTCACGAAATGGGCGGTGCGCAATTGCTGTTCAGTCATGACGAACCGCGCCCTCTTGAACGAGTTTCGGTTCTGGCTGGTGGCCGAAAAGCGTTGGTGGATGCAAACAACCGCTTGGGTCTTGCGCTGGCAGATGACGAGATTGATTACCTGGTGAAATCGTTTATCGGCCTTGAGCGGGATCCGACCGACGTTGAGTTGATGATGTTTGCCCAGGCAAACTCCGAGCACTGCCGCCACAAGATATTCAACGCATCCTGGGACATTGATGGTGAGGGGCAGGAAAAGTCGCTGTTCGCCATGATCCGGAACACTTTCGAGATGAACAGCGAAGGTGTGTTGTCTGCCTACAAGGATAACGCCTCTGTTATTCGCGGTAGCCGCGGCGGGCGATTTTTTCCGGATCCTGTAACCGGCGTTTACGGTTATAACCAGGAAGACATTCACATTCTTATGAAGGTGGAGACTCACAACCACCCGACCGCGATTGCGCCAGCCGCAGGCGCCGCAACGGGTTCTGGCGGTGAAATCCGTGATGAAGGCGCAACCGGCCGTGGCTCCAAACCAAAGGCGGGGCTTTCAGGCTTTACGGTCTCCAACCTCAACCTGCCAGACGACCCCCAGCCTTGGGAAATCAATTACGGTAAGCCCGATCGGATCGCTTCCGCTCTGGACATCATGATTGAGGGGCCGGTTGGCGGCGCGGCATTCAATAACGAGTTTGGCCGCCCGAATATAGCGGGCTACTTCCGGACATTTGAAGAGCAGGTTGCCGGCCCGGCGGGTAACGAAGTGCGGGGCTATCACAAGCCCATCATGATCGCCGGCGGTCTTGGTAATATTCGCGCAGAACATGTGGAAAAAGGCGATATACCGGTAGGTGCCAAACTCATCGTACTGGGCGGGCCCTCCATGCTTATCGGCCTTGGAGGCAGCGCCGCATCTTCCATGGATTCCGGCGCCAGTAACGAAAATCTTGATTTCGCCTCCGTGCAGCGTGATAACCCTGAGATGGAGCGCCGCTGTCAGGAAGTGATCGACCGCTGCTGGCAGATGGGCGAGAACAATCCCATGTGCTTCATTCACGACGTTGGCGCTGGCGGCCTTTCCAACGCCATGCCGGAACTGGTTAAGGATGGTGGCCGTGGCGGAAAGTTCGAGTTGCGGGATATTCCCAGCGACGAACCAGGCATGTCGCCACTGGAAATCTGGAGCAATGAGTCCCAGGAGCGTTACGTTATCGCGATTGCTCCTGAAAATCTGGAGCTTTTTGATGCGCTGTGTCGCCGGGAACGCTGCCCCTATGCAGTGATTGGTGAGGCAACCGAAGCCCACCACCTCGAGTTGAGTGATTCCTATTTTAACGACAAACCCGTCGATCTGCCGATGGATGTGCTCTTTGGCAAACCACCTCGCATGCACCGGAGTGTTAACCGGGCATCGTTTACCAAGCCGGTATTTGATTCTACGAAAGTTGACTTGAATGATGCGATCCGCAGAGTGCTGCGGCTTCCCTCAGTAGGTTCGAAGAGTTTCCTGATAACCATCGGTGATCGTACTATTACCGGGCTTGTAGCCCGTGACCAGATGGTTGGCCCCTGGCAGGTGCCGGTCAGCGATGTTGCGGTTACTGCAAGTTCTTTTGATGTGCTGGCCGGGGAAGCCATGGCCATGGGTGAGCGCACCCCGATCGCAACTATTGATGCGCCTGCATCTGGACGGATGGCGGTCGGTGAGGCGATTACCAATCTGGCCGCTGCAGCTATTGGCAAGCTTTCTGACATTCGCCTGTCGGCTAACTGGATGTCTGCTGCCGGCCACGCGGGTGAAGACGAAAACCTCTACGAAACAGTGCGTGCCGTTGGTATGGAACTGTGCCCGGAGCTCGGCATTACAATTCCCGTGGGCAAGGACTCCATGTCCATGAAGACCATGTGGGAAGAGGATAACGGTGAACGCAAGAGCGTTACTGCGCCGCTGTCGTTGATTGTCAGTGGCTTTGCGCCGGTTATCGACGTTTCGCGCACTTTGACACCGCAGCTGATAACGGATGCTGGTGAAACCGACCTGATTCTTGTTGACCTGGCCGCAGGGCAGAATCGCCTGGGTGGGTCAGCTCTGGCTCAGGTGTATAGTCAGGTTGGCGCTGTGGCTCCGGATCTTGACGATCCCGAGGACATCAAAGCGTTTTTCGCTGTCATTCAGGGGCTGAACACCGACGACAAGATTCTCGCCTATCATGACCGTTCGGATGGCGGCTTGTATGTGACTCTCGCAGAGATGTGTTTTGCCGGTCGCACCGGTGCGGACATCAAGCTGGACGGTCTCGCGGACGAACCCAGCCAGTTTGCCCGGGAGCTGTTCAATGAGGAGCTGGGCGCGGTTATCCAGGTACGCAGAGAAGATACCAATTTTGTGCTTCAGCAGTTTTCAGCGGCCGGGCTGGGCGACACTATCAGCGTCATCGGTACACTGAACGATAACGATCACCTGCGCCTGACCTTTGAGGGTGAAGCGATTGTGGATGACGCTCGAACTGAACTGCAGCGCCTGTGGTCCGAGACCAGCTATCGTATCCAGTCTCTGAGGGATAATGCTGACTGCGCCCTCGAAGAGTTTGACAATCTGCTGGACGCGGACGATCCGGGGCTGCATGTAAAGCTGTCTTACGATGTAAATGGAGATATTGCAGCGCCGTATATTAATAAGGGTGTGCGCCCGAAAGTTGCGGTTCTTCGTGAGCAGGGTGTCAACGGGCAGGTTGAGATGGCCGCCGCATTTGACCGGGCTGGCTTTGAATCTTTCGACGTGCACATGAGCGACCTGCTTTCCGGGCGGGTGAACCTTGAGGCGTTCAATAGTTTTGTGGCTTGTGGCGGCTTCTCATACGGGGACGTGTTGGGTGCCGGTGAAGGCTGGGCCAAGTCCATACTCTTCAACGACCGTGTTCGTGACCAGTTTGCAGCGTTTTTTAACCGTCAGGACACTCTTGCACTCGGTGTGTGCAATGGTTGTCAGATGCTTTCCAATTTGCACGAGTTGATTCCGGGTAGTGAGGGGTGGCCGCGCTTTGTCCGCAACCAGTCCGAGCAATTTGAAGCGAGGCTGGCTATGGTTGAAGTGATGCCGTCGCCGTCTGCCTTCCTGGAAGGCATGGCAGGATCGCGTATGCCTATAGCCGTTGCTCATGGCGAGGGTAGGGTGGAGTTTTCAGGGAGCGCGTCTGCTGCGGATCTGGCAGAAAGCGAACGAATAGCACTTCGCTTCGTGGATAACAGAGGTCAGGCAACGGTTCGTTACCCTTATAACCCTAACGGCTCTGAGGATGGCATTACAGGTGCCACCACCCGCGATGGTCGCATCACGATTATGATGCCGCATCCAGAGCGGGTATTCCGCGCTGTTCAGCACTCGTGGCGTCCGAAGGATTGGCAGGAAGATGGTTCCTGGATTCGCATGTTCAGAAATGCGAGACGCTGGTTCGGTTAACCGAATTCTGGTTGAAAAACCGGCTTTGGAGGGCCCCGACAGGGTGCCATTCAAGAGTCGGTTTTTTTGTGGGTGCGACCCGGAGTTTTTTGTGTTTTTCAAGTGGAAAAAATCGTTATTTTTCAGAAATAGCCCTTGACTCAATATCTTTATGCACATTTCTGGCGGTTCCCTGTGCGTTCTCTGAACAATACAGGTGATACAGGTTCATTTTTTGATCATTAGGCTTAAGGTATTGAAAATTAAGAATAAAATATATCGGGTGAATTTGTCGCCAATTTGACGTGAGGGCAGTAAATACGGGGTTTGGAGCGGGGTTCCCTAAAACTTTCCCCAGAGTTATCCACAGAATCTGTGGGTAAGTACCTAAGCTACTAATCTGTACAAAAAATATCCTGTTCGGAGAGGGTCCGCATGTACAAAATATGCTATTTCGTGCCAGAAACGCATCTGGAGAAAACCAAACAAGCACTCTTCGATATTGGTGCCGGGTGCATTGGTGATTATGATTCTTGTGCGTGGCAATGTCGTGGGCAGGGACAGTTCAGGCCGCGGGAGGGGAGTAGTCCTTTTCTGGGAGAGAAAGATACGCTGGAAATTGTGAGTGAGTTCAAGGTTGAGCTCGTTTGTAAGGATGATCTGATCAGGGAGGCGGTTAAAGCACTCAAGCAGGCCCATCCTTATGAAGAGCCTGCCTACGAGATTTATCGAATGGAGATGTTATAGATCGTCCTTGGCTCGGGTGGCGGCCATAGGGTGCCGGATGTCACTTACATGAACGCCGAAGGACTCTTTTTTCAGATCCTCGAGAAAAAACTCCAGAGTTTTGCGCACGGTGGGAAAAGAGATGTCATCCCACGGGATGTCGTCCAGCGCAAACAGGCGGCTTTCAAGAGACTCTTCGCCCGCACCAAACGTTCCGTCTTTAAGCGTCGCCCGATAGAACATGTGTACCTGGTTTATGTGGGGGACGTCGATAATGGAATAGAGCCCTTCAATATTTACTTCGGCCAAGGCCTCCTCCAGGGTTTCTCGCTCAGCAGCCTCGACAGTGGTTTCGGCATTCTCCATATATCCGGCGGGAAGAGTCCAGTACCCGTATCGCGGCTCAATTGCGCGGCGGCAAAGCAGAATCTGCCCGTCCCATACAGGGACTGTGCCCGCAACGATGCGCGGGTTCTGATAGTGTATTGTGCCGCAATCTACGCACACATAGCGGTGGCGATTGTCGCCCTCGGGGATACGCTGTTCAACCTGATGGCCGCATGTGCTGCAGTACTTCATGTTTTTCCCCGTATACTTGAATTGGTCGTACGTTCAGTTTAATGATCCTTGCTGTCGCTGTCTCATTCAACACCGGATTTACTCAGGAGTTCCGATTTGCGTGATTTACTTGTTCATCGTTTAACAGATTATGCGCCCCGGAAGCTCGATCTGGATTATCCCGAGGCTGGTATCCTTGTGCCGGTTACGGATGATCCTGGTAATCCCGAGATGATATTTACGTTGCGCTCGGCAAATCTGAGCACCCATCGCGGGCAGGTTGCCTACCCGGGCGGGAAGCGCGACCCTGGAGATGTATCGCTGGTTGCGACTGCCTTACGGGAGACGCATGAAGAAATCGGCCTGCCGCCTGATCAGGTAGAGATCATCGCGCCGCTTGGCCAGGTGATGTCACGTTACGGGATTCTCGTATCTCCCTATGTTGGCGTTGTGCCCGAGGGGCATCCATTGGATCCGAACCTGGACGAGATCGAAAGTGTGTTTCGTGTGCCGCTATCCTTCTTTCTGGAAGACCGGCGTGAGCGCACAGATGCGTTGCACTTTCAGAACCATACCTTTTACGTGCCCTGCTATCGCTGGGAACGCTATCAGATCTGGGGGCTGTCTGCGGTGGTTCTGGTCGATTTTTTGAATGCTGTGTACGATACCGGCATCGATTTGCTGGAATCCCCCAAGTGAGTCTCACCTGACTCCTCTGATTTTGATCCCTTTCTGATTTTCCCTGCTGCCGGGCACGCTCGTCCTGGCCGGCACTGCCTCCTTACTTAACATCATTTCCTCGTCCCCCAGTGCTTTTATACAGGTCGGGACCGCATAGTCATGTGCTCAAAAAATAACCGGTAATTAGACTTAAGTCTAATATGGTTAAAGGGTAAACAGGTATTACATGGTGAATACTGTATGCAAACGATAGTCAGGGAGATGTGTCGTGGAGTTTGACCAATGAAAAAAATCCAAACCGAGAAGAATCTGCCGGAGCTGATATACGACTCTGTGGTCAATGCCATCGTGGAAGGCTTGCTCAAACCGGGTGAACGAGTGACCCAGGAAAGCCTGGCCGAGCGACTGGATGTCTCACGGTTGCCGGTAAGCCAGGCCATGCAGCGCCTTCGAGATGATGGATTTCTTTCCAGTGTGGGGCGTCGGGGCCTGATGGTGTCGGTGCTTGATGAGAATTTTGTGGCGCAGTTGTACGAATTCCGGTGCGGGATTGATTTGATCAGTGCCGGGCTCGCGGCCCAGCGGGTAGATGCAGCGTCGCGGAAGCGTGGAGAGGACATTATTGATGAAGGATACGCAGCCGGGAAGGCTCATGACCTTCCCGCACTTATCGATGCGGATATGCGCTTCCACGGCTTTATTTATGAACTGGCTGGAAACACCTTCATTCTGGATTCAATGGAAGCTCACTGGAACCACGTAAGGCGGGTTATGGGTGACATCCTGATCGTTGAAAAAAACCAGAAACAGATATGGGAAGAGCACGCGGCAATACTTGATGCGGTCTTGACCCGCGATGTGCGGACTGCTGAAACGCTTGCAAGGCAGCATGTGGAGACGGCATCAAAATGGCTTCAGCAAGAAATTCAAGGCTGCCGTGAACCCCTGAAAAAAAATGGTAATGCGATTCTTTAATCCAAGGAAAATACTATGCAAAACAAAGACAAAAACGCAAATGTGATTCGAGTAATGTTAGCCAAAATCGGTCTGGATGGCCATGATCGAGGCATAAAAGTTGTCGCGCGAGCGCTCAGGGATGCCGGTATGGATGTGGTCTATACCGGGTTGCATCGCACGCCGGAGGAAGTCGTGGATGCGGCTATCCAGGAAGATGTTGATATCCTTGGTATCAGCCTGCTCTCGGGCGCGCACATGCACATTTTCCCCAAGGTACTGGAGCTCCTGAAAGCCAGAGAAGCGGACGACATGATTATTGCGGGTGGCGGTGTCATCCCGGACGACGATGTGGAAGAGCTTTACCAGATGGGCGTTCACAAGATTCTTCTCCAGGACACGCCTCCTCAGGAAATCATTGATTCGTTCCAGCAATTAGTCGCAGACCGTGGTGCCCGATAAATACAGTACGTTGGCGGCCGGGCGCTTATGACAGGTTTCCTCAGATGACAACCAATAACAATATCAGGAGTCTCCGATGGAAGATTGGAATTTCCCCCCAAGTTACAATAACGACTACTTTCCTGACTCGAACAGCGCTTACTGGTTTCGGGATCGCGAAACGATGGATCCTGACAAGCGCGACGAACTGATTGTTGCGCGTATTCGGGACGTAATGACGTATGCCTACGATCACTCGCCGTTTTACCAGCGTAAATGGGACGCAGCCGGTATAAAGGCAAACGACGTCCGCACCCTTGCCGACTTCGAACAGGTTCCTGTCGTTACCAAACAAGAACTGCGTGACTCCCAGGCGAAGCATCCACCATTCGGGGACTATCTCTGTTGCCCTGATAGCGACATCCATCATATCCACGGTACCTCTGGCACAACCGGTCGACCGACCGCCTTTGGCATCTCCCGGCGTGACTGGGAAACCATTGCGAACAATCATGCCCGGATTATGTGGGGTATGGGCCTGCGTCCAGGGGATACAGTGTTTGTAGCTGCCATCCTGAGTCTGTACATGGGGTCCTGGGGTGCTTTGATCGGCGCTGAGCGGTTGGGTTGCAAAGCCTTCCCATTTGGCGCCGGTGCTCCGGGGATGACGGCGCGAGCGGTCACCTGGCTGGCAATGATGAAGCCCGCTGGCCTTTACTCCACACCTTCCTATGCGCTGCGGCTGGCAGAAGTAGCCCGTGAGGAAGGGATTGATCCCAGGGTTTTCGGTATCAAGGTGCTTTTCTTCTCCGGTGAGCCTGGCGGCTCCATTCCATCCATCCGGGACAAGATTCAGGATATCTACGGTGCGAAGGTGGTTGATTGCGGAACCATGGCTGAACTTACGCCATGGATGCACGCCGCCGGCAGTGCCGACACCGAAGGCATGCTTCTGTGGCAGGACATTGTCTACACCGAAGTGGCGGACCAGAATACCCATCGTCGTGTCCCCTTTGGTGAGCAAGGCACACCGATCTATACCCACCTCGAACGTACCTCTCAGCCGATGATTCGCATGGTTTCCGGCGACTTGACCTATTGGGTGATGGAAGACAACCCGTGTGGCCGAACCTATCCGAGGCTACCAAAAGGTATCTATGGCCGGATCGACGACATGTTCCAGATCCGTGGTGAAAACGTGTATCCCAGTGCCATCGCAGAAATTCTGGAAGGCCTTGCCGGTTATGGAGGCGAGCACCGGATCATCGTTTCGCGCGGTGGTTCAATGGACGAATTGGCTGTGCAGGCAGAGTTCGACCAGGAAACCGCGAATAGGGGGCCGGATGCAGTAAGAGCGTTGTCAGAGCGAGTAGAGGCTGAGTTCAGTCGCGTGTTGGGCGTTCGGGCAAGGGTTGTGATGGTCGAGCCGGACACCTTTCCGCGTACCGACTTCAAAGCTCAGAGGGTGGTTGACGACCGGGACCTTTACCAGAGCCTTAACCAGAAGCGAGGAGGTTAAATGATTAATCGCATATCCTCGATGAAGCTGGCCGAACGGGTCCGGGAAGGGCATGTTCGTGCCATCGCCAGGCTTATTACGCGGGTTGAAAGTGGCGATCCTGAAGTACGCCAGGCCATGGCTGAACTCTACAAAAGTACTGGGCGAGCCCACGTTGTGGGCATTACCGGTGTTCCGGGGGCAGGGAAGTCGACCCTCGTTACACAGTTGGTGCTCGAATACCGGGCCAGTGGCCGCACTGTCGGTGTCGTTGCCATTGACCCCTCAAGTCCTTTTTCCGGTGGTGCGATCCTTGGGGATCGCATCCGCATGGGAGAGCTGGTTTCCGATCCGGGTGTTTTTATCCGCAGCATGGCGACCCGGGGAACTCTGGGAGGCCTGGCCAGACCGGCCCTGGATGCAGTTGACCTCCTGGATGCAGGCGGGTTCGACGTTGTACTGATCGAGACAGTCGGAGTGGGTCAGGACGAAGTCGATATTGTGCGTGCTGCTCACACTACGGTGGTTGTCAACGCCCCAGGCCTGGGCGACGACATTCAGGCCATTAAGGCTGGAGTGCTGGAGATTGCGGATATCCATGTGGTGAGCAAGGCCGACCGGCCGGATTCCAATAAAACCATCCAGGAGCTTAAGGCCATGTTGATGATGAGTCTTGAGCCCGGCGAGGGAGTCTGGCGAGTGCCGGTGGTGCCAACCAGTTCTGAAAAACACACCGGTTTCGGCGAGTTGATGGCCGCGATCGATCTCCACGCCGAACATCTTGAACAAAGTGGCGAAATCACCGAACGGCGTCGCCAGATTGCGTTAACCCGAGTGGTGAAAGTTGCCGAGGAAATCGTCCGGGATAATTTTGCACGTGATAGCAGGTCGCAAACCGAAGAGCTGCTCAAAAAAGTTACTCAGCGCCAACTGGATCCCCACGGAGCCGCGGTGACCCTGTTAAAAGCCATGAAGGAGACGATTCATGAATCACACTGACCAGTATGACCCCACTGCACTCAAGCACATTGAAAAAGAGTTCGACGAGTGGGAAAAGAATGAAGTGTCGTCTTTCATCAAGCGCGCTCCAGAAAGCAAATCAGAGTACACCACCGCTTCCGGGATGCCGACGAAACGCACTTACACGCCCTTGGATGTTAAAGATACATCTTTCGAGGATATTGGCTTCCCCGGGCAGTACCCGTTCACCCGTGGGCCATACCCCACCATGTACCGGGGCAAGAACTGGACCATGCGCCAGATAGCCGGGTTTGGTACAGCGACGGAAACCAACGGGCGGTTCAAGTATCTCATTGCCCAGGGCCAAACCGGGCTTTCGATTGACTTTGATATGCCTACCCTTATGGGGTATGACTCCAGCCATTCCATGAGTCAGGGCGAAGTAGGCCGTGAAGGTGTTGCGATTGACACTCTGGCTGATATGGAG
>JAGPVT010000027.1 GCA_018066865.1 Marinobacter sp. | reverse complement strand
TTGTTTCCGGCCGTCCTTGGCCTCCAACATTTTTGGAAGGGGATTCTGCACGCCTGCTGTTGAACTTTCGAGATATCGCTACCTTAAAATGCCTGATAGCCGATCCAATCTCAGACACTTGTGAAAGGTTACGTTATCCCGTAGTTCTGCTGTTAGGCTTTGGCGATATCGTGAAGTCTAACGAGTGGTGGTGGGTGGCCTTTCCAGGACTGTCGGTGGCCAAGGACGGCCACCGTCAAGCCCCCATGGATGGGCTCGTAGCGTGTCCTGGAAAGGCCACCCACCACCACTCTTCCCCAAAACCAGCAGGCTTATCAGAGGTCGCGCCGCAAGTCCGAAGGAATCGGTAAATCAGGCATCCCGGGCTTGGGCCCCCGCCCCTTACGGAACTGCCGGAGCTGGAACACGTAGGCCAGCACCTGGGCGATGGCCATATACAGGCCATCCGGGATTTCGTCGCCTATGTCGCTGTTGTGGTAAACAGCACGGGCAAGCGGTGGCGTACGGAGAATTTCGACTTTGTACTCACGGGCAATTTCCATGATCTTGAAGGCGGTCTCGTCATTGCCTTTGGCCACGACCATAGGTGCGCCCATGGAGTCAGGATCGTACTTCAGAGCCACCGCGTAGTGGGTCGGGTTGGTGATGACAACGTCTGCAGTAGGCACATCCTGCATCATACGGCGCTGAGCCATTTCCCGTTGAAGCTGACGGATTTTACCTTTGACCTCAGGCTTGCCTTCGGTGTCTTTGTATTCGTCTTTGACTTCCTGCTTGGTCATTCGCAGTTTTTTCTGGTGGTCAAAAATCTGGAATGGCACGTCGATCATCGCAATGACGATGGTGGCACAGGCAAGTACAAAGAAGCTCCAACCCAAGGTCCAGAGTACGTGTTCCATCGCCGGCACAGCGGATTCTTCGGCGATGGCAAGCAGGTCTTCGGTGCGAATGCTCAATATGAGAATGGCTACGGCCATAACCAGGCCGACTTTTGCAATGGCCTTGACCAGTTCAATCAGGGAGCGCATGGAGAACATCCGGCCCAGGCCTTTCATAGGGTCCATACGATTGGGCTTGGGGGCTATGGCTTTGCCGCTGAACAGCAACCCACCAATGCCTATAGAGCCGGCAACGGCGGCGATGAGCAGGAGCAAGAGAATGGGTGCCAGGGCCCATGCGGCTTCTTTGGTTGAGGCTAACAACTGAATGCTCATATGCTGGGTATCGAATATGGCTGAACGCTCCAACGTGAAGGCATCCCGCATGATGGCCTCCATTGAAGCGCTCAGTTGCGTTCCGAAGATCAACAAACCACCGGCGCCGGCGATCAGTACAGCCATGGTAGCCAGCTCTTTTGATCGGGCGGTCTGGCCATCCTCCCTGGCTTTTTCAAGCCTTCGGGGAGTGGCCTCCTCGGTTTTTTCCTGACTGTTGTCGTTCTCTTCTGCCATATTCTAACTCTTGAGATGTCGCCAGGGTTCGTTTAAGGCTGCCCCTGAAGGTTTCGCATAAACTCAAAGGTTTGCCGGGTGTGCTCTTCGAAGTGCGGCAGGAAATTGGCGTGCAGCACCCATATAGCAAACAACCCAAAAATCAGGCCAATCGGGAAGCCCAGGGCGAAGATATTCATCTGGGGAGCCGCTCGGGACATTACGCCGAAGGATATGCTAACGATGAGTACGGCGGTAACCGCCGGCAGTGCCAGCAACATGGCAGAGGTGAACATCCAGCTTATGCGATGCGCCAGCGCCCAGACACCCGCTTGGCCCAAACCTTCCATGCCGATGGGCAGGGTTCGGAAGCTTTCAATGAACACTTCAAATGCCACCAGATGGCCATTCATGGCCAGGAACAGCAAAGTAACAGTAATGGTGTAGATCTGAGCCAGCACAGGCACGTTAACGCCGTTGGCGGGATCGACCATGGACGCGAAGCCCAGGCCCATTTGCATGGCAATCATCTGGCCGGCGATGACAAACAGTTGCCAAAGGGCGGTCAGCGCAAAACCCATGCCTACACCGATCAGAATCTGTTGCAAGGTAATCACGACAGCGTCGGCACTCAAGGCCTCAACCCGTGGCACCTCCGGAATCATGGGCACAATCAGTATAGTCATTAATAAGGCGAGCCCGAGGCGTACTCTGGCAGGCACCAGCTGGGTTCCGAAAATGGGGATGACCATCAGAAAGCTGGCCAGACGAAACAGTGGCCAGAGATGCTGCCCAACCCACTGGCCAAGCATGTCTGCATTAAGTTCCATGGGGGTCATGGATCAGCCGATCAGGAAAGGGATGCTGGATATCAACTGGCGTGCATGATCCAGAAGTTTAGTCAGCATCCACGGCCCCATAATAATGATAACAATGAGCGTTACCAGCAGGCGCGGCAGGAAACTGAGCGTTTGTTCGTTGATCTGGGTGGCGGCCTGGAAGGTGCTCACGACCAGACCAATAACCAGCCCCGGCCCGATAATCACAGAAGACAGGAGTACGATCATCCACAGGGCTTCCCGCACAATGTCAATTACGGTTTCCGGAGTCATGCTTCTCTCCTGTTTTCCATAGCCGGCCTATATCCCATAACTGGCGGCCAGCGTGCCCATGATCAGGGCCCAGCCATCCACCAGAACAAATAGCATGATCTTGAACGGCAGCGAGATGATAATGGGTGACAGCATCATCATACCCATCGCCATCAGTACGCTGGCCACAACCATGTCGAGAATCAGAAACGGTATAAACAGTATAAACCCGATCTGAAACGCGGTTTTGAGTTCGCTGGTCACGAATGCAGGCATCAGTATCCAGAAAGAAACATCCTGAGGTGTGTCGTACTGAACGTCGGCAATTCGCATGAACAGCGCCAGGTCATCTTCCCGGGTCTGTTCCAGCATGAATTTCTTGAAGGGCTCGCTTGCCAGTTCAACCGCTTCCAGTGACGTAACTTCTTCCTGAAGATATGGCTGCAATCCCACGCGATTGGCTTCTTCGAGGACCGGCTTCATGATAAAAATACTGAGAAACAGAGCCAGACCGAGCAGTATCTGATTGGAGGGGGTTGCCTGCAGGCCCAAGGCTTGGCGCAGGATGGCAAACACCACAATGATGCGGGTGAAGGATGTCATCATCATAAGCATGGCCGGTAGAAACGTCAGCGCGGTCATCAGCGCCAGAATCTGCAGGGTTACCGAGTATTCCTGAGTGCCCTCCCCGTCGCCGGGTTGAACCGTAAAGGCGGGAATGCCGGGCAGGTCCGCAAATGACAGCGGTGCCCAGAACAGGCCCCCGAGCAGAACAAACAGCGGAATGAATCGTTTAAGCGTTGCCACCATCATGGGCCTGTTCATTCCTTGTGCGGGGCCGTCCAGGATTTGCCGATCATGCTTTGCAAGCGTCGGGCAAAATCGCCGGTGTTCGGGTTGTTGGCATCCACAATCGGCTCTTCAAAAACCTGCAGCGTGCGAATAGCCGACGGGGTGATCCCCAAAAGGATCTGTTGTCCACCCACTTCAATCAGGGCGATACGTTCACGGGCACCTATGGCCATGACGGACACGACCTTGATCGCATTGTTGTTCATGCCTGTCATCCCGTTCATCCGGCGGATGATCCAGGCGCAACCGTATATCACGGCAATGACCGCCACCAGCCCGGCACCAAGGCTGAGCAGGGTCCCGAGTGTGCCAGGCGTTCCGCCCGGACTGCTCTGTATCGTTTTGGCCGCTTCTTCGGCCATGACAGGCATGGCCGAAAGCAACAGTGATAAGCCCGCCGTTTTCATCCACATCCTATTTTTGCAGCCGTTTGATGCGTTCACCGGGGCTGATGACGTCGGTCAGGCGAATGCCAAACTTTTCGTTGACCATGACCACCTCGCCGTGAGCGATGAGCGTGCCGTTCACCAGCACGTCCAGCGGCTCACCCGCCAGCCGATCCAGCTCGATAACCGAACCCTGGTTTAATTGCAGAAGGTTGCGAATAGGGATCTGGGTATTGCCCACCTCCATAGAGATACTGACGGGAATGTCCAGAATGACGTCGAGATCCGGTGGCGACCCACTGCCCTGAGTAGCCATGGACACCTCATTGAATTCTTCCATAGGCGCTGCTCGTACACCGCTATTGGCACCGTCGCCCTTCTCGCCAGCTTCCTCCATAGCTTCCGCCCACTCATCACCCCGGGATTCTTCTGCGCCCTCGTCACCGGTCTCTTCCATGGCTGCCTCCCATTCGGCTGCCAGCTTTTCGTCTTCGCTTAGCTCCTGACCGTCTTTTTTGTCGTCAGCCATTGCGTCCTACCTTCAGTTGTTTTTTTAACTTGGGCCGTGTCGCCCGTTCATGAATTCTAAGCGCCAGTTTTCCGTCCCGGGTTCCCATGGTTGCCTTGTATATGGGTATGCCATTGGCCGTTACTGTCAGGTATTCCGGCACCTCTACGGGAATAACATCGCCGGCTTTCAGTTTGGCGATGTCTCTCAGGGAAATCCTGCGTCGACAGACTGTGGTATTGACCGGAACATCTACCTCCTTGATATCCTCCTGCAACGCATTGACCCAGCGCTCATCCACATCATCAATGTCACTTTGCACCCCAGCATCGAGTACATCCCGGATCGGTTCAATCATTGAATAGGGCAAAGCAAAGTGCAGCTCACCACCGCCACCATCCAGCTCAATGTGGAAGGTACTGACCACCACCACTTCGCTGGGGCTGACAATGTTGGCCATGGCCGGGTTTACCTCGGAGCTGAGGTACTCAAAATCCACTTTGGTGACCGCTTGCCAGGCTTCCTGCATATCGTTGAAAACCTGGTTAAGCACCATCTGTACAATGCGGTTTTCCGTAGGTGTAAACTCCCGGCCCTCGATCTTTGCGTGCCGCCCCTCACCCCCGAAAAAGTTGTCAACCAGCTTGAACACCAGTTTGGCATCCAGAACAAACAGGGATGTTCCCCGCAAAGGGCGAACCTTACACAGATTCAGACTGGTGGGCACATAAAGCGTGTGTATGTATTCACCGAACTTCATGATCTGGACGCCACCGGTGGAGACATCCGCATTACGGCGCAGAAGATTGAAGAGACTGATGCGGGTGTAGCGGGCAAAGCGCTCGTTGATCATCTCCAACGTGGGCATCCGACCGCGTACGATACGATCCTGGCTGGCGAGATCGTAATTTTTTACGCCGGTCTCGTCAGCCTCTTCATAGGTATCAATGTCACCGTCATCCACGCCGTGGAGGAGCGCATCAATTTCATCCTGTGACAGTAAATCCTGCATACTTTGTCCTGCCGCTGAAAAGCCTTGCCCGGGTCCGGGCTCTATTACGCTCTCTAATTCAATCTCTATTGCACTACAAAATTCCTGAACAGCACCTGATTCACGCCGGGCTCGCCTTCCTGTTCCAGCACCTGGTTAACCGTTACCAGCATGTTTTCCGCCAGGCCCTGCCTGCCCTCGGGTGTCTGCAGTTCCGCAAAACCACTGCTACCAAGCACCATCACAAGCTGGCTGCGAATAAGGGGCATATGCAGTTTGGCTGCGGCCAGTGCCTGCGGATCGGTTGCGCCGAAGGCTACATAAGCCTGCGCGTAGCGCTGACGGCCTTCACCTTGCACCGTTGTCACCAGGGCTTTTTCGATGTCCAAATAAGCGGTTGGCACGAAGGTTTCTGCTGCCACGTCATCCTCGGCTTGTGTATCGTCGCCCATTCCGGGCAATCCGCTACCAAACAACCAAAAAGTGCCAACAATCGACAAGGCAATCGCCAGTATCAACACCGCCGAAATCAGGATGATCAGCTTCAGTTTACCTTTCCTGGCCGGCGTAGCTCCGGGTGCGTTATTTTCTGCCATAGTGTTTTTCGCCAGAAATCCGTCAATGGAAGTGCTTTTCCATGACTTTTACAGAATGACTGCAAAGGGCGGGCCAGAAGGCCCAACCCTCCCGCTCAGAACCGCAGTTTAGCGTCGCGCGAAGGGATGGGCAAAGCGGATTGGCGTGGAGTACTCAATGAGATGGCGCAGGCGCTCAGGCAAAAATATCGACCGCGCCGTTCCAGCTCAAGTCCAGACTGCCAGCCTGAGTGTCAGCTTCACCGCCTCGTTCCACCGAAAGCTCTGAACCGGAGCCCGAAGACAGAGCTTCTCCATCACCTGCACCCTGCCCTCCGGCCTGGTTCTGTGAATTGTCCGAGACGTCAAACTGAGCCAGGGAAAGGCCCTGCTCGCCCAGCATGTCACGTAGCCGGTGCGAATGCAGTTCCAACTGATCCCGCACAACCGGGTTAGCCGCATGAACGGTGACAGTGGCTTGATCATTTTGAACCCGAACCCGCACTTCCATTGGCCCCATATCAGGCGGGGTCAAGTGAATCTCGGCCACTGACAGGTTTTTGGCGGTCAGCCAGCTGAGCTTACCCATCAGTTTATCACCCCACTGTGCATGGTTTACGGGAACATCGACCGACGTCGCGTAACCCTTCAGGGGTACCTGGGCTTCTGCTGCGAGCTTGCCGGCGGAGTTGGCGCTTTGCTGAGAAACCAGCTCCATGGCAGATTCAAACCGGGTGCCACTGAGCAGGCTTGACGGATCCGTAACACCGGCTTTTTCTCCGGCGGTCGGCATCAGGGCATCGGTTATTTGCAGGCCGGCCATCAACCCACCACTACCGTCAGATGCGGACTTACCCCCGGCAAGTCCTGGGAAAAGCGCGGAGCCCTGTATGATAGCCGAGCTGTTCGCTGCGGGACCTGCTGCATCTCCGGCCACGGCTGTCTGCCCGGTTGCTGGCAGCAATAACGCCTGCAACTGGGCAAAGGTCAGAGGAGTTGTGACGGCCTCCATTTCAGGAGCTGCCTCCGCGATCTTTATCGCAGTTCCTTCATCAGACACCTTGCCTTCACCTGTTTCGGCAGTGTTACCACCCTTACCCGGCTCCCTGTTTTCTTTGTCCGCTCCGGCCTGGTTCGCTGACGGCGCGCTGTCTTCTTTTCGGGCATCTTTGGCGTCGGCTTGCCCGGCATTCCGGGCCTCATCGTTGCGCCCGGACTGCTGTCGATCGAGACGTTTCTGTTCAGCACGGGAAACAGATTCGTACCGGCTTTCACCGGCGCCATTATCTCGACCGGCACCGGCTTTGGATGCGCCGGCGTCGCTGTGCGTGCCGGGCGCGGGAGTCTGGGGAAGAACCATCTGTGTCATGGCAACCTCTTGCCGCTTTTGGTCGGTAGACGCACTGTTCAGTCCATTTCAGATCTGATTTTCAGGCGATTTCCCAATCAAATGCAAAAGCAATGCCAGCAGCAATCAGTTAATGCTCCCTTCCTTACCCGGTGCCCCGTATCATCAGTTCTTTGAGCGCATCTGTCACTTGTTGAAATTCTTCCTCAATAGCCTGCAGAACGGGCGACACGTCACTCAGACGCTCGTTTTTCCCGGCTGTTTCCGCTTCCTTGCACAGCTCTCCAAGGTGCGGAGCCCCGATATTGATGCAACTGCCCTTGAAGCTGTGGGCAGTCCTGGCGAAGGCGTCTGCATCCCCGACATTCATGGCCGCCTTCAGGCTCTCGATTCGCTCTTTTGAATCGTTCAGATAGGTCTGGATCAGTATCGGAAATTCATTTTCCATTACGTCCTGAAGCTCTGCCAGAGCTTCCTCATCAAGGTGTGGCTTATCAACCATGACCAACTCCCTTGCTTCTGTTAAAAGCGTCCATTAAATGCAATCACTAACTAAAAATACCAGTCATAAGCAATTTCCACCCGATTCCCCTGTTCATGAAACCTGATGGATTCCGCCAGCCGCTTTAGCAGAATCAGCCCGCGACCCGAATAGCGGGGGCCGCTCTGCGCCATCTCGGTGGCTTGCAGAACTGGATGACTCTGAAAATCGAACCCCTGGCCGCTGTCTTCGCAAACAACTCTCAAACGCCCTCCCCACTGCATAGGCTCGTGATGGAAGCTGAATCGGATGTAGTGGCCACTCACCTTGCCAAGGCGCGTAGCACGCTCCGAATAGTACCGGCCAAACCCCTCAGGTGTATATTTCCAGTCAGATGGAAGGTCCAGAACACCATGCTCCAGTGCGTTATTGTACAGCTCTGAGAGCAGGGTATAAATTTCGCCGCTTTTTCGCCTTAGCCCCGGCACCTCCATGCAGATGTGAAGCATCAACGGCAGTGGGCTGAATTCCCCCAGTGTACTCCCCTGGATTTCGTATACGCACTTCCACTCCGTCGGCCCGGCCAAAGTGGAAGGCGCAGCGCCTTCTGTCAGAGTCGCAAGCCCTGCCTCATCAACCATTTCCAGACAACAGAGCGTGAGGTCGTCACCGAACTTCTGGTGCCCGGTGAACCGTCGAATTCCCGTCATGAGCGCATCAAACGGATGCCGCGTGGAGCCCAGCCCCTCGACCGCACGCCGCACGCCTTGCTCACCGAAAAGCTGGCCTTCTTCATTGCTACACTCAAGCACACCGTCGGTCATCAGCAGCAGCCGGTCGCCGGGCAGGGTTCTGATGATCTCCATTTCAGCGTTAAACTGATCAGCGCTAAGGATACCCAGCGGCAAATGCCGGGACGGCAGGCGATAACTGGCTGCAGATGAGTGCACCAGCCAACCGTCAGGCAAGCCACCATTCCATATCCTCAACTGATTTTGCGCGAAGTCTGCCTCAACCATCGCACCACAGCAGAACATGTCTTTTGGCAGTATGCGCCCGAGTTTCTGATTGATTTCCCGGAGGATATCCGACCCATCAAAACCTTTGCTGGCCATGCCATAAAAAGTTTCCGCAACCGGCATGGCGCCTATCGCTGCCGGCAATCCGTGGCCGGTAAAATCGCCTGTAAAAACAAGCATCCCGCCCGCAGGGCGGGGGGAAGCAAACAGCACATCTCCACTGAAAACCGACAAAGGGGATGCGTGATAGCGAATATTGGGCGCATCCAGGCACCCTGTGTGTGCAACGTTGTCAAAGACCCGCCGCGCCACGTGTTGCTCTTCCAGCAGTTGCCGGTTGTGTTCATGCATCAGATCTCTCTGGTCTGACAGAGCCTGATGCATCAGTCGCATCCGGTTAAAGGCATTGACCTTGGCTTTGATCATTACCCGGTTATAGGGCTTGCTGAGAAATCCGTCGCCGCCCGCTTCCAGGCATCGTGCCAGATCTTCCGCATCCGACAAAGAGGTAATGAAAATCAGCGGCACCAAGCGCTCACCCGCAAACCGTTTGATCTCCCGCGCTGCTTCCATGCCGTCCATTGCGGGCATCATTGCATCCAGAAGAACAATATCCGGCGCGCCTGCTCGAAAAAGCGCAACAGCCTCCTGACCATCTGCAGCATCCAGCACCTGATGGCCAAGGCGTTTAAGCAAGGTTTTCAGAATCAGCCGGTCGCTGTCGCTGTCATCGGCAATGAGGATGGTCAGGGGATCACTTTCTGCGGCGGACTCGTCCATGGGGTGTTCCGGCGGCCTGAGCACTCACCGAATGGTGAACAGTTGCTCGAAATTGGAAATGGTCAGAATCTTGCGGACATCGTTGTTGCAGTTTTCAATAACAATACTGGCATTGTCACCCCCGGCATGGTCCCTGAGCAAAAGCAGCATGCCCAGCGCTGAGCTGTCGAGATAGGTTGCTTCGGACAAATCCACAACGTAGCCACAAACATCCTTGCCGCCATGCTCGTAGGCATCGCGAAAGGCTTGATGGGTGCTGAAGTCAAAGCGCCCTTCAATTTTGATGATCTGAGTCTGACCGTCGTGACTGCGGCGGGTCTGGATTGGCATCCGCGAAACCTCCGGTGGTATTCACTGAAACACACTGCCCCTCCATGTGAAGCGACCTGTGTTCTTACTAGAATAGCTCAGCGCGGTCAGTTTGCTCGGGATTGCGATTAATTCAAGGCAAGGATCAGCGACGACGACGCGCAAAAGCCCGGCCTGCGGCCTCATCAGACAGCTTTTGTTCCTGCACATCCTGTGCGCTTTGCTCTTGTTTGCGACAGGTCTCGATGTATTTCTCCATACCCCGCCGGCGCTCCCAGGCTTGCTGCCACTCCCTTCGACGAGTCTCAAAAACTGCTTCGGCCTGAGCCAGCTGTTTTTGTTGCTGCAAGATAACCTGATCAAGCTGCGCAATAAATGCCTGCCATGCCTGCAAACGACTAACCTGCACAACACCGTGTTGGCTGTTGCGAATCTGATCGCGGTATTCCTGCTGGTAGCGGTTGAGGTTTTCTACCTGGCCCTTGTGTTGTTCCATCACTTCCCGGGCTTTGCCCATCTGCTCCAGCGCTGCCTGTTCCTTGCGCTCTTCCAGAGCGAGCACCACGGCAAGGCGCTGAGAGCGCAACATCAACCAGCACCTCTACTGGCATTGACGGCGGCGGGATCAGGAACGGCAGATTTCCGACGCTCCGGTGAGCGTCGTTCGGGCACTACGGTAAGCAGCTCCTCGATACTCTCGGCCAGTGAGGCACGCTCATTCAGACCCTGCTGCAGGAACTGTCGCATATTTCCGATATGGGTAATGGCAAAATCGGTTTCAGGGTCGGAGCCCTTCACATAGGCGCCCACACTGATCAGATCCCGGGCCTGCTGATAGCGTGAATAAACCTGTTTGAAGCGCTGGGATCGAGAGAAATGTTCTGTTTCCGTCACTTGCGGCATTACCCGGCTGATGGAGGCTTCAACGTCGATGGCCGGGTAATGCCCTTCTTCCGCAAGCCGACGCGAGAGCACAATATGCCCATCAAGAATAGCCCTGGCAGCATCCGCGATGGGATCCTGTTGATCGTCGCCTTCGGTCAGCACAGTATAGAACGCTGTGATCGAACCGCCTCCGGGCAAACCGTTACCTGTACGCTCCACCAGTTGCGGAAGCTTGGCGAATACGGAGGGCGGGTAACCTTTCGTGGCCGGAGGCTCACCAACCGCCAGCGCAATTTCACGCTGTGCCTGAGCGTATCTTGTAAGCGAATCCATCA
>JAGPVT010000021.1 GCA_018066865.1 Marinobacter sp. | reverse complement strand
GGATGGCACGCTAACGGTTGAAGAAGCTTACCGCCGGCGGTTAAAAGAAGGCGAAGTTGAACTGCAATTCCGGCTCTGGTTGGATCGGCGAGTACAGGCCGAATACTCTCGGGTGGCCCTGCGACAAATGTACCGGCTGGCAAAAGATGCAGGAGTACCACTAAATGCTGTGAAACCAACAGATACCGGATTTTCGTTACCTGATGAACTGCAACCCATCGCCACTCGGATCACCCATCACATCAACGAGGGCCAGCCACTGCGGCTGTCTGCTGCAGAGGAAGCCCTGCTTCGCCAACGCTATATTCACCATTCAGCCCATTACCAGATTGTCGGGCCACTTTTCCCATTCAGACCTGCGCCCGGTGGTGTGCGGGGCGTGCATCCAAACAGGGGTCTCAAATGACCAGAAAACTTGTCGTGCTTGTGACTGTACTCTGCACGAGCTTCCTGTTAAGCGGCTGTTCTACCGCGGACTCCACTCAATGGGACCAGCCAGTGATGTACCGACTCAAGGTCACCACTCCCCGGCATTACGATGTCTGGATCAAATCTCTGGAACTGGAGGCATCCGGTGAACGAGCCTGGTGGTGGCCGGGAGGCATCACCACCTGTTGCTGGAAAGGTCCCGGATTGAGTGGGGGGCCCCAACTGGAACCCATGCCTGATTATATTTATATCAGTTGGTTTTCATTTGCCGAACAGCAGTCTTACGCCAGACTGATCCATATCCCCGACCCGGAGGCGTTGCGTGAGCGTATGGAGCAACCTGCACCGGTTTACAAGATAGGCAAGCTCTACAACCTTCCTCGCTATAACCTGGTACTAGGTCTCGCTCCGGGAGGGACCGTTGTAATGTGGATTATGAATAAAGCCGAGACCGCCATCGAGGTGGGGCGCTACCAGGCGGTACCTTTTGATGATGACGTCAGATACGAGGGTGCCCTGGAGGCTTACATGGAACGTGAGGGTGATTACCTCAAACAACACGGTCTTCAGCTTGATCGCTGGTGAAAATCAAATACCGCCCGGAGCTCATTCGGATATAGGTGGCGGCCATCACCCCAGAGATAGCTATGAGTATACAAGAATCCTGATGGACCGCAGGCAGGTTGCCGATGAAGGCTGGTTGGGTCCGTACAATCCGGATGGCACGCTAACGGTTGAAGAAGCTTACCACCGGCGGTTAAAAGAAGGCGAAGTTGAACTGCAATTCCGCCTCTGGCTGGACCGGCGGGTACAAGCTGAGTATTCCCGCGTGGCCCTGAGACAAATGTACCGGCTGGCAAAGAATGCGGGGGTACCGTTTGACCCGGTAGACCCTGCCGACCCTGATATCGTCTTGCCCGATGAACTTCAACCTATCGCTGCCCGGATTACCCGCCACATCAACGAGGGCCAGCCACTGCGGCTGTCTGCTGCAGAGGAAGCCTTGCTTCGCCAACGTTACATTCACCACTCAGCCCATTACCAGATTGCCGGACCACTCTTTCCATTCAGACCTACGCCCGGTGGCGTGCGGGGCGTATATCCGAATAAGGGGCTCAAATGACCAGAAAACTTGTCGTGCTTGTGACTGTGCTCTGCACGAGCTTCCTGTTAAGTGGCTGCTCCATCGCGGGTACGCCTGAATGGGATCATCCAGTGAAGTACCGACTTCGTGTCAGTGTGCCCCGACATTACGATGCGTGGGTCAAGCCAGTGCAGTTCGAAGCGACAGGAGAGCGAGCCTGGTGGCATCCGATTGGCATCACGACCTGTTGCTGGAAGGCTTCGGGTAACGGGAACGCGCATCTGGAACCCATGCCCGACTACATCCACATAACATGGTTTTCTTTTGCCGAACAGCAATCTTATACCCGGCTTATCCACATCCCTGACCCGGAAGCTTTGCGTGAGCGCATGGAGCAACCCGCACCGGTCCAAAGAAATGGAAAAGCCATCAACATGCCCCGTGATACGTTGGTTCTGGGGCTTGCCCCCGGAGGTACGGTTGTCATGTGGATTATGAGTTGGGCCGAGACGGCCATCGAAGTGGGGCGTTATAACGCAGTGCCGTTTGATGATAAGAAAAATGATTACTCAATATGGGTTGAAGATTATCTGAAAGAGCACGGGGAGTATCTTAACCAGCACGGTCTCCAGCTTGATCGCTGGTGAAAATCATTTGCCGAGGATATGCAAAAGAGCTCTGGCGCTGCACGTAAACATCGCCGCCGACGCGGTTCAGAGAGCCGTGCACCTGACCGCCCGGGACGAATGGCGTTACAACTTCTCCCTCAACAGCCTGCGAGGGCCGGATGGCAGCCTGCCGGGCCATTTTGACGAGTGGGTACTGCCCGGTGCCCACTCCGACATAGGTGGCGGCTACCCCGATAATTTCCACGAACACATTCAGGTAGCCCTGCCCCGCAAGTTTCGCGGCTACCATCCCAGAGAAAGCTATGAATACACAAGAATCCTGATGGACCGTCAGCGGATAGCCGGTGAAGGCTGGCTGGGCGCATACAACCCGGATGGCACGCTAACGGTTGAAGAAGCTTACCGCCGGCGGTTAAAAGAAGGCGAAGTTGAACTGCAATTCCGGCTCTGGTTGGATCGGCGAGTACAGGCCGAATACTCTCGGGTGGCCCTACGACAAATGTACCGCCTGGCAAAAGATGCGGGTGTGCCACTGAATGCCGTTAAACCAACAGATACCGGGTTTTCATTACCTGATGAACTCCAGCCCATCGCCACCGGGATCACCCATCACATCAACGAAGGACAGCCATTACAATTGTCTATCCAAGAAGAAGCCCTGCTTCGCCAACGCTATATTCACCATTCAGCCCATTACCAGATTGCCGGGCCACTTTTCCCATTCAGACCTGCGCCCGGTGGTGTGCGGGGCGTGCATCCAAACAGGGGTCTCAAATGATCAGAAGACTTGTAATACTTGTGACGGTGCTCTGCACGAGCTTCATA
The DNA here is from genome assembly GCA_018066865.1 of Marinobacter sp. Lineage (GTDB taxonomy): Bacteria > Pseudomonadota > Gammaproteobacteria > Pseudomonadales > Oleiphilaceae > Marinobacter. The sequence continues at coordinate 23,444 of JAGPVT010000021.1, read as the reverse complement.
TTAAGTGGTTGCTCCATAGCCGGTACACCCGAATGGGATCACCCCGTAACGTACAACATGCAAGTGGCTGTTCCACGTCATTATGATGCTTGGGTCAAGCAGTTACAGTTTGAGGCAACGGGAGAGCGAGCGTGGTGGTGGCCAGTTGGAATCACCAGTTGTTGCTGGAAAAGTACGGGGAGGGGTGGAGGGGACCTGAACCCCATGCCTGATTACATCCACGTGACATGGTTTTCCTTCGCCGAACAGCAGTCCTATACCCGGCTTATCCACATCCCCGACCCGGAAGCCTTGCGTGAACGTATGGAGCAACCCGCACCCGTTCAAAGAAATGGAAAAATCATCAACATGCCACGCGATACGTTGGTTTTGGGGCTCGCTCCCGGTGGTACGGTTGTCATGTGGATTATGAACTGGGCCGAGACCGCAATCGAAGTGGGGCGCTATAAAGCAGTACCTTTTGACGATAATGTCAGGTACGAGGGTGCCCTGGAGTCTTATATGGAACGTGAGGGTGATTACCTTAAACAACACGGCCTTCAGCTTGATCGCTGGTAAAAATATTTGCCAAGGATACGCAGAAGTTATCTGGCGGTGCGCGTGGATATCACCGTCGAGGTGGTTGCGACTGGCCGCACCCCAATACCCCCAAAGTCAACTGTACCTGGGCCGACTGATGAGCAAAGTCAGCCGGCTTTGAATTCAGCCAGGCGCTCACGCTTGCTCAGCTCCACTTTTCCCGAGGCGGTACGTAGGCCTTAAAGCCATCAACCAGTTCTGTCGGGGTATCCGCCAGCACGATCATGTCGAGGTATTGCTGTTTAACAAAACCAGAGGCCACCATGGTTTTGATCATCTCCAACAACGAGTCGTAAAAACCCTTCACGTTATAGAAGGCGCAGGGCTTCTGGTGAAAACCGAGCTGCCCCCAAGTCCAGGCCTCAAAGATTTCCTCCAGCGTGCCAATACCACCCGGCAGGGCGACAAAGCCATCGGCCAACTCGGCCATCTTCGCCTTGCGTTCATGCATGTTGCTCACAACAAAAAGCTCGGTAAGATCCGAGTGTGCCAGCTCCCGATTCAACAAATGTTCCGGGATAACGCCATAAACCTTGCCGCCGCTAGCCAGAACCGCGTCAGCAATAATACCCATCAGGCCGACGTGCCCACCGCCAAACACCAGGTCTATACCGTTATTACCGAAGTACTCACCCAGCTCTCTGGCCTTTTCAGCGTATTGCGGCTCATTACCTGAGCGGGAACCACAGTAAACTGCTACTTTCATACTTTCCTGTCTCTTGCTGTGTATGTCGAATGATCAATAGGTGTTCCGACCAATTGTGCCGGTTGTCCGGAGCACGTTAGTATTATTCAGGCAGCATTAGTATCCTACCTTGTAAACAAGCTCCAGTGACGACAGCCAAGCGTTTTTCTGAAAGAGCGCTTGGCTTTCTTTACTTACAGGTCGGATTGCTATGGATAATCTTCATCATATTGTGGTGGTCGGCGGCGGTGCCGGTGGCCTCGAACTTATTACCAGCCTGGGCAGGAAGCTCGGCAAAAAAGGCAAAGCTCGCGTTACTCTCGTTGACGCAGGCCTGACCCACGTATGGAAGCCCCTCCTGCACGAGGTTGCATCCGGCTCGCTGGACGCCAATTCCAATGAAATAAACTACCGGGCCCACGCCCGCACGCACCACTACGAATTCCAGCTAGGGCGCATGAGCGGCCTGAATCGTGAAACCAAAAAGCTGGTGATCGCGCCTTTTCTCGATGAAGAAGGCAAAGAAGTGGTTCCCGAGCGCCACCTGAATTACGACACCCTGGTGATAGCCGTCGGCAGTACCGCCAACGATTTCGGTACCCACGGCGCACAGGACCACTGCCTGTTCCTCGACAGCCTGAAACAGGCCCGCCGCTTCCACAACTTGATGCTCAATGCTTTTTTGCGCAAAAACCACGAAGCTCGGCAAGGCGGCGATCATATGCTGAACATCAGCATTATAGGTGCCGGCGCCACCGGTGTTGAGCTGGCTGCAGAGCTACGGTTAGCCTCTCGCGAATTGCCGGTGTACGGCATGAACCACCTAAAGGCCTCCGATGTATCCATCACCGTAATTGAAGCCGCCGACCGGATTCTTCCGGCACTGCCAAACCGGCTCTCGGCAGCGGCCACCAAGGAACTCGGGCGCCAGCATGTGAAAGTTCTTAACGGCCAACCCGTAAGCGAAATCCGCCCCGGCCTTGTTGTACTCAAAGACGGCACCGAGCTGCCCTCGGAAATGACCATCTGGGCTGCAGGCATAAAAGCGCCGGCGTTTCTCGCCGACCTGGATGGCCTGGAGTCCAACCGCAGCAATCAACTGATTGTGCATCAAACCCTGCAAACCACCCGGGATTCTGACATTTTCGCCTTCGGCGACTGCGCCGCTTGCCCGCAACCGAATTCTGACAGACCCGTCGCCCCCCGCGCCCAGGCCGCACACCAGCAAGCCGACACCCTGTTTAAAACCTTGTGCAACCGGCTGGAAGGCAAAGACGCCGTGCCCTTCGTTTACAACGACTACGGCTCGCTGATCAACTTCAGCCACTACACCACCGTAGGCAACCTGATGGGCAACCTCTCAGGCCGCAGCATGTTCATTGAAGGCAAGGTGGCCCGGCTGTTCTATGTATCGCTGTACCGTATGCACCAGGTAGCGCTGCACGGCTTTCTGCGCACCGGCGTGATCTGGTTTATGGACAAGATAAGCCGGGCGATGCAGCCTAGGTTGAAGTTGCATTGAGGGGCTAAATTCAAGCGTTCTGGCGAAGGTAACGGCATGACGACGAGAAAGGCATGGTCGGAATTTGATCTGTTGGTTGCTCTGGGGCTTTACTGCGAGCTTCCCTTTGGAAAATTTCATCAGCGCCATCCTCGAATTATTGAGGTCGCATACAAGCTTGAACGCTCACCCAGCTCTGTTGCCATGAAGCTAAGCAATATTGCCAGCCTGGATCCGATCATCACCGGCTCTGGGCGCAAAGGACTGGCAGGAGCCTCGCAAGCAGATCGAGATCTATGGCAAGAATTTAGCCAAAACCCCTCTCGAATCATGCTCAAAATAGCGATGGCTCTAGAGAGCCTGAATTCGGCCGCACCCAATGGACAAGAAGCTATCGAGCTTAACAACTACCGTGGTGAAACCATCTCTTCGATCATCCAGCGCCGCAAAAGCCAAAACCTATTTCGTACAGCGGTGCTTTCTGCGTACGACTATCAATGTTGCGTTACGGGTATCGCAGACACTCGTTTTCTAGTGGCCAGCCACATTAAACCGTGGGCTGAAGACGAACATAATCGTCTAAACCCCCGTAACGGCCTGTGTCTAAGTACCTTTTATGACCGAGCTTTTGATATCGGCTTAATCACATTCGCCGATGATTACAGGCTGATGGTTTCATCTGAACTAGAAAGACAACAGAGCAACAGACATATCCGCGAGACGTTTCTGGAGCGAACCGGAACCACAATTGAGCTGCCCGATAAGTTCTCACCATCGCCAGAATTTATGCGCTGGCACCGTGAACGCCTTTTCATACAGTGAAAGGGTTTAGGAGGATGAGGTGCCTAAGCTGGCAAAGTATATTTCAGACGTAGAGCATCTTCTAAACCAGCGCTACGGCGTTTCGTTAGCGGAGATTGGAATAGGCGAAGAAGAATGGTTGGATCGTTTTGGGGGTGAACCTGCCGCGGATGCCGTCGAAGCATTTGCGAGCAAATATGACTTAACGCCGCTGACTTCTGCGAGATTTATGCCCTTTTCAGGATAACGCTCATAGGGCGGCTTCCTTCATGGCTCTGGTAATCCATTTTGCCGTAGTAGGTAAACGGGGCAGCCTTTTTGTTAAACAGCTTATTCTCCCGCACGAATAGGTGGATCGTCAGGCCTAGCTCCTCGTGATGAATTAGCTCCCTGCCACGCTTACTCTCAGGCGTTGTGCTGCTTTGACTTTGCCAGTGAAAAAGTTGTTCATCAATCCAGTGGTCTACATAGCGATGGTTCGCCGCTTTGCCTTGCTTGTTCAAGGTCACTAACAAGATATGAGCGTTAGCATCAGCCAAGAACACATGCCCACTCTGCCAATTACCCGGGTTAAACTCCGCCCCAAACAAGCCAGGAATATCTTCCCGCATAATATTCTGTCCAACGGCTAACTCTAACGGGTCGATCACCGCTTCCAGTCGCGCAAAAGTACGGAACTGCTCGCTCATCTCGTCCGTCACCAAAATATCGTCATAGCTCGAATTCTTGGCTTTTAAAACGTATTGGCCTTGGGTGGTTTTCTCGATCACACGAAGCAGGTATTGGGTATCGCCAGTTTCATCCATACGCTCAATAGCCAACGTCTTACCGGTGATACTGCCGGCTTGATCTGGATTGATTTGTTCCAGCAACAAATAATCGCCGTCGTGAATTGGGTTTTTACCGCCATTCATAGAGTCACCCGAGGCCTGAGCGATAAAGTGGCGGCTGGGATTCAATCGGCCATAGCCCTCACTGAGATGACGATACTCTTCCGCCACTGTAGAGCTGGTGCGAAAGTGACCACAGGCAATTTTTAAAGTGGGGAAAAACGGTAACTCTGTCCCTGATGCTTCGCTATTCGGCAGTACAGATAAACTCTGGTCAGCAGCCTGTATGTTACTCCGCGACTCGTAGCTGGCTAGCCGGTAATCCACCAACTCCTGAACCAAAGCTGTGAAGGCATCTATTTGGCTACTCGCTAATGTAATAGCAGTAGCAAAGTGTCCATCGGTAATTTTAAAGGAGCCTGCGGTCTTGGTGTTTTCACCAACCCAAGCTTTAACCGGGTTTTTCCGCCAATACGCCTGCCACGCAGGTTGATCCGGGTTATCTCTCAGAGCTTCCGGCAACTCTCCCAACAAAGAACGCCGGCGCTGCAAAACCTTCAACGATTGGGTCGCCAGTGCTGATAACTCCGGTGGGCTACGCCAGCCATCCAGCTCCTGAAATGCCTCAAGAAGAACCATTTTGAACGACTTGGTCATGCGCGTGGTTTCAAGTTCCGCGAGAAAGGCAGACTGCTGCTCAACAAGCTTAGACTCTGTCTCGTCCAAGCCCTCCATGTGCGCCACCAGGGCAAACCAGTGGCCAAACTGCTTGCGCAGCTGACTGAGGTTGGCGCCAGACCGGTAGAACTCCGTTAGGGTCGGCCGACGGCCAAGGGTATCTCTCAGCAAACGGTAGTCTTTCTCCGTGCCCTCTCCATCCAAGGACTTCAAAAACTCGATCAGTTGCAGATCGTAATTGATGAAGCAACCATCCGGCAGATCCAGCTTTTGAGCAGCCGCCTTACGAGCATACTGCGCCAACTGCCGATGGTTCATGCCAGCGCCCATCAGCGCTTGCGGCTTATGCAAAAACCCCTGGTGATTGCCGATAAAATCTAAAACCACCAACTTATCTTTACCTTCTGCCTTTCGAAGACCCCGGCCAAGCTGTTGCAAAAATAGGACTTTGGATTCAGTAGGCCGCAGCAACATCACTGTATCAATGGCCGGCAAATCTACACCTTCATTAAACAGATCCACCGAGAACAAGATGGCCAATTCGCCAGATCTAAGCTGCTCTAGGGCCTCGCCTCGCGATAGCTCCGAGCGACCGTGAACAGCGGCTGCAGCAAAGCCTCTTTTTTGGAACTGCTCAGCCATGAAGTCTGCGTGGTTAATCGAAACACAGAAGGCCAAGGTACGTTGTTGCCGGTGCTGCTGCCAAACGCGCTCGGCATGGCGAGCACGACCTAAAGTGGCGAGTTTGTGAGCCAGTAGGTTAGGGTCGAACTTACCGTTACGCCAAGGGATCTCGGCGTAATCGACACTGTCGTCGTATATGCCGTAGTAATGAAAAGGCGCCAACAAGTTACTGCGGATGCCTTCAAAAAGGTTGTGGGTATAAACCAGATTATCATCACACAAAGACAGAATGTCCGAGCGGTCCGTCCGGTCTGGTGTAGCGGTTAAGCCCAGCATAAAAGTGGGGGCGAAATAACTCAGTAAGCGGTGATAGGTCGGAGCTGCCGCATGATGGAACTCATCCACCACGATGTAATCAAAGTGCTGGGGCGAAAAACGTTCCAAGTGCGCATTTTTACCAAGGGTTTGTACCGAAGCACACAGTACATCTACAGCCATATCTCGCTGCTTGCCCATGTAAAATCCCACACGGCTTTTCGGGCGAATGCGGATAAAGGTTTCCGCAGCCTGATGAAGGATTTCTTCCCGGTGTGCGACAAAAAGCACCCGCCTCGCGCCCATTTGAGCCGCATCAAACGCAGACAGCCACGTTTTGCCCAAGCCTGTCGCCAATACGACCAAACCTCGGCTGTAACCCTCAGATCGCGTGTCGCTCAGAGCAGCTAAGGCCGCTGTTTGCACCGGCGTAGGTGTTGGCGGTTCTTCAACTTCGTGACTGCCCGCTTCCATTGGGCTTGGGGGTAAGACTCGGCGGGCTTCGTACTCATCAATCCAGCCATCCGACAAGGGTACAGCATTACCGTGGCGGAACAGCTCTTCAAAGCGACTTAGTGCTTCAAAAAAGCCATCATCGCTGGGGTAATCAACGCGGTAATTCCACTCCAAACCGTCTTGTAAAGCTTGGCGGCTGATGTTGCTGGAGCCAATGAAAGCGGTACCCTGATGAGATGCATTATGGCCAACATAGGTGAAGATATAAGCTTTGAGATGAAAGCTTGAGCCGGCACTTTGAAAAACTCGCACTTGTGCGCCCTGTTCCTGCAGCAGCATCAGGCTGCGTAACGCCTCCGGGTCGGTGATGTCCATGTAATCACTGGTCAAAACACGAATCCGAGCTGGTAGACCCTCTCGACCAAGGGCACTCAGCAAGTCCGGGATCAACAGCTTCAATCCGGTGGCCTTTACAAACGCCACCGCCATATCGATCTCACTGGCTTTATTGATACTGGCGCAAAGGTGAGGTAGAAAATGCTGGTGCCTACCGCCCGTAATCAGTTTGGCGGGCTTCTCTGCGCACTTATGAAAAACCCCATTCACCCAACACTCATCCCGCCCCGGCCTGCGGTCAGCGGTTTGCCAGATCGCCATTTTCTCAAACTGCGGCAAGGCGCCTGCCCAGCTTTCAAGCTGCGCCTCAGTCGCATCGGTAAAATGTCGGCCACTGTGTTCGCGTTGCCCTTCACCACGCTTGAAGCTCACGTACAACACGCCACCAGGCTTCAGAGCCTGCCAGAGTTTCGCTAATGCTTGAGGTATCTTTTGCGGTGGGAGGTGAAGCAGGCTGGCGCAGGCCCAGATACCATCGTAGGCCTTATACTCGCTAACCTGACCAAACGTGCGGACGGAAACGGGGTGGCTTATGGCGCTGGACGCAAGGCCGGCCAGTTTGTCGGAGGCATCAAAGGCAGTAACGCGATAACCGCGGGCCAGAAACTCGCGGGAGTCCCGGCCGGAACCACAACCAGCGTCAAGAATGTGGGCATTTTCAGGCAGATGCGGCAAAAATGCATCGTACAACGCGGACATATCCACATGGAGTGTTTCGTCTATAAACTGCTGCGCATGCGCGTTGTAGTAGGCAACCGATTCGCTCATGCCGGAAAGCACTCTTTTTATTATCAACAGAGCACAATATAAGCAACTGTTTTATAAATACAAACCCTTCGGGCAACTTATCGCCTACCAGCGGATACTCCCACTTGTGCTCTATTCTGTCTCAAGCGAAGACAAAGGCGCTGTTACGATCAAACCTTCCCTCACGAAGTCCTGCAGTACAATATCGTAAGTCCCGTCTGGCACCTCTTTGGCGATTTGGTAGACCATTCCGTTATCGTCTTTTGGAGCCGCCCGTAAATCCAATACCTTGAAAGGGGACATCGGTGTTTTATCCGCATCCCGAACCATTAACACCTTCGGTTTGAGTTTGTGTAGCGCATGGCTTTCGAGCACGATCCCCACTTCTCCGTTCACCATTTCGGCGATGGATCCGGGTGGATAAATGCCCACCATCTGGATAAACGCGTCGGCCAGCTCAGTATCAAACTGGGTTCCGCGATTATTGTGGATGATCTCCAGAGCATGCATGGACGCGAGGGCTTTTTGATAAACACGCTTGCTGGTAATCGCATCGTAGGTGTCCACCAGCGCGATGATCTTTGCAAAGTAGGGTATGTTTTCAGCCGGTAGTCCTCTGGGATAGCCTTTGCCGTCTATTCGCTCGTGATGCGAGAAGGCCACGTCCACAGCGCTTTGCAGTGAGGCACCAGTGCTCATAAGAATGGTACGGCCATGAACCGCATGGTTTCGCATTAACGCAAACTCTTCGTCGGTCAGGCTGGCTGGTTTATTCAGAACCTCGTTCGGAATTCTGGTTTTACCAACATCGTGCAGCAGGCCGCACAGCGCCAGATTCTGAATTTCGCCTTTAATCATGCCCAGAGATTTTCCAAACGCTGCGGCCAGAATGGAAACGTTGATGCAATGTTCGGCGGTATACTCATCCTGGTTCTTGATCTTGGTGAGCAGCATTAAGGCATTTTCGTTACGTAGCACACTCTCTACACAACTATTCACAACCGTTCGGGCGTTGTTAATATCCAGCGTGCGGCTTACGCGCAAACCGGACATGATGGACTTGGCCGTGCTCTGGGCTTCTTCAAACCGCATGGTGGCCGTTTGCATTTCCCGGCCCACGCTTACCTGGTTTATGTAGGAAACACGCTTGCGGGGGCTTGTCCGGGCGGGGCCGGGTTTCGGCGGCTGCGCAGGCTTCTGTTTGCGCTTGAAAAAACCTGCCAGACGACCCGGGCTGGGAACCTTCACTTTGGGTTCCCGCTTTTTCTCGGCTACGCCTTGTATAACCACAAAATCACATTGAAGACGCAACGCGTGGACTTCGTTCAGGTCTCTGATAATAAAGCCCTGTATGAGAAAGTCTGTTTCTTCCCAGGGTCTATCCAACCGGATGACATGCATGCCGATTTCCAGATCAGCAGTATCTATCCGGGTTTCAACAAGCTCAACGTATGTACCTTGCATGGCTTTGGCCCAGTATTGAAGGCTATCAATATAAACATCATGCAACTGTAGCGCAGTATGAAAACATGGATTGTTAAAAACAGTTAAACCTTATTTGGTGCGGTGTTTACTCCGGCGCGGCCTCCAGCTTGGCAATAGTCGATCGGGCTAATGCAGACAGCTCTGCCGGGCTTTCGCTGGCGTAGGCGATGATTCGTTGCTTCATGCTGCGGGCCCAAAACTTATGCAGGTGGTCGGCAGCCACGTCGGTTACCTTATCGTCGTCACCATGGTGCAGATTGTTGGCAATAATCTGGTCGAGCATTTTGATCAGGTTGTTTAATTGCTGGTCGCTCACAAGGTGCTCTCCTGAGCAGTGTCATCGCTGCTTGCATAGATTACGTGGCGGCCGGGGCGGGCGAAGCCGATAAGGTTCATGCCGCTTTTGCGGGCCTCGCGGATGGCCAGGGCAGTGGGGGCGGATACCGCCACCAGAGTTGATATGCCCACACTGGCGCTTTTCTGTGCCATTTCAAAACTGGCGCGACTGGAGATCAGTGCGAAGCCTTCACCAAAGGCCTGATCGCCATATTCGCGCAGGCGGGCACCGATCAACTTGTCCAGCGCGTTGTGGCGGCCTACGTCTTCCCGGACCTGAACAATCCGGCCTTGGGCGTCGCACCAGGCGGCACCGTGGGTGGCACCGGTTTGCAGTTGCAACGGCTGGTGCTTTTTCAGATTTTGCAGTGCGGCCTGAACGGCTTCGTCGCCGGGGATCGGCTGCGGCGCCACAGGCTTGAGGGTTCGTACCACGTGGGTCAGGGATTCAGTGCCACAGAGCCCGCAACCGGTTCGGCCGGCCATATTGCGGCGCTGCTCCCGCAGGCGGGCATAGCAGTCGCCGGCAATGTGCATGTCTACTTCTATACCGTCTTCACCCGGCTTTATCTCGATGCTGAACAGCTGGTCCGGCCGCTGCAGAATACCTTCGCTCATGCTGAAACCCAGGGCAAAATCTTCAAGATCGCAGGGAGAAGTCATCATCACGGCATGGGACACGCCGTTGTAGACCATGGCCACCGGAATTTCTTCCGCTATCAGATCGTGTGAGCGTGCGCCTTCAATACCACCGCGCACGCTCACCCGGGCCTCACTCATCGGCGGTGAAATGCGTGCGGGTGTATCTGCCATGGCAGCTGGCCCCTGATTACTTGAGTGCGGTTGCATGGCAGTCTTCCCCGCTTTCCATGGTCGGCTTCAGCAAGGCCTGCTGGCGCTTGTTGAAGTCCACAAAGTTGCGCTGCCAATCCGACGGCTGGGACACTTTTTCTACCTGAACGGCCGTTACCTTGTATTCCGGGCAGTTGGTGGCCCAGTCGGAGTTGTCGGTGGTCACCACGTTGGCACCGCTGCTCGGGTGGTGGAAGGTGGTGTAAACCACGCCCGGCAACATACGGGTGCTGAGCTTTGCCCGCAGCACGGTATGGCCTACGCGGCTGCTAATGCCCAGCCAGTCGCCGTCTTTTACTCCGCGCAGTTCCGCATCGCTGGGGTGCAGTTCCAGCAGGTCTTCTTCGTGCCAGTCGCTATTGCTGGTGCGGCGGGTCTGCGCGCCGACGTTGTACTGGGACAGGATTCGCCCGGTCGTCAGCAGCAGCGGGAAGCGGCGACTGGCGCACTCCTCGCTGGCCAGATATTCGGTGATCGCAAAGCGGCCCTTGCCAATGGGGAAGTCCACCGTGTGCATGGTTGGCGTGCCCTCCGGGTACTCATCGTTACAGGGCCACTGAATGCTGCCCAACTGCTCCAGCTTGTCGTAATTCACACCGGTAAACGTGGGTGTTAGTGAGGCAATTTCATCCATGATTTCAGAAGGATGGCTATAGTGCATCGGGTAGCCCAGAGCGTTGGACAACGCCATGGTTACTTCCCAGTCTTCCAGGCCGGCAATCGGTTCCATCACTTTGCGCACGCGGTTGATGCGGCGCTCAGCGTTGGTGAAGGTGCCATTCTTTTCCAGAAAGGTGGAGCCCGGCAGCAATACATGGGCGAACTTGGCGGTTTCGTTGAGGAAAATGTCCTGCACAATCAGGCAGTCCAAGGCTCTCAGAGCCGATTCCACATGCTGGGTGTTGGGGTCTGACTGGGCAATGTCCTCGCCCTGCACGTACAGCGCTTTGAATGACCCGGCGATGGCGGCATCGAACATGTTCGGAATGCGCAGGCCCGGCTCGTTGTCGATGGGCACACCCCAGACAGCCTGAAAGCGCTCACGCACCGCCGGGTCGCTCACGTGCTGATAGCCGGGCAGCTCGTGGGGGAAGGACCCCATATCACAGGAGCCCTGCACGTTATTCTGCCCGCGCAGCGGGTTTACGCCGCCGCCTTCTTTGCCAATGTTGCCAGTGGCCAGGGCCAGGTTGGCAATGCCCATCACCATGGTAGAGCCCTGGCTGTGTTCGGTCACTCCCAAGCCATAGTAGATGGCGCCGTTGTCTGCCTGTGCATACATGCGGGCGGCTTCGCGTACTTTGTCTGCCGCCACACCGGTAACCGCTTCCATGGCTTCGGGGGAATTACGCGCCTCGGCAATAAACGTACGCCAGGCGTTGTAGGCCTCGGTGTCGCAACGGTTATGGATGAACTCCTGATCTTCCAGCCCTTCGGTCACAATCACGTGGGCCAGTGCGTTCACTATGGCCACGTTGGTGCCGGGGCGCAGTGGCAGGTGCAGGCCTTCAGCAGCATGGGGCGTGTGAATCACATCAATACGGCGCGGATCAATCACGATCAGTTTGGCGCCCAGGCGCAAGCGCTTACGCATCAGCGAGCCGAAAACCGGGTGCGCATCGGTTGGGTTGGCGCCGATCACCACAATGGTGTCGGCCTTCATCACCGAATCGAAGGTCTGGGTGCCGGCAGACTCGCCCAGTGTGGTTTTGAGGCCGTAGCCGGTGGGGGAATGGCATACCCGTGCGCAGGTGTCGGTGTTGTTGTTGCCGAAGGCCGCACGCACGAGCTTCTGCACCAGATAGGTTTCTTCGTTGGTGCAGCGCGAGGAGGTAATACCGCCAATGCTTTCGCGGCCATGCTCGGCCTGAATGCCTTTGAGTTTTTTGGCGGAAAACGCCAGCGCTTCGTCCCAGGACACTACTTGCCACGGATCGTTGATGGTCTCGCGAATCATCGGCTCTTTGATGCGATCTTTATGGGTGGCGTAGCCGAAGGCAAACCGGCCTTTCACACAGGAATGGCCGTGGTTGGCCTCACCGCCTTTGTAGGGAACCATGCGCACAACCTGATCGCCTTTCATTTCGGCCTTGAATGAGCAGCCCACACCGCAGTACGCGCAGGTAGTAACCACACTGTGCTCAGGCTGGCCGGCGTCGATCACACTCTTTTCCATCAGCGTAGAGGTAGGGCAAGCCTGCACACAGGCACCGCAGGACACGCACTCGGAATCCATGAACGGATCGTTCTGGCTGGCGGTGACTTTGGAGTCAAAACCGCGGCCTTCGATGGTCAGCGCAAAGGTGCCCTGCACCTCGTCGCAGGCTCGCACGCAGCGTGAGCAGACAATGCACTTGCTGGGGTCGAAGCTGAAATAGGGGTTGGAATCGTCAATTTCAGCGTCCAGATGGTTCTCGCCGTCAAACCCGTAACGCACTTCCCGCAGGCCCACAGCGCCGGCAACATCCTGCAGTTCGCAGTTGCCATTGGCCGGGCAGGTCAGGCAATCCAGCGGGTGGTCAGAGATGTACAACTCCATGATATTACGGCGCAGTTTCGCCAGCTTGCCGGTCTGGGTGGTGACCGCCATACCTTCGGCCACCGGAGTGGTGCAGGAGGCCGGATAGCCACGACGGCCTTCAATTTCCACCGCGCACAGGCGACAGGAGCCGAACGCTTCCAGGTTGTCGGAGGCACACAATTTGGGGATGTTGATGCCCGCCAGTGCTGCGGCGCGCAATACCGAGGTGCCTTCCGGTACGGTGATGTCACGGCCATCGACCGAAATGGATACCAATTCTTCTGACAGGCTAACTGGCGTGCCGTAATCAACGTCGGGGTTCAGGCGGTTCTTGCCGGGCTGGTAGCTTTCGGTGCGCGGATCATAATAGTGCAACATATCAAGCCTCCACTGGGCGCGGGCTGGCCATCAGGTCTTCAGGGAAATGTTTCATCACGCTCTGAACCGGGAAGGGCGTCATACCGCCCATGGCGCAAAGTGAGCCGTCCACCATGGTTTCACACAGCTCTTCCAGCAACACCAGGTTGTTATCGCGGTTATCACCGGCACGAATGCGATCAATCACTTCCACGCCACGCACCGAGCCAATCCGGCAAGGGGTGCATTTTCCGCAGGATTCAACAGCGCAGAACTCCATGGCAAAACGGGCCTGCTCGCCCATATCCACCGTGTCATCAAACACCACCACACCACCGTGACCAATGCCAGCGCCGAGTTTGGCGAAGGCCTCATAATCCATCGGTGTGTCCCACTGGTTTTCGGGCATGTAGGCCATCAGCGGACCACCCACCTGCACGGCCTTCATTGGCCGGCCGGTAAAGGTGCCAGCGCCGAAGTCTTCCAGGATTTTGCGCAGGGTCACGCCAAAAGCCAGCTCAATGAGGCCGCCCTGCTTGATGTTACCGGCCAGCTGAATGGGCAGGGTGCCCAGCGAGCGGCCCATGCCGTAATCGGCGTAAGCTTTGCCACCGTGGGCCAAGATGTATGGCACCGCCGCGAGCGACAGCACGTTGTTTACCACCGTGGGCTGGCCAAACAGACCTTTGATGGCGGGCAGCGGCGGCTTGGAACGCACCAGCCCACGCTTGCCTTCAAGGCTTTCCAGCAGCGAGGTTTCTTCGCCGCATATGTAGGCGCCTGCGCCGAGCCGCGCTTCCAGACGGAACGAACGGCCGTTGCCGCAAACATTATCGCCCAGATAACCGTGGGCCTCTGCGGTGCGGATGGCTTCGTCCAGCATTTTCTTGGACAGCAGGTATTCCGAACGTACGTAAATAAAACCCAGAGTAGCACCCACCGCCAGGCCGGCAATGGCCATGCCCTCAATCAGCATGTAAGGGTCGCATTCCATCACCAACCGGTCGGCAAAGGTGCCGGAATCGCCTTCGTCGGCGTTGCACACCACGTATTTTTGCTGGTTTTGAGGTTCGTCCAATACGGTCTGCCATTTTATCCCCGCGGGGAAGGCCGCGCCGCCGCGACCGCGCAGGCCGGAGGCCTTTACTTCATCCACAATGCCCTGGGGTGCGAGCGCAGCGGCTTTCTTCAGGCCGGCGAAACCACCGTGGGCAATGTAATCCTCAATACAAATCGGGTCGGTAATGCCAATTCGGGCAAACGTAAGGCGCTGCTGTTGCTGCAGGTAAGGGTGTTGCGCAATGTCACCCAGATACAAGGGGTGATCGGGATGACCCTCAAACAAGCCAGCAACCACCAGTTCTTCCACCTGATCCGGCTCCACCGGGCCATAAGCGACGCGGCCATAAGGCGTTTGCACTTCAATCAATGGCTCGAGCCAGAACAACCCGCGTGAGCCATTGCGCATCAGGTTTACATCCAGGTTCTGCGCTGCTGCTGCGAGCAGTAACTCTTGCGCAACCCGGTCGGCACCTAAAGAAAGGGCTGTGGTATCGCAGGGCACATAAATTGTTGTTGTCATCGAAATCGCTCCTGCTTTTATTTTAGCTGGAGGACAGACGTTGTCAGTTTGTCCGCCAACTGATCGAATTTCTGTGGGGTCACTCGGCCGATAACGTCATTGTTCACGCGAATAGACGGCCCGCAGGCACAGTTGCCCAGGCAATACACCGGCGCGAGCGTGAACTCGTTATCGGCGGTGGTTTCGTGGTAGCCCACGCCCAGCTTTTCCTGAACGTGGCGCTCAAGCGCGCGTCCGCCGCGGGCCTGGCAGGCTTCGGCACGGCACACTTCCAGCACGTTGCTGCCCGCCGGGCGGGTGCGGAAATGATGATAAAAGCTGATAACCCCGTGAATATCGGCTCGGGTTTGCTGCAGCATTTCAGCAATGATGGGTACGGCACCCTCGGGTACGTAGCCGATGCGATCCTGTAAGGCATGCAGAATGGGTAAAAGCGCACCGGGTTCGTGCTGCAGGGCTGCGACTTCCTGGTGAATCATGTCAGGGCTCCAGTCGCCGGCAACGGGCACCGCTTTATGGCCAGCTCTTTCTGACATATGCATAACTGTTCCTACCTGTTTTTATTCTGATACAGTAACAAAACACTCAACTACGCCAAATTAGCACTCCAGGCTCCGGTACGGAATATGAACAAGAATGCATAACAGGAAACTGACCATATCCCCGGCCTGGGTATTCCGCACCGATACTGACGAACTCTTCGAGCCCGTTCTGTTTCGCCTGCTGGCGAGCATCCGCGATACCGGCAAGCTCACCGT
This sequence comes from Marinobacter sp., assembly GCA_018066865.1. Classification (GTDB taxonomy): domain Bacteria; phylum Pseudomonadota; class Gammaproteobacteria; order Pseudomonadales; family Oleiphilaceae; genus Marinobacter. The sequence continues at coordinate 7,941 of JAGPVT010000021.1, read as the reverse complement.
TGCCGCCGCAGCAGTCGGCATTTCCTATAGGCACGCCTGGAATTTACTCAACCGGGGTACCGATATTCTGGGCATGCCACTGGTCATCATGCGCAAAGGCCATGGCAGCCAGCTTTCTGCTTTGGGGGAGAAACTGTTGTGGGCAGAGCATCGGGTAACCGCGAGGCTTGGCCCCCAAATCGACAGCATGGCTGCGGAGCTGAACGATCAGGTTCAGCAGTTGCTGGCCGGCGCCCAACCCACTCTGCGCCTGCACGCAAGCCACGGCTACGCGGTTGCCTTGCTGCCAGAGTTCTCGGAGCAGGTAAACATCAACCTGCAGTACCGGAACCCGGAAGAAGCGCTTTCTGCCCTGAATCGCGGAGAGTGTGATATCGCAAGTTTTCACCTGCCCACTTGCCCGTCACTCGCCCGGCAGATTATCAGCCACTATAAAAAGCACCTGAACGGTCATGAGCACCGCCTTATCCGTTTTGTTACCCGGCGCGAAGGCTTGATGATGCGCAAAGGCGAACACGAGAACATCCGCACGTTGCAGGATCTGAGCACCTCCGGCCTCAGCTTCATCAGCCGTGACCGTCACTCCGGCACCCGGGTTCTCTTTGATCTTTTACTGAAGCAGCAAGGTGTTGCCGGGGACAGTATCAACCGCACCTCTCAGCAGGAGTTCACCCACACGGCAATTGCAGCCTTCGTAGCGTCGGGGATGGCGGAAGTTGGATTTGGGGTACAGGCTGCTGCCGAACAGTTCAACCTGAGCTTTATTGAAATGGCCAGCGAGCACTACATGCTGATCTACCGCCAGGATCGCCTGCCTCCTGCAACACTTGGAGACCTGACAGCGCTTATGAAATCCCCGGCATTGATCGATCGCATCAACGGCGTGCCGGGTTACGAACCCGACAGCCCCGGCGAGGTCACCACATTTGACGCATTGGCTGCCGGCCAATGAGTACCGGAACAGACGGCCAGCAAGGTTGAACAGGCTAACATGGCCTGAAAACCGTCATGCAGCTTCTATATCGGCAAGCAGGCTCCGGCCGGACTTCAGAACCCCGTCCCTGATGTCGTTGGTAATGGCGTCTTGCAGCGCAGTTGCGTCGCGGGTCGTCAGGGCTGCCAGAATCTCTTTGTGGCGATCAATCTCGTAATATTCGGTGACCCGCGTGAGGACCTGGCGCTGGAACGGACCCAGCTGCAGCCAGATGCTTTCAATGATCGGCATTGAGGCCTGGGCCGGGTTAACCGTGTATAAGGTGCGATGAAAATCCTGGTTCAACAAAGTCAGTTGATCCAGATCTCTTTCAGAGACGAAGCCGTCCATCCTGTCATCCATTTCCGTCAACTTTTCGATGATGACATCCGACATATAGGGCAACGCGCGTTGGGCTGTATGGACCTCGATCGCGACGCGGAGAGCAACCAATTCTTCAAAGCGGTCGAGCGTCATCAAAGGCACTGTCATACGCCGATTGTCTTTGATCTGTATCGCATGTTCCGAGCTGAGCCGCCGCACCGCCTCGCGTACAGGGGTTGGGCTGAGGCCCAGGCATTCAGCTAACCCGCGCATCGTCAGCGAAGTGCCGGGTTCGATCGCGCCCAACATGATCGCGTTGCGTAGGCGTTCATATACGTATTCCTGTGTCGTCGTCCCGGATAGTGCCGGGATATCAGGGATATTGAGTTCGCCGTTGTTGGTCATCAGCCCGCCCTGGGGTTTGTTGAAGGGGGTTATATTACCTAAATAGATTGACACAATTAAGCTAATGATATAAATATTTACAAAATGATATCACAATTCGTAAAACGGTATCGCAAGGTGATCCATGTCTGATAATAAGGCCGAAGCTTGGCTGGCACAGCATCCTGAAATTGATTCCATTTTTGCCTGCGTTTGCGATCTGAACGGCACCATGCGGGGCAAGCGCGTTCCGGTCGACCAGGTGTCAAAGGTCATAGATGGCGGCCTGCGCATGCCGTTGTCGATTGTCGCCATGGATATCTGGGGCGAAGATATCGAAAACAATGAACTCGTATTCGAGACCGGCGATTCCGATGGGCTGTGTGATTATACCGGCCGCCCATTGATGCCAATCACCTGGACCAGTCGCCCGACGGCGCTGGCGATGCTGTGGATGCGGCAAGAGGACGGCACACCGTTCCCCGGCGATCCGCGTCGGGCCTTGGCGCGTGTGGCCGAACAATACAAAGAGCTCGGGCTGACGCCCGTAGTGGCGACCGAGCTGGAATTCTATCTGGTCGACCCCTCGGAGGATCACCCGCAGGCGCCTCGATCCCCGGTCACCGGTAAGCGGCTGGTATCTGACGGGGCGCTGTCCCTGGACGAATTGCAGCACTTCGATGAATTTCTGAACGATGTATACGATGCCTGCGAATTGCAGGGCATTCCGGCTGATGCGGCAATCTCGGAAAACGGGGCGGGGCAGTTTGAGATCAACATGCATCACGTCGCCGACCCTTTGCGTGCCGCCGACGATGCCGTGTTGTTCAAGCGGCTCGTGCGTGGCATTGCACGCAAGCACGGGTTTGCAGCCACCTTTATGGCAAAGCCCTATGGCGCCCTGTCTGGCAGCGGCTTTCACGTCCACTTCTCGTTGATCGATGAAAACGGGGTAAACGTCTTCGACAATGGCGGCGACGAAGGCTCGCCCCTGATGTTGAATGCGGTAGCCGGAATGCTGACCACGATGCAGCAAAATACGCTGACATTTGCGCCGCACGAAAATTCATATCGCCGTCTTCTACCCGGCGCCCATGCGCCGACAAATGTCGCCTGGGGCTATGAGAACCGAACTGCGGCAATCCGCATCCCCGGCGGTGCTGCAAGCGCGCGGCGCATAGAGCATCGCGTCGCGGGTGCCGATGCCAACCCCTACCTCGTGTTGACCAGCATCCTTGGCGGCGCGCTGCTCGGCATTCAAAACGACATGCAGCCGGCGGCACCCATCACCGGGAACGCGTATTCGATGAAGCTGGACAATCTGCCGCTGGACTGGGCGACCGCCATCGACGCCTTTCAAAAGGGTGCGGATGTGCCGAAGATCTTTTCCAAACGGCTGCAAACGATGCTGGTCGAATGCAAGATGCAGGAATTACGCACGTTTGCCCGCCATGTGACCCATTTCGAATATGACAGCTATCTGGAGATCGTGTGATGAGCTCCCAGAGCCACAGCTATGCCGGCGACGGAAGCCACACCACAAGTTACTACGCCGCCTCAGCCAACCCGGCGCCGGAACGGCCGGAACTGATGGGTGATCACCAAATCGACGTCTGCATCGTAGGCGCCGGCTATAGCGGGCTCTCAACAGGCCTGTACCTCGCGGAAAAAGGCTACAAGGTTGCCATCATTGAGGGTGCTCGGGTTGGATGGGGTGCCTCGGGGCGCAATGGCGGGCAGATCGTCAACGGGTTGAACGCCAGTCTGCAAACCATCAAAAAACGCTACGGGCAGGACACGGCCACCTTCGTCGCGGGTCTGGTTCAGGAAGGTGGCGAGATCATCCGTGAGCGAATCAGCACCTACGACATTCAGTGCGACCTGAAAGACAAGAACATCTTTACGGGTTTGACCAGCGCTCACATGGTCGAACTGGAAGAGCGGATGAAGCTCTGGGCCAGCTATGGCATCAAGAACCAGGAGATGCTGGACAAGGATCAACTGCGCAAACACGTCAACTCCGACCTCTATGCGGGCGGGCTGATCGACCATTCCGGCGGCCATATGCACCCGTTGAATCTGGCCCTGGGCGAGGCGGCGGCGTTTGAGCAGAACGGTGGCACGATCTATGAGATGTCGGCGGTGATCGACGTGGATCACGCGGCGGCACAGCCCGTTGTCAAAACCGCCAAAGGCTCGATGACCTGTAAAACGCTGGTTCTGTGCGGCAATGCCTATCTGGGCCACGTGGTGCCGACGCTCACCTCACGGGTGATGCCGGTGTCAACGCAGGTGATGGCAACCGAACCCTTGGGCGAGGCGCGTGCACGCGAATTGATTCCATCCGATGCCTGCGTCGAAGATATCCGCTATATCCTTGATTATTATCGGTTATCTGGCGACAAGCGCATGTTGTTTGGCGGCGGCACTGTTTACGGTGGCGCTGACCCCAGTGACATCAAAGCCAAGTTGCAGCGCAACATGGACAAGGTGTTCCCACAACTTAAAGGGGTGAAAATCGACTACGCCTGGAGTGGTAATTTCGCTCTTTCGTTCAGCCGTGTTCCGCAGATGGGTCGCATTGGCAGCAACACCTATTTCGCACACGGCTACAGCGGCCATGGCGTGACCGGATCGCACACCTTTGGGCGCATCCTGGCGGAGGCAATCCACGGCGACATGACCCGGTTCGACGTGTTTGCCAAGGTGCCGTGGTATCCGTTCCCCGGTGGGCGCATGTTCCGCGTTCCCTATTCGGTGATGGGCTCCTGGTGGTACGGGCTGCGTGACAGAATGGGCATCTGATCCAATAATAAAAGCTCTTTAGGAGAACACCATGAAAAAAACAACAATGATCTTCGGCGCACTGGCGCTGACTACCGGTTCAGCATGGGCTGATGGTGAACTGAACGTCTATCACTGGTCTGATTATGTGGCCGCCGATACGATTTCCAATTTCGAAGCGAAAACCGGCATCACGGTCAATTACGACGTGTTCGACAGCAACGAGGTGCTGGAGGCCAAGATGCTGACCGGTGCCAGCGGCTACGATGTGGTAGTGCCCTCTATCGAGTTTCTCGCGCGCCAGGCGCAGGCTGGTCTTTATGCAAAAATCGACAAGGACAAGCTGAAGAACTACGGCAATCTCGACCCCGATATTCTCAAAATCATCGCGGTGAATGACCCGGACAACACCTATGGCGTGCCCTACATGATGTTCTCTGTCGGGATCGGCTATAACATCGACATGATCGCCGAGCGCATCGATGCAGACAAGATCGGCAGCTGGGACATGGTGTTCGACCCGGGCACCGCAGCCAAGCTGGCAGATTGCGGCTTGGTGATAATGGATTCTCCGTCTGAGGTTATGGCGTCGGCGCTGAATTATCTGGGGCTCGATCCGCATTCCGAAGATAAGGCCGATCTGGAAAAGGCCAGCGAGTTGATGTTGGGCGTTCGCCCCTACATCCGCTATTTTCATTCGTCGCAATACATTAACGATCTGGCCAATGGCGACATCTGCCTGACCATTGGCTATTCCGGAGACATCCTGCAAGCACGCGACCGTGCCGCCGAAGCCGGGCAAGGCACCAATATCGCCTACACGATCCCGAGAGAAGGCGCACTGATCGGGTTCGACATGATGGCAATCCCGGACGACGCACCCAATCCCGAAAACGCATTAAAATTCATCGACTATATCCTCGAACCAAAAGTTGCCGCGGACATCACCAATTACGTTTACTTCGGCAACCCGAACACTGCTGCCACGGAGTTTGTGAACGAAGACGTTGCGAATGACCCCGGCATTTATCCCCCCCAGGACGTCAAGGTCAAGATGTTCGTTTCCAAGCCACACTCAGCGCGCTATGACCGGACACTGACCCGCACCTGGACCACGATCAAGACCGGAAAGTAAGCCTGTACGTTGTCGCTCGGGCCTGCCCCGGGCGCCAAGCATTTTCCAGGATCACTTTTTCGGAAGGGGGAACAATCATGTCCGAAGTTATCTCAACGTCAGATGCAAGACCCTGGACCGATCCGAACGCGGTGCCATTTTTACAAATCAAAAATGTGACCAAGAAATTCGGCGCGTTTACGTCGGTCTACGACGTCTCGCTGGATATCTATAAAGGTGAGATTTTCTGCCTTCTGGGCGGATCGGGTTGCGGCAAGTCGACGCTGCTGCGGATGCTATCGGGGTTCGAGGGTCTTACCTCCGGCCAGATCATCATCGACGGCCAGGATCAGGCCGGCATCCCGCCTTATAATCGGCCCACCAACATGATGTTTCAAACCTACGCGTTGTTTCCGCACATGACAGTGGAAAAGAACATTGCGTATGGGTTGAAGCGCGACGGTCTGCCAAGGGCAGAGATTGCCACTCGCGTCACCGATATATTGTCGCTGGTGCAAATGGAAGGATTCGCCACCCGTAAGCCGCATCAACTGTCCGGGGGCCAGCGCCAAAGAGTCGCGCTGGCACGCTCGCTGGTCAAAAAGCCCAAATTGTTGCTGTTGGACGAACCGCTGGGCGCGCTGGACAAGAAACTGCGCGAAGAGACCCAGTTCGAGTTGATCAAGATTCAGGAAAGCCTGGGCGTGACCTTTGTGGTTGTCACCCACGACCAGGAAGAGGCGATGACGCTGTCCAGCCGGATCGGTGTTATGACCGCAGGTGAGATCGTGCAAGTTGGCACTCCGCGCGAGATATATGAGTACCCGCGAAACCGGTTCGTTGCCGATTTCATTGGTTCGGTGAATATCTTCGAGGGCCGTATCGCCGAAGACGGGGAGAGCCACGTTATTGTCGCGTCACCCGAGGCAGGGCTGGACATCTATGTGCCCCACAGCATCAGCGGTGTGATCGGCCAAAAGGTCGCCGTTGCGGTGCGCCCGGAAAAAGTGGTGATCAGCAAGGATGACCTGGGAGATCTGCGTAACAAGCTGATTGGCACCGTCGATGAGATTGCCTACATGGGCGATGCATCCGTGTATCAGATACGGCTGGATAACGGCAAACGTGTGCGTGTCACCCAAACCAATCTGACCCGCTCCGAGGAGAGCACTCTGAACTACGGTGACCGCGTGAACCTGGGCTGGGACGGCAGCGCCGGGGTTGTGGTGACGTCATGAGCAGCCTGCCGCTGGGAATCAGGATCGGGGCGATTCTGGGCCGAATGGGGCTCAGGGGGCGCACCCTGGTCATCGCTATTCCGACCGTCTGGCTTCTGATTTTTTTTCTGATTCCCTTCCTGGTGGTCGCGAAAATCTCGTTTTCTGTGGCCGCTATTGCCCGGCCGCCCTATTTGCCAATCGTCGAGTGGGTCGATGGTTTTTTCAGGATCAATCTGAATTTCGGTAACTATCTGTTCCTCCTGGAAGATCCTCTCTACGTCGCGGCCTATCTGGGCTCAGTCAAGATTGCCGGCATCTCGACACTCATCGCCCTGGTGATCGGATACCCGATGGCCTACCTGATTGCGCGTTCGGAGCCAGATCGGCGCAACCTGTTGCTGATGCTGGTTGTGCTGCCGTTCTGGACGTCGTTCCTGCTGCGGGTCTATGCGTGGATCGGGTTTCTCAAGAGCAATGGCGTTATCAACAACTTTCTGATGAGCATCGGCATCATCGACGAGCCGCTAGTAATGTTACAGACGGATTTCGCAGTCTATGTCGGCATCGTCTATACCTATCTGCCGTTCATGATCCTGCCGCTTTATGCCAATTTGGTGAAACTGGATGAGGCCTATCTTGAGGCGTCTGCCGATCTGGGCGCGCGCCCGATCACCACGTTCTTTACTGTCACCATGCCGCTGTCGCTGAGCGGGATCATTGCGGGCTGCATGTTGGTATTCATTCCCGCGGTCGGCGAATTTGTCATTCCGGCGCTGCTGGGCGGGCCGGATACGCTGATGATCGGCCAGGTGCTCTGGAACGAGTTCTTCTCGAACCGGGATTGGCCCATCGCTTCCGCCGTTGCCATCGTGATGCTGTTCGTTCTGGTAATCCCCATCATGCTGCTGCGTTGGGCGCAGAAGGAGAAACCCAATGAAACGTAAATCCCGGTTCCTTGCGATCGTTGGCGTTATCGGCTTCGTGTTCCTTTACGCGCCGATTGTTAATGGCCAATTAAAATGACCCACTTCTGGCCATTAATTTTGACCCACCCAAGGTGGCATTGGCCACCGTTCCATGTAGCGTTCCCCGCCTTATCTAACGGTCGGGGACAGATCATTGAAGGAGTGGGTTGTGATTCA
>JAGPVT010000014.1 GCA_018066865.1 Marinobacter sp. | reverse complement strand
GGAACCAGACGCACAATGGCGGAATCCACTTTTGGAGCCGGCCGGAATGCGCCAGGGCCCACCTCAAACAAGGGCTGAACTTTGCAGAAATACTGGGTCATGATACCCAACCGGCCATAGTTGTTATCGCCGGGTATAGCTGCCATCCGTTGCACTACCTCTTTTTGCAGCATGAAGTGCATGTCCTGCACCACGCCCGACTGGGCCAGCAAATGAAAAATCAGCGGTGTAGAGATGTTATAGGGTAAGTTGCCAATAATACGCAGAGGCTTCTCGTCTACAAGCTGGCTGAAATCAAACTTCAACGCATCGGCTTCGTGGATACGGAAGTCGGGATAGTTGAAAAACTTGGTGCGCAGCACGGGGATCAGGTCGCGATCCAACTCCACCACCTGAAGCTTCGGATTAACCGCCAGAATCTCCTCGGTTATTGCCCCGAGGCCGGGGCCGATTTCCACAATGGCCTCGTCCGGCTTCGGGTGAATGGCGCGAATAATGCGCTCGATTACGCCCGGATCGTGAAGGAAGTTCTGGCCAAACCGTTTCCTGGCCTGGTGGCCGGCTTTTTTACTCACTCAGATTTCTCTCTATTCGTGGCTTTGCAATTATCAGAGGCAATGCGATTAGCAGATTTGAGAGAACGTGCCATCTGCTCGCCCACCCGGATAGCAGTGTGCAGGCTGCCTGCGTCTGCCTTGCCTGTGCCGGCAAGATCCAGGGCGGTGCCGTGGTCCACCGATGTGCGCACAATGGGCAAACCCAGAGTGATGTTTACCGCCCGACCAAAGCCCTGAAACTTGAGAACCGGCAGGCCCTGATCGTGGTACATGGCCAGGGCGACATCGGCGTTGTCCAGCCAGTGCGGCGTAAACAGCGTATCTGCCGGCAAGGGGCCTATCAGCTCTATACCTTGCCCGCGAAGCTCCTCAAGCGTCGGCTCAATCACGTCAATTTCTTCCCGGCCAAGATGGCCTCCCTCACCTGCATGGGGGTTCAGGCCAGTGACAAGAATTCTTGGCCGCGCAATGCCAAAAAACTTCTTCAGGTCGGCGTTCAGAATGGTGGCAACCTGGGTCAGCCGTTCTGGCGTAATTGCCGCGGAGACGTCCTTGAGGGGTAAGTGAGTTGTTACCAACGCCACCCGCAACTCTTCTGTGGCCAACATCATGACCACCCGCTCCACGGAACAAAGGTCCTGAAGGAACTCTGTGTGACCGCTGAACTCTATGCCCGCATCGTTGATAACGCCTTTATGAACCGGCGCCGTGACCATGCCGTCAAAGTCGCCCTCAAGGCAGCCTTTGGCGGCAACGGTGAGGGTTTCCAGCACATAGCGACTGTTCGCAGTATCCAGTTTGCCCGCCTGAAGAGACACACAGCCCTCAACGTGCAAGACAGAAAGCTCACCTGCGCGCTTTTCAGGCTTCATGCCCGGTTTCCACCGGTGCAGCCTGACGTCGAGACCGAGCAACCTGGCCCGTTCCTCCAGCAGTGGCTGGCTGGCAACGACCACCACGCCGGAATCACGCTGGCCCGCAGCCAATTGCAGGCAAAGCTCGGGGCCTATGCCTGCGGGTTCACCGGCGGTCAGAGCCAGAACAATCCCGTCACTCATTATTCTGCCGCTTCCTGCGCTTCGCCGGGTTCGTCCTCACCGGTGTTCTGTTCATACTCACCCTTGAACTCGATAAAGGCTTCATCACGGATTTCCCGGAGCCAGTTCTGCAGTTCGGTTTCAAACTTGCGGCGATAGATTGCCTGGCGGGCCTCGGCCTCCTTCACGTCGCTGCTTATATCTTTCTGGCGGCGCTCTTCAACCTGAAGAATGTGCCAACCAAACTGCGAGCGAAATGGCCCTTTCATCTCGCCCACTTCTGCCTCCTGCATGGCCTGTTCAAACGCCGGCACCATTTGCCCGGGGCTTACCCAGCCAAGATTGCCGCCGTCAGAGCCAGAAACAGGGTCGTCCGAAAACTCGCGAGCCAACACGGCAAAATCCGCGCCGTCCTGAAGCTGCTGCGAGAGTTCCCGGATGGCGGCCTCTGCTTCTGTATCCGTCACGGCTTCAGAAGGCCGGATCAGAATATGGCGCACGCGGTTCTGCTGGATAACCTGCTTCTGCGAGCCTCCACGCTTGTCCATCACCATAACCATGTGGAAACCGCTGTTGTTCTCCAGAACCTCCGAAGGTTGGCCAACCGCCAGCCCCGGCACAACCGGCGCAACCAATGACGGTAACTGGCGCTCACTGCGCCAACCCATATCCCCGCCTTCGAGCGCGTTGCTGGCGTCGGACTCAGCAACTGCCACTTCCCGGAAATCGCGGCCGTTCACAATAGCAGTGCGGAGTTTTTCCGCCTTCTCGCGGGTAACGTCTACAGCGGCATCGTCAGCAGGGCTATCCAGCTCGATAAAAATGTAGGCAAGCCGGTATTCCGCATCGGAGCCACCGCCAGACTCCAGCGCCTGCAGGTAGTTTTCAACCTCGCGCTCCGTCACACGAACACGGTTGCCGACCAAGCGCTGCTGCACCCGGCTGGTGAGCATTTCCTGGCGAATCTGCTCCCTGGCCTGGCGATAGCTTACGCCCTCTGCAACAAGCTGGTCTTCAAACGCGGACAGGCTCATACCATTGCGCTCGGCAATGCTGGTCAAGGTTTCGTTCAGCTCGTTATCGCTGATGCGCATCCCCATCTTGTCCGCCATCTGTAGCTGAACCGATTCGGTGATCAGCTGCTCCAGAACACGCTCTTCAAGAAGGCGGCGCGGCGGCAGGCCGGTACCCTGGGTACTGAGACGTCCGGTGATGGTGTTGATCCTTGCTTCCAGTTCGGTCTGGAGGACCACGTCGTCATCAACAATCGCCACCACCTGATCGAGCAGTTTGCGCTCGGCCTGAGCCGTAAAAGAAAGCGCCACTGCCAATAACATCAGCAGTGCCTGTAAACCTTGGCGAATCGTCGCCTTCATAATCACCTCTTAATGAAGAAAAAAGCCTGCGGATAGAGTACCGGAATGGCACGGTTGCCGTCAGGGGGTGCAAATAAAGAGTGTCAACAAAGAGTGCTGATCAAGAGAACCCATCACGGGCCTCCAAAACGGCGCCGCTCGCGCTCATCGAAACCGTAAATGGCTTCGGAGATCGACGTTGAAGATCCTCCGCTGCCGCCCAGGCCTTTTAGCTGAATCTGGAAGAGTATACGGCTGTCCAGCTCCTCATCGTCGGTCAGATAATTCTGGTGAACCACCTGAACGCTCCAGCAGCAGTTGTTGTACTCGATTCCGGCAAGGGAGCCTACAGTGCGGTCCAGGTCCGAATCGTATACCCAACGGCCGATCAGACTAACACGGTCTGTTGCAGGAATAACCGCCGCAATATCCGACTGTTCCAGCTCGTCCTTGCTGTAAGTATGACCAATACTTGCCAGATACCGGTAGTCCTGTGAGTGGAAAATCAACTGACTCCGGCCCTCTTCAGTGTCGCCGGTATCCGGATCCCAGAGTCCGGAAGACCGGATTTGCAGGTTCTGTAACGGATTAAGCACTACGTCACCAGCCAGTGGTGATCGACTGCGATTGCTCGCGCCTTCACCGAACAGCGTTACCTCGCGATCCTCGAAATACTGAACCTGGCCAATACTGAAACGGGCTCTCTCGGCACCGGTAACCAGATCATTGAATCGACTGGTCAGGGCCACCGTCAACTGGTTGGTATTACCGACCCGGTCGCCCCCGACAAAGCGGTCGGGCTGGAACAGCTGGTCAAAACTGAAGCTCTCAAAGGCTGTGTCAAATGCTGGAATATCATTCTGGTCTGCCTCTGCATCTACCCAGGCGTAATAAAGCCGGGGTTCCAGTGTCTGGTTGTAGGGAACATCAAACAGACTCGACTGGCGATCAAAATACAAGCCATTGTCCCATTCTACGACAGGAACCGTCCGATCAAACTCACCGTCCCCGGCGCTATAGTCCTCCAGATCGTAACGCGTGTAATCCAGGCTGAACGACGGACGGCTGAAACCCCAAAGCGCGCGCATCGGCAATGCCAGCTCGGGGCGTGCACGGAAACGCTGGCCATTGGCTTTATCAAGACCGGTCAACGAGTCGTTTTCACGGTAGAACCAGGAGTACTCGCTTTCCAACCCTGCCTCCAGCCAGCCCGCCTTAGCCGTTCCTGCATAAACGACTTCCGGTAATTGTGCGTAAGGCTTGTCTACCTCAGCAATACTGTCGCTAATCGTTTGATAATCATTGAGGTAGGCATCGAAATACTGGTTAGCTGTTTGGTAACGTACTCCGCCACGGCGCTGCAGGTGTGTAGTCTGATTGATTTCCAGGCTGCGGTTCAGATCACCAAGGTAGTCATCGTCACTGACTACGGAAAAATCGCCGTAACCGTTCCAGCCTTTGCCAAGCGCTGCGCGGGTGGAGGCATCCAGGGCCCAACGCTGACCGGATTCACCGGGGTTCTCGTCTGCGAAAGCGGAATCGTTGTTGATATAGCCGAGCTGCAGCGTCGTCTGACCGAAAGAGCTGAGATACCGGCCTTCAGCCTCGTTAAACAGGCCACGGCCATTAATATATTGGGGCGTGAGCGTGGCATCGTAATGAGGAGCCAGGTTCAGGTAATAGGGTACGGCCAGAAACCCTCCGCTGCCGGCGTTGGACGAACCAAACTGCGGATACAGGACGCCAGACTTGCGGCGGTCATCAATGGGGAAGCTGGCATAAGGCCAGTAAAACACCGGAACATCCAGAACCTCCAGGCGAACATGCTTTGCGGTGCCGAAGCCTTCGGTCTGATCCAGTTCAATCTCGGACGCGACAATAGCCCAGTCGTTCTGTTGCGGGCCGCAAGTGGTAAGCATGCCGCCACGGATTTCTACCCTGGCATTGTCCATTCGGGAGAGGCTTCTTGCTGTGCCCCGCATTTCCGGGCCGTGCAGCAGGAAGGTTGCGGTATTGATATCAAAACGCCCTGAATCCACACTGTATTCGGCGCGCTCCCCGGTTAACAGAAATCCGTCACCACGGCTGACCAGAGGGCCCTGGATCGATACCTGACCGATGTTTTGATCGTAACGGGCTTCAGATCCGGTCACCTGAAAGCTACCCTGACGCACCCGGACATCACCCTCGAGGTATAATTCCTGATCAATTTCGTAACGGGCATTCAGGCCGCTGGCCTGCAACGGAACCGCACCGTCGGTGCCTTCCCCAAAAACATCGGAACTGTCTTTTCCGGCACCGGATGGCAGATACCCTCCCTCGCAAAACGCCGGCAACGAATTTCTGACCGCATCCGGAAGCTGGCTTTTCGGGCGCCAGTCCAGATCGGCAGCCGACGGTGCTTCCTCACCGGCAGAAAAACCGGCACCCGACATCAGGGCAAAGCCGGCAAGCAGGCTCGCAAACCGGCACTGCAATGTGCCTTTCTGCGGCTGCAGACAGCTATCGGACGTTGGCACGGTAGCAAGATTCCTGTTCCGGGTGCATGAAGGACTGTGGATAGCGCAACGGGGCACGAATACACAAACGACAGCGACCTAGTTTACACGTGCCCCTGAAGCTTGTTAACGGAAACGGCGCCGGATAAACGAAACTCCGCTGCAAAACCGTTTTACCCTCTTTATACTCGTCTGCTAACTTTTGCTCTAAGCTCACTCACTTATTCAGGATATATGCCCGAGCTATGGACAACCGCCTGCAAATGCTGACCACCTGGGTCAGACAGTTTCCCGGCTTCGGGAGTGCCGATGCCCTGCCCGTTTCCGGCGACGCCAGTTTCCGGCGCTACTTCCGGGTCTGGAAAGCGGACATCGATGGCAGCGATGTTCCTTTCATTGTTATGGATTCCCCTCCGGAACAGGAAGACTGCGGGCCCTTCATCCGCATTGCCAGGCATTGGCACCGGGCAGGAATTACGGTACCAAAGATATTCGAGGCCGATCCTGTACGCGGTTTTCTGTTACTGGAAGATTTTGGTGACCAGCTAATGCTGGGCCAACTCAACCCGGAAACCGCAAGCACGCTTTACCGCAGCGCACTGGACGAACTCGTCCTTATACAGCAGTTGCCCGCATCGCCTGATTATCCAATGCCAGCCTATGATACAGCCATGCTGAACCGTGAAATGGCGCTGTTCCGGGACTGGCTGCTGGAAGGCTACCTTGGACTGGTACTGAGTAACACCGAGCAATCCATGCTTGATACCACATTTGCGCTGCTCCGGGAGAGCGCGCTGGCCCAGCCTCAAGTAACCGTGCACCGGGATTACCATTCCCGGAACCTGTTGGTGCGGGAACAAAGCAGCCGCCTGGGCGTTATCGATTTTCAGGATGCGGTCACCGGCCCGGTAACCTACGACGTGGTTTCGCTACTCAAGGACTGCTACATTCAATGGCCCGACAAGCAGATTTGCGAATGGCTGGAAACATTCCGTGAACAGACCCTGAAGGCGGGCTTGCACCGGGCCGACAGTGACACCTTCCGTCAGTGGTTTGAGCTGATGGGCATGCAGCGCCATCTCAAGGCCGCCGGAATCTTTGCCAGACTGGCCATGCGTGACGACAAACCGCGCTATCTGGGAGATATCCCCCGTACCGTGAGTTACCTGCTTGCCGCCAGCAAACGGCAGCCAGCCTTGAGACATTTTTACGACTGGCTGACAATGGTAGCCGTCCCTCGGATCGAAAACCTGATCGGCCCTGTTCCGGGCCAGGAGCACTTGCCACTGTGAAGGCGATGATTCTTGCTGCTGGTAAGGGCGAGCGTATGCGCCCACTCACTCTTACTACCCCCAAACCCCTGCTTAACGCCGGCGGCAAACCGCTCATTGAATATCATCTGGAACACCTTCACCGCGCAGGTTTTCGGGATGTGGTCATAAACCATGCTTGGCTGGGGGAACAGATTGAATACACCCTGGGCAAGGGTGAGCGGTTCGGGCTTTCACTGCACTATTCACGTGAAGGCGAACCACTGGAGACCGCTGGTGGTATTGTCCGCGCCCTGCCGCTGCTCGGCTCCGCTGACACCGACTGGTTTATGGTTATAAACGGAGATATCTGGACCGATTTTGACCTGACCCGGCTTCAGCCACCGGTATCCGGCGAGCCGTCTGCCGTCGATGCCATTCTGGTGATGGCAGACAACCCCGTGCACCACCGCCAGGGTGATTTCTGTCTGAACGACAACGGCACACTGTATGAAGAGTGTGCCGGCAAAGAAGGCGAAAAGCTGACCTTTACCGGCATCAGTGTTCTGCACCGCAAGCTGTTCGACGGGCTGAGCGACCAGGCCGGCAAGCTCGCGCCTGTTCTACAGGCGGCAATGGGCAAAGGCCGGGTAGCCGGGCTATACCACTCTGGCGTCTGGGTTGATGTAGGAACGCCTGAGCGGTTGCGGGCGCTGGACCAGCAACTGGCCGTTCAGGACCTGTAACCCAATGCCAACCCATTCTGCGCACCCAGCCCTGTCGCCGCGAATGGAAGCCGCATTCTCCGGTCTGTTGAAAAGGCTCTCGGTCGCTGACCACCAGGCACAAAAACTGATCGGCCAGGCCCGCCTGCCCCGCTGGTGCCGGCGCCCTCTGTTTTTCTTTCTGGGCTATATCGCGAAAGCGGATGGCCGCGTGTCAGAGCAGGACATCGGTTTCGCTGAAAGCCTTATCACGGCGCTGGCGCTATCCAAACGGCAAAGACGCAAAGCCATCAGCAGTTTTCAAAAAGGCAAAGCATCAGAAGAACTTCCATCGTTCACTGGACTTACATTAAGGCTCAGTCAGCGCATCTGGCCTGCGCCGGCCCTGAAAGTGGCCATCTGCCTGTGTCACGCTGCGCAGCTCAAAGGTCGGCCGATCAAACCCCGTCGTTACCGTTGTGAAGATACCATTGACCAGATTGGCCTGCCGGTCACCATCAGCGAAGACATTTTCGAAAGCTACGCCAGCCGTGTGTGGAGCGACCTCAGCGATGCGCCTCCAAAGCCCGAAACGCTCGAGCAGGCATGTACCCTGCTTGGGGTCACGCGACGAGACCCACTGGCGACAATCAAACGCGCCTACCGGAAGAAAGTCTCCGAGTGCCACCCGGACAAGCTGGCACAACGGCAACTCAACGCTGCGGAACACGCGCTAGCCAAAGAGCGGCTACTGCGTTATCAGCAGGCATGGGAGCTAATCAGGCGACGCAAATGATAGCTCCTGACAACCGCTACTCTGGCTTGAGCCATGCGGAAATTCTGCCCGCAAGAGCCTTCCCGTTTCGCGGCGCAAACGACGTGCCAGACCCCACAGATTGAACACTGAAGCCTGCCACCTTGGCTCGCCTCAGCCCGGCCTTGCGTTGCTCTTCTTCACCGGATGACGAAAGTTCCAGAATGCGCGGCACAGCTGCCTTCTGTAGTGTTGCGGCCAACCGGCTGGAATCATAAGGGTAGAATTTCGGATCTACCCAGATCAGGGCTGGCGGTTTTTCCAGTTCCACCGCATAGGTAACAACATGGTTGCCGCCCCGCCCTATACCGATCACCCCGATAAGCTCATATTCACGTTTTTCAAGTTCGGCGGTGCCAGCCACGAGCTCCTCGCGGATACGCTTCCTGTAAGCGGTTCCCGGCTCACCCATGGTTTCTGATGCCATTACATCGATCGTGGCTGGGATAGCGGTCTCCGGGTTTTGCTCTTCAGGCCCTGCTTCAGACACCGGGCCTGGACGCTCCAGAATGTGCTCGACCGCGGCCGATGGTGGCTCCAAACCAAGGGTAAGCACGGCAAACTTCCGATGCGTCAGCTCCCTGGCCAGAGCTCCTGCCAGCCCCGACTCTGCATTCTCACCTTCATCGGCCAGAATGATCAGCGCACCTCGCGCGGGGGTTTCCGTCTCCGGCCAGAGCAGCGCCAATGTGCGCGCACCGTCTTCAAGATCAAGCCAGAGTGCGGCATCGGGAAATCTCTGGCTCAGCCCCCACTCACCCAGCCCGGACGACACGATTCCGCGCAAGTAAGTCGCTGGCGACTGAGCGGGCACCCCCGGCGTCGTCTCTTCCTCGGCAGACGCTACCGCTACGGTGCCGGCCAACGCCAAAGCCAGCAACCAGCCAGCCAGACGTTTGCGGTAGCTGCTTCGGCATATTGTTCTGAATCGGCGCACAGTTCCTGCTCCTCTGGCTACGAAAATACGCTCTTGTGCTGTTAGACTGTCATTATTATCAATGGCTGCCAATTGTTTGCGAGAACCGTGATGAATCCTTATCTGATTGCCCCATCCATTCTGTCTGCCGATTTTGCCCGCCTGGGCGAAGAAGTGGATAACGTTCTGTCCGCCGGCGCAGACGTGGTGCATTTCGACGTGATGGACAACCATTATGTGCCCAACCTGACCATCGGGCCGATGGTGTGTGAAGCGCTGCGCAAGCACGGCGTTACCGCTCCCATCGACGTACACCTGATGGTGTCGCCGGTCGACGACCTGATTCGTATGTTCATTGACGCCGGCGCCAGCTACATCACCTTCCACCCGGAGGCGTCCCAACACATTGATCGCTCCCTGCAGCTGATTCGCGAGGGTGGCTGCAAAGCCGGCCTGGTGTTCAACCCGGCCACACCGCTGCATCACATGGACCATGTGATGGACAAACTCGACATGGTGCTGATGATGTCGGTGAACCCCGGCTTCGGTGGCCAGAAGTTCATTCCCGGCACCCTGGACAAGCTCCGGGAAGCCCGCAAACGCATTGATGCCAGCAACTACAACATCCGGCTGGAAATCGATGGCGGTGTAAAAGCCGATAACATCCGTGAGATTGCTGAAGCCGGAGCAGATACCTTTGTCGCGGGCTCGGCTATTTTCAATACCGATGATTACAAAGCCACAATCGATACCATGCGCGTGGAGCTTGAGCACGCCCGCATGGCACTAAGCCACGCGGTTCCGGCCCAATGAGCCTGGCCGGTCTGTTTAACGCCCGCTGGCCCGCTGTTGCCCTTTTTGATCTCGACGGCACCCTGGTAGACAGCGCGCCGGATTTGGCAGCTGCCGTTGATCTAACCCTTGAGCAGTTGGGGCGCAAGCCAGCCGGCATTAAACAGGTACGCCAATGGGTAGGTCATGGCTCCCCCATCCTGATGCGACGCGCCCTGGCCGGCAAGGCCGATTGGGAACCGGCAAATGGCAGCGACGAAGCCCTGTTCAACGATTCGCTGAAGCTCTTTTACCGGAATTACCAACAGCTCAACGGCCAGTACTCGACGGTCTACGCCGGCGTTGAGGCCTGCCTTGAAATATTGAATGACCGTAGCTGCCGCATGGCCGTTGTGACAAACAAGCCCGAACAGTTTGTGAGCCCTCTACTGGAGCAGATGGGACTGGAACATCATTTCGAACTGGTGGTTGGTGGCGATACGCTGAGCACCAAAAAACCGGATCCCGCGCCCCTGCTCCACGCCATGAAAGCACTTCAAGGCAGCCGTGGCACCACGGTGATGGTGGGCGACTCGGCGGCAGACGTCAGTGCTGCCCAGGCAGCGGGCATTCCCTGTGTAGCGGTCACCTACGGCTACAACTTTGGCCGTTCAGTGCAAGCACTGGGAGCAGACGCTGTGGTTGATTCCCTGAGCGAGCTTTTGTAACCTCTGTGGTCTTGAACTTTAATTCTTTCCAATCCGGGAGATTCCTGCCGTGCAGGGACTGAATCTGACTGCAGCGCGAGGCATCCTCACAACCCGCGCAACACGATGGTGGCGATGGCGTACCGGCTGAAAACACTCAGCCAGGCATCAAGCGAGCGCCTGCTCGAACGCAGATCAGATCCCAGGAAACCCGACCATGAACTCCGAACAATTCCGCAAGCTGGCACAAGCCGGCTTCAACCGTATCCCCGTGTACCGTGAAGTACTTGCGGACATGGACACCCCTTTAAGCACCTACCTCAAACTGGCCAGCGGGCCATACTCTTACCTGTTTGAATCGGTACAGGGGGGCGAAAAATGGGGCCGTTATTCCATCATCGGCCTCCCCAGCCAGGAAGTGCTCAAAGTATTTGACCACCGCATTGAAGTTCGCCGGCACGACGAGTTGGTAGAAACCGCCGAGGTAGACGACCCGCTTGCGTTTATTGCCAGTTACCAGGAACGCTTTCATGCGCCTGATCTGGAAGAACTGCCCCGCTTCAACGGCGGCCTGGTCGGCTATTTCGGCTACGACACAGTACGCTACATCGAGAAGCGCCTTGCAACCAGCTGCCCCCCGGACCGCATTGGTACGCCCGACATACTGTTAATGGTGTCCAACGAACTGGTGGTGTTCGACAACCTGCGCGGCAAACTGCACCTGATTGTGCACGTAGACCCGGCCGATGAAGGCGGTTACGAGCAGGCCCAGCTGAGACTCGACGAACTCGAACAACAACTGCACCGGCAAACCGCCAACACTCCGAAAACACCCGCACACCTGCGTGGAAAAACCGTGGATGAAAGCGAGTTTGTTTCCGGCTTCAGCCAGGAAAAATTCGAAGCAGCGGTCGATAAAATCAAGGATTACGTGCTGGACGGCGACGTGATGCAAACCGTCATTTCCCAGCGCATGTCGATTCCGTTCGAAGCCCCGCCGCTGAACCTGTATCGCGCATTGCGAGTACTTAACCCCTCCCCGTACATGTACTTTCTGGATCTGGACGATTTCCACATTGTGGGCTCATCACCAGAAATACTGGCGCGCATGGAAGACCGGGAAGTTACCGTTCGACCCATCGCCGGCACCCGCAAACGCGGCGCTACCGATGCAGAAGACAGAGCCTTGGAAGCCGAGCTACTGGCCGACCCGAAAGAAATCGCCGAACACCTGATGCTGATTGATCTGGGTCGCAACGATGCGGGCCGCGTGTCGGAAACCGGCACCGTTCGGCTGACCGAGACAATGGCGGTAGAACGGTACTCCCACGTGATGCACATAGTGTCCAACGTAACCGGTCAGGTAAAAGACGGCACCAGTTGCCTCGACGTACTCAAGGCCACCCTGCCCGCCGGCACCCTGAGCGGCGCCCCGAAAACCAGAGCCATGGAAATCATTGATGAACTGGAGCCGGTAAAGCGTGGCGTCTATGGCGGCGCCGTGGGCTACCTTTCGTTCAACGGCAACATGGACACAGCCATCGCCATCCGCACCGCCGTGATCAAGGACAAAACCCTGCATATACAGGCCGGCGCCGGCATTGTCGCCGACTCGGTACCTCGCCTTGAATGGAAAGAAACCATGAACAAGGGCCGCGCCATCTTCCGCGCAGTGGCCATGACCTACAACGATTTTGACCACTGAGGCGAGGGAACCATCATGCTATTAATGATCGACAACTACGACTCCTTCACCTACAACGTGGTGCAGTACCTTGCAGAGTTGGGCGCCGATGTTCAGGTGCACCGCAACGACGAAATCACTGTGGAGCAGATAGAGGCGCTGAACCCCGAACGGCTGGTAATCTCCCCCGGCCCCTGCACGCCGAATGAGGCCGGGGTGTCCATGGACGTTATCCGCCATTTTGCCGGCAAGATCCCCATACTCGGCATCTGCCTCGGCCACCAGGCTATCGGCCAGGTATTCGGCGGCAACATCATCCGCGCCGGGCGGGTGATGCACGGCAAAGTATCCCCGGTTTTCCATCAGAACAGCGGGGTGTTCCGCGGCCTCAACAACCCGTTGCAGGCCACCCGTTATCACAGCCTGGTGATTGAGCAGGCCAGCCTGCCGGAATGTTTGGAGATGACCGCCTGGACTCGCAACAGCGATGGCAGCGTGGAAGAAATCATGGGCGTGCGCCACAAAACCCTGGCCATCGAAGGGGTGCAGTTTCACCCGGAATCGATCATGAGCGAACAGGGCCACGAACTGCTGCGCAACTTCCTGCGAACCCAATAAAAAAGGCAAAGCCAATGAACATGAAAGACGCACTGAACCGGGTGGCCGAAAACCTCGATATGTCCCGGGAAGAAATGAAGCAGGTAATGAGCATCGTCATGAACGGCGAGGCCACCGACGCCCAGATCGGCGCCCTGCTGATGGGCCTGCGCATCAAAAGCGAAACCGTCGACGAAATCACCGGCGCCGTGGAAGTCATGCGCGAGCTGGTCTCCGGCGTAACCATCAAAGCCGAGCCCCTGGTCGATATCGTAGGTACAGGCGGCGACGGCGCCAACCTGTTCAACGTATCCTCTGCCTCCGCTTTTGTTGTCGCCGCCGCCGGTGGCTTTGTCGCCAAACATGGCAACCGTGCTGTTTCCTCTAAAAGCGGCAGCGCCGACCTGATCGAACAAGCCGGTATCAACCTCAACCTCACACCGGAACAGGTCGCCCGCTGCGTAGAGCAGATCGGCGTCGGCTTCATGTTCGCCCCGGCCCATCACGGCGCCATGAAACACGCCGTTGGCCCGCGCAAGGAAATGGGCTGTCGCACCCTGTTCAACATCCTCGGCCCCATGACCAACCCGGCCGGCGTAAAGCGTCAGCTGGTAGGCGTATTCAGCAAAGCCCTGTGCCGCCCCATGGCCGAAGTGCTACAAAAACTCGGCTCCGAACACATCATGGTGGTGGCCTCTAAAGACGGCCTCGACGAAATCAGCCTGGCCAGCGCCACCCACGTAGCGGAACTGAAAAACGGTGAGATCATCGAATACGAGATCACCCCGGAAGACCTGGGCATCAAAAGCCAGACCCTGGTCGGTCTATCCGTTGATACTGCCGAAGAATCCCTGAACCTGATCAAAGCCGCCTTTGGCCGCGGCCACGACGAAATGGCCGAAAAAGCCCGAGACCTGATCGCCCTCAACGCCGGCGCCGCCATCTACATAGCCGGCTTGGCCCCGACTGCTAAAATGGGCGTGGAGATGGCTCTGGACGCTATGGGCTCCGGCCTGGCCGCGGGCAAACTGACAGAACTGGCTGATTTTTCACACTGTTTCTGAGCAGATAAAGCCAGCACCCAAACATGAGAGCCCGCCGGTAGTCGCCTCTCAAAACTGTCTGCAGCCAAGGATGGCTGCAGCCAAGCCCTACATGGACGTATTCACGGGCGTGTTTTGAGAGGCGACTACCGGCAGGCTCAAGCACGGAACCAGACTAAAAATGGCTACGCAAAACGACAAAACCCCCACCATCCTGCGCAAAATCGTTGAAAGGAAGTGGGAAGAAATAGAGTCCCGCAAGCGCACAACAAGGCTTGAGGATCTCAAAGCCCAGGCCAGCGACCAACCCGGCACCCGCGGCTTCGCCAACGCCCTGCGCCAGCGCATCGACGCCGGCACACCTGCCGTCATCGCCGAGATCAAGAAAGCCTCACCCAGCAAAGGCATACTCCGCGACCCGTTTGAACCCGCCGAAATTGCCGAAAGCTACGAAAAAGGTGGCGCTTCCTGCCTGTCAGTACTCACTGACCACGAGTTCTTCCAGGGCCATGAGGACTATCTGATCGCCGCTCGCAACGCCTGCAGCCTGCCGGTTATCCGCAAAGACTTTATGGTAGCGCCTTATCAGGTCTACGAAGCCCGCACCATCGGTGCCGACTGCATACTCCTGATCGCTGCTTGCCTAACCAAAGACCAGATGCAGGAGCTCGAAGGCATCGCGCACGAAATAGGGTTAGACGTACTGGTAGAAGTGCACAACAGTGAAGAAATGGACGAAGCACTGACGCTGCGCACACCGCTTATCGGCATCAATAACCGCGACCTGCACAGCTTCGACGTATCACTGGAAACCACCTTCAACCTGCACCAACGCATAGGCGCAGACCGACTGGCCATCACCGAAAGCGGCATCATGACCCGCGCCGACGTCGAAGCCATGACTGGCCGCGGCATCTACGGATTTCTGGTGGGCGAATCCTTCATGCGCGCTGCCAACCCCGGCGAGAAGCTGCAGGAGCTGTTCTTCCCCCAATAGCCAGAGACAAAACCCGTAACCGGGGCGGATCAGGCAGGATCCGCCAAAGCTTCCTGCATCAGCAGTTGCAAATGTTCAGGCAGCTTCGTCGATAACGCTAAAGCCCGCTCATGGGCGCGCGGCGACATTTTGCCCCAGGTGCGGCGCACAATCCTGAGCCACTTCTCCCGCTCATATTCCGCGTTATCCGCATAAAACTGCGCGAAGTATTTTTCCAGAAACACCATACACGCGACGTCTTCCAGCAACTGGGTGTCTGCGTCTTTACGCAACTCCCGCTTGGTCAGAATCACCTCAACCCGCTCACACTCACCCTCGGGATAACCGCAGCCTGCCATAATCTCAGCGGCCCTTCTGCCGTGCATACGCCCGCACGCCTGGCGCCATTCGTAATAGGGTTTCCGGCCTTCCGGGTAATCGCTACGGGGCATTTTCCAGCGTTCGATATGTTGGGCGCGACAGGCAATCTGCATTCGCTCTGAGGGCGCAGGCTCCAATTCATACAGCCAACGCGTCATGTGCAGGCTATAGACGTACTCTCTGGGCATGAACTCCTCTGCCACAGTTTCCCTATTGGGATCTGCACGGTTTGCATTATCGATCGCATCCAGAACACACTTGAGAGATGCTCGCTCCATTCTGTCTCCTTTAACGACATAACTACCCCCGCAGGGTTATTGCGCCGGGCGTCGTATTATCTGATGATTGAAACTGCTGGCAGCCGGATTACGACTATCGTGAGATTTTCAGGCCTCAAACCACTATATAAAAAGGTACCACCCCAATGGCTGCCCGCTTATGAGGCGCACATCCGGGTAGTGGAACGCCAGGTCGCTGTTGTCGCTGCCTGGGTTCTCCTGATCACTGTGATTTTCTACCAGTTTACCTATGAACTGCGCCTTGCTCACCGTCCGGACCTCTGGTTAACGGAGTTGGCCTTCCGGACACCGGTTCTGCTGAGCGCTTTACTCACGCTGCTTGCCCACTATACCGGCAAGCCCATGTGTCGAAGCCTTTACTTGCTCAGAGTCATGGGGCTTTCAGTCATGACCATGATACTTGCACTGTTTCTGGTTCACTACAACGGGGTGTCTGCCGACACTTATCAGATAACCAGTGGCATGGTCATCAGCTTTTTCGGGGTTGCGATTCTCTCAGTTAGAGGCTTGAGAGAATGGTGGCTGTTATTTGCCCTGCCTTTAGCGATTTTCGCGCTCGTCGCCTGGGCACGGGGCCTGGCTCTTACCGAGATGCTGCCCTTTATCTTTGACCCACTGGTCATGATGGTTATCGGCATAGTGATGAGTGAAGCACTAAGACAGCTTCGGGCAGGGGAGTTTCTTGCCCGGCAACAGCTCCGGGAACAGGCCACTACCGATCAGCTGACCGGGCTGCTGAACCGCAGAGCCATGCACCAGCTGCTCCAACAGGAGCATGCCCGCGCCCAGCGGTACGAAACCAGATACAGTTTGATCCTCGGGGATCTCGACCGGTTCAAGCGCGTGAACGATCGTTACGGCCACAATGTCGGGGATATTGTGCTGCAGGAAACCGCGCGCAGGCTGGGTAGCCACATGCGCGCGCAGGATGCTTTATGCCGCTGGGGGGGTGAGGAAATCCTGATGCTGTTGCCCGAAACCGGCCTGGAAGGCGCCAAGCAAGTGGCCGAGAAAATTCGCTTGTCGCTCTCGGACGAGCCCATCCTGGCTGGCGAACACTGTGTTCCACAAACCATCAGCCTGGGCGTCACCAGTTGCCATGGGCGCGATGACATTGAAAGCGCCATAAAACGGGCCGATGACGCGCTCTACCAAGCCAAGGAAAACGGCCGCAACCGCACTGAGGCAATCGCCTCACCCTGTTCCGAACCGGTTTCGCCAAACATCAGGCCTGCGTAGACGGGCGCGCCTTGGTGCGGTCATACCATGCCTGAAGGTTGGTGTGTTCGGGCAGGATACGGATATTCACCACTCGGGCGAAAGCAATCGCCGTGAACGCATTGATGTCCGCAGCAGTAAAGCGCTCGCAACAGATGTATTCCCGGTCGGCAAGATGATCATTGAGGAACTCCATAAACTTGTTGACACTCTGCCTGCACTCTTCACCCCACTCCTTGATGGGGTTCATCCTGTCTTTGAAATAGCCGGTGGTATGCTGGAAACACATACCGGTGGGCGCAAAGAGGTAGAACTCGACCCATCTGACCCACTGCTCGATCAGGGCTTTCTCTACAGGCGTATCCCCCAGCAGCGTGGGCGCTTCCGGGTAGTTCTCCTCAAAATAACGGCAAATGGCCATGGTCTCGGAGATGCAGGTGCCGTCATCCAGTTCCATTACGGGCACTTTCTTCATGGGGTTACGTGCCACGTATTCCGGCGTCAGGTTTTCACCTTTCTGCAGATCAATCTCAATGAATTCGGCCTTCTCAAGCAATCCTTTCTCCGCCATGAATATGCGTACACGGCGGGGATTCGGTGCAGTTTTTGTTTCGAAAATCTTCATTTTTATCGGCTCCGTTCCGGATATGTCAGGATTACTCGGTGTAACAAACCATCGAAAGACTGACCCGAAAAAAGGGTTGCGTCAAGCAACTGTTCAGAAGCCTGACCAGCTACTCTGATACGTCTTCAGAGTTGACGCATTTTCGTTAAAACCTTGTAACTGCGCTCAGGATCCTTATGCTTACAGCTACGTAGTAACCGAGACGAGTCGTTTTGCCCAACTCCCGGCATTGCCAGAAAACCGCAAACCAAAGAGCCTTTTCCGGTTACTTCCAATCCGTATTAAAACAATCAGCAAAACAACTGATACCAGAATTCACTAACCCCAAAACGGAGAAGTGACTATGCGAAAGCTTACGTCTGCTGCACTGCTATGTGCACTATCAGTGCCCGCCATGGCACAGGCCAACTGTGGTGAAGTATCCATAACAGAAATGAACTGGGCTTCCAATACAGTGGTTACCAACGTCGCCAAATTCATCATGGAGCAGGGCTATGGCTGCGACGTGTCGGTTATACCCTCCGACACCGTACCGGCGGTAACGTCTGTTGCTGAAAACGGTGAGCCGGATATCGTCACCGAACTGTGGCTGAACTCAGCGGGTGAGGCTTACCTGCGCCTTGAAAAAGAAGGCAAAATCGAAAGGCTCGCAAAAGTACTTGATCCCGGCGGCGTGGAAGGATGGTGGATACCCACTTACCTGGTGGAGAAACACCCCGAGCTCAAAACGATCGAAGGCGTGATGGCTAACCCCGAACTGGTGGGTGCTCGCTTCAACAACTGTCCGGACGGCTGGGGCTGCAGGATTGTCAGTGACAACCTGATTCGCGCTCTGGAACTCGAAGACGCTGGCATCAAAGTGTTCAACCACGGTTCCGGTGAGACGCTTGCCTCTTCAATGGCTTCTGCCGTTCAGAAAGAAGAGCCGTGGTTCGGCTATTACTGGGGCCCGACCGTGCCACTGGGCAAGTACGACATGACTCGTGTAGAGCTGGGCGAATACAAGCCGAAGGTTCACCAGAAGAACCAGACTGCAAACGCGGATAACCCTGGTGTATCCGAGTTCCCGGCTGCAACTGTTCTTACCTCCGTTACCACCGACTTCAAAGACCGCGAACCGGAAGTGACAGAGATGCTCAGCAAAATGACCTTCAAGACAGACACCATGAGCGCTCTTTTGGCCTGGATGGATTCCAGTAACGCATCCGGTGAAGAAGCAGCGGTTTATTTCCTGAGCAATAACCGTGATGAATGGTCTGGCTGGCTGAACGATGACGCCAGGAAGAAGCTTGCTGCCATTCTTGAAAACTGATTGACCCGCCCTGGCCCGGGAGCAGTATCTGCAAGGATATGCCCCGGGCGCATCTGATAATGACAGTATCCGAATTCTGTGGCGCATGGCTCCCCATGCGCAGAAGAGGCTAAACGCAAATGGCAACCTACGACTCCCTGTTTTCGGCACTTGGGTTAAAAGAATGGTGTGCGGAAGGCAAAGAAGACGGCCCCATGTCGATGGCCGATCTGCTCGCCAAAGCCAAAGGCGATAATGCAGAGCCGGAATCCCTGTGGGACTTTCCATTCCCATCAATGGATGCTCTCAACGACTCCTGCGCTGCATTTCCGCAATCCAGAGAACTCACTAAAGGCCTGGAACAGGGCTTTCTTGCCGTAAAAGACAATCTCAGCCTGGTACTCGACCCACTGACTCAGCCGCTGAGCTGGGCCCTTGATGGCGCCCTGTACGGCATGCTCACCACACCCTGGTGGATCATAATCCCGATTATGCTAGCCGTCGTTTTTCTGGTCACTAAATCCTGGAAACTGGTATTGTTCGTTGGCGCCAGCCTCTGCCTGCTGGCGTTCATTGATTACTACGTATACGCCATGCAGACTCTTGCCATTATTTTTGTCTGTGCCTTTCTCTGTGTTCTGCTTGGTGTCCCCATAGGCATCGCCATGTCCCGAAGCAATACCATGCAGCGGCTGACGATTCCGGTGCTCGACATGCTCCAGACGTTGCCGCCATTCGTTTATCTGATTCCGCTGATTTTCCTGTTCAGTGTGACCGAATCCAAGCTTTACGGTATCGCCATCATTCTGTACGCCATCGTGCCCGTGGTGCGGCTGACGAACCTTGGTATCCGGCTGGTAGACAAGGATGTGATCGAGGCGGCGAATGCGTTCGGCATGACGCCCAGCCAGAAACTTTTCAAGGTTCAGATACCCCTGGCTCTCCCCAACATCATGGCCGGCATAAATCAGACCATCATGATGAGTCTCGCCATGGTTGTTATCGCATCGCTTGTTTCGGCACCTGGCTTGGGCGTTCTGGTACTTCGCGGCATCCGTAATCTGGAGCTCGGCGTCGGTCTGGTTGCCGGTCTCGGTATCGTCATCCTGGCTGTCGTTCTTGACCGGGTGACCAAGGCTTCTCTGGCACGCATCAATTCCAGCCAAAATCAGTGAGGACAGCACGTGGCAAATGAGATAAAGATTTCCATCAAAAACCTCTACAAGATTTTCGCGCCAACGCCGGATGTGGCTCTGGAGTATGTAAAGCGGGGCATGAACAAGGCCGATCTGCTGGATCAGCAAAACCACGTTCTGGGGCTGAGAGATATCAACGTGGATATCCTCGATGGCAAGATCACCGTTATCATGGGGCTTTCGGGCTCTGGCAAGTCAACGCTGATCCGCCATCTCAACCGCCTGATTGAACCCACCGCCGGAGAAATCCGGCTTGATGGCGCAGATGTTCTGGATCTGAACGAAGAACAGCTCCGCCAGCTCCGGCGGGAACAAATGTCCATGGTGTTCCAGAAGTTTGCGTTATTACCCCATAAGACCGTGCTTGAGAACGCCGGCATGGCCCTCAACATTCGTGGTTCTAACGTTGCAGACTTCGAAAACGAAGCCGTAAAGTGGCTGGCCCGGGTGGGTCTTGAGGGCAACGAAAACCAATACCCTCATCAGTTGTCCGGTGGCATGCAGCAACGGGTGGGCATAGCCCGTGCGCTGGTTTCCAATTCTCCGGTCATGCTGATGGACGAAGCTTTCTCCGCACTGGACCCGCTGATTCGGTCAGACATGCAGGATCTGTTGCTGGAACTTCAGGGCGAGCTTCAGAAAACGATTGTGTTCATCACCCACGATCTGGACGAAGCACTGAAGCTCTCGGATCATCTGGTCATTCTCAAAGATGGCGAAGTGGTTCAGCAAGGTGATCCCCAGGACATCCTGCTCAACCCCAACGACCCTTACATTGTTGCCTTTATAAACGATATCAATCGCGCACGGGTGCTCAGGGTGCGCTCCATCATGAATCGTGATGTCGATAGCGATATAGATTATGCAGGTGACCTTTCCGAGAAAGACAATCTCGAGACCGTGCTTTCCCGCTCGGGTGGCAACACGGAACTGATATTCAGGGTGGTTCGCAACGGAGAGGCGGTAGGCAGCCTCAGCATGAGGGACCTGACTCGCGCCCTTGTTCCAACAGACGCTCCAACCTCGAGCAACGCCCGCAAGGATTAACTGGCCGCAGCCAATACAAAGAACCGAGCGTGAGCTATTATCTCGGTGCACGCTCGCCTTCGCAGTACTCTGATTTTACCAATGCAGCTTCACTCATGCGGCTTCAACTATGTCCCGAGCAATCCTGATTGCATTGTTTATCAGCCTTGCCGGCTGCTCACCACCAGAGGAGCAGCCAGTCAACTATCCTGCACAAATCACTCATCCATTGGATAAAACCCAGCCTGAAAGCCGGGACGAATTTACAGTTATTATTGCCGCAGACCCCTGGTGCCCCCACAACTGCGTGGCCGGCTCGTCCCGCGAAGGCTATGCCATAGACATCGCAAGGGAGGCCTTCGCTGCCGCTGGCTATGATATCGAATACCTTAATGTGAGCTGGGCGAGAGCCCTTCAATTGGCCAGAGAGGGCCGCATCGATGCGGTGGCAGGTGCGTTTAAAGGTGACGCTCCGGATTTTGTTTTTCCTCAGGAAGCCAGCGGTATCTCACGAACACACCTGTACACCAGCGCTGACAGCCACTGGGAATACCAGGGCATAGCATCCCTCGAGGGACAAACCCTGCTTGCAATAAACGGTTATTTCTATTCGCCAGAACTGGACGTTTACATTGAACGTAATCTGGACGACCCGAACCGCGTGTGGATACTGTCCGGGCCCGCGCCACTTAACCGCGCTATCCAGCTACTTGACCATCAGCGGGCAGACGTTTTTGTGGAAGATGAATTTGTCATGAATTGGGCATTGCAGACTCAAGGCAATTTGCCGCCCCGCAGTGCCGGCGAAATTTACCAGGCACCTTTCTATATTGCATTTTCGCCAGCCAACCCGAAAGCCGCAGAGCTCGCCAAGGTGCTGTCGGATGGCACCCGCGAGCTACGGCGATCAGGGCGACTCAGTGAGGTCCTGGCCAGTTACAGGCTGCCCTTGTTCTCCGTTGACTGAAACGCGGTGATCTCCTCGCCTGTCGAGGTTGTCAGGATCAGCTGTCCGTTGCGGCCAATCGATGCACGCGTAACCTTCGACATGAGCACCAGAAAGCGGTCTTCCTGATTCATCAGGGCTGGCGCGCAAGCCATTTTGGTTGCAAACATATAGTCGAAGCTCACCCCTTCGGCGGTAAGCTCGTACTGGCCCCCATAGCGATTACAGGAAGCGCGACCGGCAAGACGATTCTCATCAAAAAACTCTATGGTCATCCGGGAACTATCAATAATGCCGGCGCCAGCCAAGTCTTCAACAATCCATTCGGCACCGCGGAACAGGCGTTCGGGATCACCACCACAGCCCTGGAAAACGTCACCGTTCAGCTCCAGGCGAACCTGCGCCGGGAACTGGGCGCCAGACATGTTGTCCTCACACAGCTGACGAGCCACCTTGAGCGTCAGTTCCTGCCCATCGAGCTCACCACGGAACTCGCGACCATGGCGGTTAGCGACGGTTGTTTCCAGCGCAACCTCCTCAGGCTCTCCGATATCATAAGGACGGTTCAACACCAACTCCTGGTGCGCTACACGGACATGCCAGAAAGGCTCGTTGCCAGTGGCTTCAAACGGCATTTCCATCGCACCGTCCTGCAAGCACTCCGGGTATCTCTGTCCTTTTACGCTGAATAGCGCTCGCTCGCCTTTGCCCCAGAAGTAGGTCTTATCATCTTCCGTCGCAACATAACGCGCACCTGACGCGCTCACAGCCTGTTTCAGCAGCAGACGCTGGCCCTGAAACTCAACGGTAAGCTGGCCGCCGTCTCCAACACTGGTAGTAGTGACGTTCAACTGGCCACACTGATAGCTGCCTGAAGTCATCGGCGTATCCGGCCCGGTGGCGCAGGCAGAGAGAAAAAGCCCGCTGGCTGCGACGATAGACGTCACCGAGATCCGTTTCAAGTACATGGACACACCCCTGGATTGTAACCTTAATAAATGTCGGCATCTTAAAGGCAAGCCTTGATGAAAACCAATTGCAGAGGCCTTGCAAGCATTAAAATCGCGCAACGCATACAGCTCTTCTGCTTTTTATCGCTCTTGCTGAAGGTTATGCTGAAGCCCATCACTCAGGAGGCACAGCATGGCTCTCAGGCTCTATCAGTTCGCCATATCCCACTACTGCGAGAAAATCCGTTGGGCGCTGGATTACAAGAAGCTCAATTATGAAACCGCAAACCTCTTGCCAGGGCAGCACATAAAAACCGTAAAGAAGCTCACCAACGGCGCAGGCGCTTCTGTACCTGTGCTGGAACATGATGGCGAGGTGATCCAGGGTTCATCCAACATACTCGACTACCTTGACAGAGTCTTTCCTGACAAGCCGCTCACCCCAATGGACGAACCCGCAAGAACGCAGGCTCTGGCGTGGGAAAAGCGCCTTGATGATGAAGCTGGCCCCGCCATTCGTTGTTACTCCTATCACCACTTCCTGCAGCGCCCGAAAATTGTGGTGCCCTTACTGGCTGCGGGCACACCTTATTACAACCGAATTCTGCTCAGCCTGGCATTCAGCCGTGTCAGCGAAACGATGCGAAAATGGATGAAGATCAACGAGAGAACCGCCGAAAAATCCCGGGAGTCCATGGAGAACCTGCTTACCGAACTGGCGGAAACCTACAGCCAGCAGCCGTTTCTGGCCGGTGAGTCCTTCTCCCGCGCGGATCTGGCCGCAGCTGCGCTTTTTGCCCCACTGTTTCAGCCCGAAGCCTACCCGGTACCCTGGCCAAAACCACCTCGAATCCCGAAGGAAATGCAAACCTGGCTCAATCAATGGCAGCCACAATTGCAGGTGCTCAACAGGGTTTACAGCGATTACCGCTAGCCGGCCAACAACCTGCTTTTGCTCTGGACTCACGAATACGTGGACCTGTTCCGCGACATGGCTCACCCTGGTGGTCTAACGTCACGGGATCGTTCATCGCCCAGAGCTGCGCACAGCAACACCCTGGCTCACTGGACTGCCTGATACTGAGCGCCACCAACTGCACCTCCGGACCTCAGCTATGGACGTCCGAGGCGTCGATCAGGGGAATTCGGCGGCTATACGGCCGACATCACCGAAGCCCAACCATTTCCAGAATGACCTTTGGCAAATTCAACCGCCTGTTCCGGCCCAACCGGACCGACTGCGACTGGTTAAGCCGGGATACTGCCCAGGTAGACAGATACGTAGCGGATCCGCTCTGCGGGTTCGAATGCACCACAGGGCTGTGGCATGATTTTATTCAGGGTATGCTTACCATTAAACCGTCGCGATGGCGCAAGACCCTCCCCGTTCACCTGTTTTCAGGCTCGGACGACCCGGTTGGGGAAATGGGCAAAGGTGTTACCCGGCACTTTCAGCACATTCAGAAGGCTGGCGTGCGGGAGACAAGCTTACGGTTGTTCGAAGGGGGCCGGCACGAGATGCTGAATGAAACCAATACCGAAGAAGTCCGGGAGCACGTGTTATCGCTGCTTGCCACGGAGAATGAACCTGATCCCTGAGAAGATCCCCGCCCGGGCTCTCAGGCAACTATACCAAGCACATCGTTATATACACCCGGATATAAGAAAAAGGCCCATGCACGTCCCCGGAAAGCATCATCACCCAGTAGCAGGCCTGTGCCTGCTACTGGCACTCAGCAGCATGGCTCACGCCGCCGATGTTCGTCTTGCGGTGGCCGCCAACTTT
This sequence comes from Marinobacter sp., assembly GCA_018066865.1. Classification (GTDB taxonomy): domain Bacteria; phylum Pseudomonadota; class Gammaproteobacteria; order Pseudomonadales; family Oleiphilaceae; genus Marinobacter. The sequence continues at coordinate 2,504 of JAGPVT010000014.1, read as the reverse complement.
ACCGACACCGCCCGTGATCTGATTGCAGCATTTGGTGAGGCAACCGGGCTGGAAACGGTTGCAAGCTATGGCTCTACTGGCAAACTCTATGCACAGATAGAACATGGTGCGCCGTTTGACGTGTTTCTTGCCGCCGACAGCCGCCGCCCGGAGCTGCTTGAGGAGAATGGCCAAGGCGTAGGAGGTACCCGGTTCACCTATGCCAAGGGGAAACTGGCGCTCTGGAGCTCGGTACCCGGCACATTTGAAGATCCGAAAGCATGGCTTGAGTCCGGCGGATTTGCTCGTTTGGCGATTGCGAATCCGAAGACAGCGCCTTACGGCTTAGCGGCCCAACAAGTACTCTCTGAGCTGGGCGTCTGGGAATCGTTGCAGAGTCGTCTGGTACGCGGCGACTCCATTGCCCAGACCTTCCAGTTTGTCGCCACCACCAACGCCCAATCCGGTTTTGTCGCTCTCTCGCAGGTGCGCGCATGGGATGAAAAAGGCGGCTCACTCTGGTTGATTCCGCAAGCCTACTATTCCCCCATCAAACAACAGGCTATTCTTCTTACCCGCAGCGAAACCAAAAATGCGGCACACCAGTGGCTCGAGTTCCTGCGCGGCGACGAAGCCCGGGGCATTATTGAAGAATCTGGCTATGAAACCGAACACTGAGCAGTAACCCGGTCGATACCATGGACATATACTGGGAGCCCGTCTGGCTCACCCTGAAACTCGCAGGTTTTACCACCGCCATACTTCTGGTGCTGGGAACGCCCATTGCCTGGTGGCTGGCCCGCAGCAACCACTGGGTAAGGCAGCCCATTGCGGCAATTGTTGCTCTGCCGCTGGTATTGCCCCCCACAGTTCTCGGGTTCTACCTGTTGGTTCTGATGGGGCCGAAAGGCTTGGTTGGTCAGCTAACCGAGCAACTGGGGTTGGGTTTGTTGCCCTTCACCTTCGAGGGCCTGGTGATTGCGTCGGTCATTTACTCCCTGCCGTTTACCGTTCAGCCCCTGCAAAATGCGTTCGCCTCGATCAATCAGCAGCTTCTTGAAGTCGCATCCACGCTCCGGGCCTCACCCATAGATCGTTTTTTCTCCATTGTGCTTCCCCTCGCCCGCCCGGGATTTCTAACCGCTGGCGTACTCACCTTTGCCCATACCATCGGCGAGTTTGGCGTTGTGCTGATGATCGGCGGCAACATACCCGGTGAAACCAAGGTGCTCTCTGTGGCTATCTACGACCATGTAGAGTCTCTGGAGTATACCCAGGCCCACTGGTTGGCAGCTGGCATGGTTGTCTTCTCTTTTGCGGTGCTCGTAACGCTTTATTCACTCAATGGCCGACTGCAGTCCGGATTGGTGAAATAATGACGACAATGGGAATACAGGCACGACTCGCCTGCAGCGTCGGAACATTTGTACTGGATGTCGATTTGGACCTTCCGGGTAGCGGGCTCACCGCACTGTTCGGGCACTCGGGCTGCGGTAAAACAACGCTGTTGCGCTGCATGGCAGGCCTGCAAGCTGCCGAAGGCACCGTGTGTGTCAACGGTGACGAATGGCAGGGTGAACGTGGCAGCCGCCCTGTTCACCAGCGGCCTCTGGCTTATGTGTTCCAGGAAACCAGCCTGTTCCCTCACCTGTCGGTAAAGAGCAACCTGATGTACGGATACAAGCGCATTCCGCAGAGCGAGCGCCAGGTATCCTTCGATCAGGTTGTTGAATGGCTGGGGCTCTCTCAGTTGCTCGGACGAATGCCAGAAAAACTGTCGGGTGGCGAGCGCCAACGCGTCGCTATAGCAAGGGCACTACTGACCAGCCCAAGGCTTTTGCTGATGGACGAACCCCTGTCTGCACTCGACCAGAAGAGCAAGCAGGAGATCATGCCTTACCTGGAGGCCCTTCGGGACAACCTCGCCATCCCCATACTCTATGTCTCCCACTCCACTGCAGAAGTCGCGCGGTTGGCAGATCACATTGTAATGATGGACATGGGGCGGGTGGTTGCCGAAGGCCCGCTGCAGCAAATCATGGGGCGCACGGATCAGCCCTTTGGGCTTGAGGAAGATGCAGGGGTTATTCTCGACGCGACCATCTCCGAGCGTGACGATCAGTGGCACCTGTGCCGTGCTGATTTTGCGGGAGGACATCTCTGGGTGAGGGCGGATGAAGGCCTGGCAATTGGGCAAAGGATACGTCTGCAGGTGCTTGCCCGGGATATCAGCCTGGCCCGGAGCGAACAGACCGATCAGAGCATCCAGAACCTTCTGCCCGCGACCGTTAACGAAGTGGCCTCGGACGTAAGCCCGGGGACCTCCATGGTGCGCCTGCTGGCGGGGCAAACTCCGTTTCTCTCACGACTGACGAGTCGAGCCGTGCACACCCTTGATATTGAAGCCGGTCAGCAGGTCTGGATGCAGGTGAAGTCCGTTGCAATTGTTGACTGACTGAGCTTTTGACCCAGAAACCCCGTAATGATTTAGCGGGTACCGAAAACCACCATGGTTTTGCCTTTAA